>JADQBC010000016.1 GCA_016903655.1 Gomphosphaeria aponina SAG 52.96 = DSM 107014
TGGCGCATTTCACTATCAAAAGCAGCAGGTTGTAAAAACTCCTCAAATAACTTACCATTGACATAAGGAAATTGAGCTAAATTTTCATCTAAATTAGTTAATCTTTTTTCTCTGGGTTGATTTAAAACATGGAAAATGGAGTTTAAATGCATTGCTAAATCCCTACCATCTTCTTGGGTATGTAAATCAAGATATTCTTGAAAAATTCCCTTTTCAAAAATGCCAGTATCATCCGCAAATAGGCAAAATAATAAACGTACTAAATAAACTTCTAACTCGTGTCCTTGATAGCCTACTTCTTCCAGGCGATCGTGCAGTTTCCCCATTAATTCTGCTGCTTGAATATTAACAGGATCTTGCTCTTTATATACCCGTTTTTCATAACCTGCGATAAAATCAAAATAATGAACATGATTAACAAAATCTTTAAGGACAAATTCTAGTTGTTCATCAGTATCTAAATTATAAAGGCGAAATTTAGCAAAATCAGAAACTAAAATATATTTGGGTAACTCATGTTCTTTCAAACCAGGAAAATAATCGATCGCCTGTTGAAAGGCTTTATCTAAACTTTTTCCCCTAGATTTATGTTCTACTAAAATTACACCTTTCCAAAACAGATCAATAAAACCCTGTTTATTGTCTGATTTTTTTACCGACTGCTCAAAGGTTGCCACTCGACGCCGTGAAATTCCAAACACATTAAAAAAACTATCCCAAAATGATTTAGCTTCGGCATTTTCTGAGCTTTCATTTTCCCATTCCTGAGAAAAATTTATTGCTCTATTTTTTATTTCATTCCAACTTAAAGGCATAATTTATTAGTTTTTTAAAGAATAAGGTGTACAGGGGCGGGTTTTATAGCACTAAGCATTCAGATTGGGAGCGTCTCATTTTTAGATTTTGTATTCGCTTTTGAAAATTTTATCAATTGTATCAACCAAGAAAATATTTTCATTATTATTTATCACAGATTTTCTATACTCAGCAAATAAATCTAATATTTCTCTTTTCTTTTCCTCCTTTAATTTAGATAAATCCAACATTAAAGCATTATTTAAATCGTTGGGTTCAAATTTTTTTAACCCATCTCCATACTCTCGTCTATTATCATTAAATATTTGTTTGGCAACATCAGTTAATAGATAAGCAAATAGCAAATCTGTTTCAATTTTATGCAACAAATTTTCAACTATATATATACAGTGAAAAGTAGTTAAATTACTAATCCCTGCTTCATTGCGAATAAATTTCAATCCTGTTCTATTAAATACACCAACCCAAATTGGTGATGGTGTTCTGTTTTCAAGAGAATACCAAGGATTTCTTTTTGAGGTTAAATATTTTTTATTTACCCCAGAAAGTTCCCCATAATTAATGTAATTTAAAATTTTTTGGTCTCTGGGATTTTTCCCTGCATTAAACAAATAAATATCAGCATTTTTTTTGCTAAGTTCTTGAAAATCTTCTTTGGTAAAAAAAGGTTTATTTATATCTTTTGATTTTGTGATGCAGGGGAGCAAATAATTTTCCCTAATCTGATATTCTCTTGCTCTACTTTTATTAAAAATAAAATAATCATTTGCTCCTGTTGCAATCCCTCTAACTACTTTGGCAACATAATTAAACGGGATTAAGTTATGATATTCCTTGCTTGTTTGTTTTTGATAATATGTCCTCCATTTAATATTAGAATTTAAGTCCTCTCTGTTTATTGTAAATTCTCCATTTACATGAGGATAACCACTAATAAGAGTTGATATTTTGTGTAGTTGTTGAACATTTTCTATCAGAGAAAAATGAACTTTTTTATAGTTATTATCTTTGGCTAGCAATAAAATTGCACTCGTAGTTGAAACTTCACTAAAAATATTTTCTTTGAAGTCAAAAATAATAATATGTCTTAACGTATTTGATTTTAACAAATATTCTTTAACATATTTTCCATAATCAGAATTGAGAAATTCTGATGGTACAAGATAAGCTATTCGTCCATTCTCTTTGAGTTGATACACAGATTTCAAAAGGAATAAAGTATAAATGTTTGTCAAGCCGCTTAAATTTATTTTTAGTCTGGATTTTATCTCATCTACTGTTCTTTTGTTTTCATAATCGTGAAATTTTAAATATGGTGGGTTGCAAATAATTACATTATAGTGATTGTTCCAATCACTAAAGAGATAATCCTCCAAAAATAAATTTACGTTAGAAAAACCATTAAAATTTTGTTTTGCCATTGTAAAAATTACTGGATCAATATCAAAACTTTGAATTTTAATATCTTTTTTAATATTCAAAAATAGTCTTGAAAAAATACCAAGACCAAATGCTGGCTCAAGCAAAGATGCCAATTCCTTGTTACCCAATAACCAATTAACCATAATTTGGGCAATTGGCTCTGGCGTAAAAAACTGTGCAAATTTTTTACGGTGGGATAGACTAATTTTTTCAATATACTCTTTCTCTAAAATCATTAAATTCTCCAAAATCATTCTAAAACTCTTCTATATTCAAAAGTCTTTTTAGATTATCCACATCTAAATATGCTGTTCCTTTTTCAAAAGTAACATAGAAAAGTAACCTGCCCCGTCCCATCTCTCTCCTAACACTATTATGTTCTGGTTCTTTAACTTTATAGGCAACTTGTGTCGTCTTTCGAGTATTGATTTTTATTGTTGTTTTATTTTGATTTTTAACATCTTTACTAATTTCGTAATATTCTCCTTCTTTTTGAGGATCGCCAAGGAATAATAATATGTCATTAAAGGAAACACCATAGGATTTATCAAAGAAAACTTGAAGATAATAATGCGGAACATTAAAATTTTCTACCCATTTGTAAACGACTTTAAGATCTTCTACTTTTGGAGTAATACTTAAATAATCTCTTTTTTGAACAATTTTGATGTTGTCTTTTAGGTCTTTAAAAAGTTGAGATAACTCAGCAAATCTATCTGTAGCACTCCAACTTGGTCGTCTAAAGTCTATAGCATATATAGTGTTTTCATTAATAGTTGTTAAGATTTCAAGATAATGCTTTTTCTTTGGATGTTCTAAGATGTCTAAATATTCAGATAATATTCTATTTTTAATTTCTATGGCTTTATCTAGGTTTGTTGCAGTTCGGTTTTGCATTTCTTCTTCATACTTATCAAGGAGAAATGCACGCTTAACGAATTTCCAAACCAGCAACAGCTTTTTTGACATAATTATCTATGATTGAATGCTCAACCTTGCTAATATTATAACCAAGTTTAGTATCAAAGTTTTCTTTCCTGAAAACCAACAAATCAGGTCGTTTCCCGATAGTATCCAACTCGTCTTGAAACTTATTATAAAATTCATCAAAACCTTTATCGCCAGCAATTAAGTCATCTGATTTACCATATTTGACGGCAACGTAGTGGCTAGAGGTTTCATTAATTGCCCTAAAAATTAAATCTTCAGCCCAATCCCCTTGTTCCTTGTTTGTTATAAAATTGGAAGATGCTTGGGTTGGAGGTGAAGTTCTATCTCTTGGCTGAGAAAAATCAACAATATTCCTAGGTATTGATTGTGTTAAATCACGTATTTTGTTAAGGTATGTCATTGGAGCTTTAGCCTGTTTGTCTATTACAAAATGTTTGTTAAATCTTTTGATGTTTAATGGTCGCTATTTCAGATACTTTCAAACAGGTTAATTAATGAATAAGGGAATGGGTGACACCTGAATGCAACCCACCGATCCAAGCAAATTTACCGAACAAGCCTGGGACGCAATTACTAAAAAAAACAATCGCACTCATAAAACGTTAATTTGATTAGACCTTTTGCGAAACTAAAATTAAAATCAATTCTTGGATGTATTTGGGTAAAAATAGACCTCTTGCAAAAGTCCAAACTTAAAATGGTCATCCTGAGCGCAAGCGTTGGATCTCGGAGATCCTTCGCTTGCGCTCAGGATGACAGTTTTTCGTAATTTCGCCAGAGATCTATTATCTTAATTTTCCTAACCAACTCTTTCTTTGCTATAGCTCAAAATCTTGATTTTTTAACTCAGAAACAATTTTTTTTGTGATTTCATAAATGTCTTGTTTATCTCCTTGTTTACGAATACCAATTGCCACAATTAACACCATAATTTTTTCTTCTTCAATGCGATAAATTATTCTATAACGTTGACCTGCAACACGAAGACTGTAATAACCTTTTAAATCTTTAACTAAAGGTTTTCCTTGTTTTTCGGGTTCAAATTGCAGTTTTTTCAATCTGGCTACAATTAGTTTTTGTTCTCGACGAGCCTTAATTTTTGTTAATAATTTTTTAGCTTTTTGAGTAAGAACAACCTGATATTTTGACATGAATAAATGAATTAATCTTCAATCAAACCTAACTCTACTTCTAACTCTTCTAAAGGAATAGTTTCTCCTTTTTCTAGTTGTCTAATTCCTTCTTTAATGTCAGTCATTAATTCTTGATCTGCCAGAATTTCTAATGTTTCTAATAAAGCATCAAATTGCTCAATATTAAAAGCAATTATTACTGGTTTTCCTTCCTTAGTAATAATTGCGGGTTCTGAATTTTTATCCTCTACTAATTGAGGTAATTTGTTTTGGATTTCACTAATGTTTAAATATTTGGGCATTGCTTATATTTTTTTCTTGATTGATTAATTCTATCACATAAGCGATACCTGGGCTACGCTGTTTTTAAAAGAACGTTTAAAAGAAGAACTAAAACTAATATCTATCATTCAACCATCAACCATCAACCATCAACTATCAACGGGCTCCGAAAAACAACGGGTTAAAACCCGTTGCTACATAGACAAAACCCGCACCTCAAGGGGTTCAATCCCTGAACATATATTCAACCTTTGGTCTGGCTTACCTATGACACCCAAACCGATGGTTGCTATGGGTTAACTAAGAACTTGGTTGTAATCCTGCGCCTACTGGGGCGATGGAGTTAAGTTTTAATTCTGGGTGGTCATCTTTTACTTGTTGTAAGTTCCATTCATTCTTAAATAACAGCACTGGCCGCTCCCAAGCATCCTTAACTACCATTGTATTAAATATTCTGCCTGCTTTTGCTAGCGCTTCCCAACCGCCTAACACCCAACGGGCTAAGTTGTATCCCAAGGGTTCTAATGTTGTTTCTACGTTATATTCATTTTGCAGCCGAAACTGGACTACTTCTAACTGTAGTTGTCCCACAGCCGCTAAAATTGGGTCACGTTTAAAGTCATCGGTAGAATACATAATTTGAATTGCCCCTTCTTCCCGTAATTCTTTAATTCCTTTTTGGAATTGTTTAAATTTGGAGGGGTTAGGGTTTTTCAAATAGGAAAAAATTTCTGGGGAAAAACAGGGTATGCCTTCATATTCGAGTTTTTTCCCTTGATAAATAGTGTCCCCAATAGCAAATACTCCTGGGTTATTTAAACCGATTACGTCCCCAGCATAAGCTTCTTCAATTGACTCTCGCCCCTGAGCGAATAATTTTTGGGGACGAGAAAGGCGGATGCTTTTCCCAGTGCGGGCATGATTTACACTCATATCCTTTTCAAACTTCCCTGTACAAACCCGCACAAATGCTACTCTATCCCTGTGTTTAGGATCCATGTTTGCTTGGAGTTTAAACACAAAACCACTAAAGTCTGGGTAGGTTGGGGGAAGTTTCCCTGCTGAAGATTTTCTAGATTCTGGTGGGCTTGCGTATTCTAGGAATGCTTCTAAGAAAAGTTGAACCCCGAAATTAGTCATAGCACTACCAAAGAATACAGGAGTCATTTTTCCTGTGTGGATTTTCTCAAGATTAAAATCGCTGGCTATTTCTTCGAGGATTTCTAAATCTTCTTTAAGCTGATAATATAGCTCTTGTTCGAGGAGTTGTTCAATTTTGGGGTCGCCGAGTTTTATTACTGTTTCTTCCGCTTTCTCGCTACCGTGAGCGCGACGTTCAAACAGGTGGATAACCTGTTCACGACGGTCAAATACACCTTGAAAGCGATCGCCCATTCCTATGGGCCAATTTACTGCATAAGTAGCCAGTCCTAATTCCCTTTCTATTTCATCGAGTAATTCTAAAGGTTCTCGACCTGGGCGGTCAAGTTTATTGATGAAAGTAAAAATAGGAAGCTGACGCAACTGACAAACCTCAAATAATTTTCTTGTTTGCGGTTCTAAACCTTTCGCTGCATCAATTAACATCACTGCGTTATCAGCAGCAGCCAGAGTGCGGTAAGTATCTTCACTAAAATCCTGGTGGCCTGGGGTATCCAGTAAATTGATCTGAATATCTCTATAATCAAACTGTAGAACTGTTGAAGTAATAGAAATACCCCGTTGTTGTTCCATTTCCATCCAGTCAGAAGTCACCTTGCGTTGTTCTCGTCGTGCTTTTACTGCCCCAGCTTGATGTATTGCACCTCCGTAGAGTAAAAGTTTTTCTGTGAGGGTTGTTTTTCCCGCGTCTGGGTGAGAGATAATAGCAAAATTCCGACGATGGGAGACAGCAAAATCTAATTCTTTTTCTATTTCAATGTTATTATTCATTGGTTGATGGTTGATGGTTGATGGTTGATGGTTGATAGTTGATAGTTGATAGTTGATGGTTGTATAAAAGCCAAGCCTTCTGCTTCTGCCTTCTACTGATAGTTGATAGTGTCATAAACCATAAATCATCAACCATCAACAATGAACCATCAATGAACTAATGATTTAGCTAAGTTAATTGCTTCTTCTGGGGTTGATATTTTTCCTTCTATTCGAGCTATTTGAATGTCAGTTAATAGCTTGCCAATTTTTGGAGTTGGGGGAAGATTGAGGTTTGTCATTAAATCATTACCTGTAATTAATGGCTGGGGATGAGCTACTTGGTCGTTGGGGTCAAGATAACGGTTAATGATGGGGATTATTTTCTCTTTTCCGCCTCCATAAGCTACTGCCATTACTGCTAAAATTGGCAACATATTTCCTACTTCATAAAAGAATAAATACTGCTCTTTGAGGTTCATTGAGCCAGGTTTGAGTAGTATGGGTAAATTTTTAATTGCCGTAGTAACAGCACGAATTTCTGAGCGAGAATATTTTAAATTGATTAACTCTAATTCTGCTGTTTTTACTTCCTCAGAAACCAAGGTTGCTAATTTGGCTAACTCATACCAATTGCCAGATTTATTACTAAATTCTGACCATTTTTCTGCCATCCATACTGCTGCTTCGTCTATTTTTGATAATTGCTGTACTTTCTCTTTAGTGGCGTTTTTAAACCATTTTTGTAATACTTTATCTTCTGTAGCCGCAACAGTAAATTTGCTGCCTAAAGGTGTGGTTAATAAATACTTTAATTCTGCTTGTACTCTTTCTGCTGCTACTTTAGTTATTAATGGGGCTAAAGAGCGCAGAATTGATTGAGTTTTCGGTTCAATGGTAAAATTAAGTTGAGCTGCTAGACGATAAGCTCGCAATAGTCTTAAGGGGTCATCTTCTAGATTTTTTTTGGAAATCATGCGGATAACGCTTTTTTCTAAATCTTTTAGCCCCTGTAATGGATCCATGACTTCCTGGGTGTAGGGGTTATAGGCGATCGCGTTTACGGTAAAGTCTCGCCGCCGCAAGTCTGCTTCTAAACTTCCTCCTTCTTGTTCTGCAAAGTCGATAGTTGCATTATTAAATACTACTCTTGCTATTTTCCTTTCTTCATCGAGAATGACAAACCCAGCTCGATAATGTTTAGCTATTCTTTGTCCTGTCTGAATTGCCAGTTTGGGTACAACAAAGTCTAGGTCTAAATTTTCTTTTTTACGGTTGAGTAAAGCATCTCTTACTGTACCTCCTACCAAATAAGCGGATTGTGGTAGCCAATCTAAACTAAAAGGCCAATTTTTTGGGGACAAGTTCATATTTTTGTAGTTTTAAAAATTTTCTTTTGCTCAAATCAAAGTGATGGTTCATGGTTTGATGTTGTTCTATAACAATTAACTATTATCTATTATCTATTATTCACATCTTAGATATCACTTCACTCGGAGTCAAGTAGTCGAGATGCGATAACCGCGTAGTAGAACCACAGCGTACCGTCAAGTCCTCAATAATATTATTGCTGATCGAGTTCTATAAATCCATACTTAGATTTAAAATCCGCTCTTGGTTCGAGTTCTTCTATTAGATGTACTGCATTTTTAGCCTAAAGACAATGAGCTGGTAGTCTATTGTTTAGGATTGCTATAGAGAGAGAATTTTTTTGAGAGAGAGGATATTAAGTAGATAAGCTTGCATTATTTACACAATTTTTGTAGGGGCGGGTTTAGCTTTGATCATTGGCGATGGCCGCAGGCCTTGCCCCTTGGGCAATGGCAATTGAGCAAAAAATCCAAACCCGCCCGAACCTGCGGTAATTAATGAAAGTGCGACCACTTATCAACAAGCCCGAAGCTGTTATCGCTAAAATAAATAAGCATCAAGCCTTCAAGGTTTAAATTATGACCATAACATCCCCAGTCCAATTCCAAGATGCTTTTGATATTATTGTTGTCGGAGCGGGCCATTCTGGCTGTGAGGCTGCTTTAGCCGCAGCTCGTCTGGGTTGTCGTACCCTCATGCTGACTCTCAACCTGGATAAAATTGCTTGGCAACCCTGTAACCCTGCTGTGGGTGCGCCTGCTAAGTCTCAGTTAACCCATGAGACAGACGCTCTGGGAGGGGAAATTGGCAAAATGGCCGATCGCACTTATCTCCAAAAACGTCTCCTCAATTCTTCACGGGGCCCCGCAGTCTGGGCGTTACGTGCGCAAACGGATAAAAGGGAATATGCAGCGGTGATGAAAACAATTGTGGAAAACCAACCTAATTTAACTATCCGCGAGGGAATGGTAACAGATTTGGTGCTGGGGAAAAATGATGAAGTTGTGGGTATTCAAACTTACTTCGGCACTTGTTTTGCGGCTAAAGCTGTTATCCTCACTACTGGCACTTTCCTGGGGGGTAGGATCTGGATCGGTAGTAAGTCTATGTCGGCGGGAAGGGCTGGTGAGTTTGCAGCGGTGGGTTTAACTGATACTTTAAATGATTTGGGTTTTGAAACTGGCCGCCTGAAAACAGGAACTCCTGCTAGGGTTGATAAACGCTCGGTTGACTATAGCAAGATGGAACCTCAACCAGGAGATCCTGATGTGCGCTGGTTTAGTTTTGACCCAGAAGTTTGGGTGGAAAGGGAGCAAATGAATTGTTACCTCACTCGCACTACTGTTGAAACTCATAGGCTGATTCGGGAAAATCTCCATCTATCTCCTATTTATGGCGGTCATATCGATTCTAAAGGGCCCCGTTATTGTCCGAGTATTGAGGATAAAATTGTCCGTTTTGCTGATAAGGAAAGTCACCAGCTTTTTATTGAACCTGAAGGGCGAGATATTCCTGATTTGTATATTCAGGGATTTTCTACGGGGTTGCCAGAAAATCTCCAATTGGCTATGCTCCATACTCTCCCAGGTTTGGAAAATTGCACCATGCTCCGCCCAGCTTATGCGGTAGATTATGATTATTTGCCTGCAACTCAGTGTTATCCGACTTTGATGACGAAAAAAATTGAGGGTTTATTCGCCGCTGGTCAAATTAATGGGACTACTGGTTATGAGGAAGCAGCAGCTCAAGGTATTGTTGCTGGGATAAATGCTGTGCGCTTTGTTCGGGGTGAGGAAATGATTGTTTTCCCCAGGGAAGAAAGCTATATCGGTACTTTAATAGATGACTTGTGTACGAAGGATTTACGTGAGCCTTACCGAATGCTTACGAGTAGGTCTGAGTATCGTTTGATTTTGCGCTCGGATAATGCTGACGAGCGTTTGACTCCTTTGGGTAGGGAAATAGGTTTAATTGATGACCGTCGCTGGGCGCTTTTCCAACGGAAACAGGCGAATATTATTGCCGAAAAGGAAAGGTTACATGAAACGAGGGTGAAAGAAAGGGAGGCGGTGGGAGAGGCGATCGCCGCTGCTACGCAACAAAAAATTAAGGGTGCTGTGACTTTGGCTGATTTGTTGCGTCGTCCTGGTTTCCATTATGTGGATTTGGAAAAATATAATTTAGGGAATTGTAACCTTACTCAAGGGGAAAAAGAAGGGGCGGAAATTGAGATTAAATATTCTGGTTATATCAAACGTCAGCAACATCAAATTGACCAAATAGCTCGTCATGCTCATCGTCAGTTACCAAAAGATATTGAGTACATGAAAATTGAGACTTTATCAATGGAAGCGCGGGAAAAATTAACTAAAGTTAAACCTTTAACTATTGGTCAAGCTTCGAGAATTGGTGGTGTTAATCCTGCAGATGTTAATGCTTTGCTCATTTATTTGGAAATGCGCAATCGGAACAGTGCTGTGGTGTGAAGGGGGGCAAGATGAAAGAAAAGAAACCGCAAGCTTGGTTAGGAGAAATTTATGAGCATTCTGATTTGTATGAGGGCAAGATAATAGCTATCTTAAAGGATAGGGAAATTATTTTAGTGGCAGATAGCTTTACAGCAGCTAAACAACTTGTACAAGAAAAGTTGACTGAGATTTTAATGGAGGATGTTAGCTATTTTCAAGTGCCTCGTTCCATGAATCAAGTTTTTATTCCTACTCTGAAAATTCGGAGTTTAAGAGAATCGCTATGGATGCCTATGTATTCTGTGAATCTGCGTACAAGTCATAATGAAATTAAAGATTGTCAGATGTTGATAGATTCTGGGGCTGATATTAGCTTGATTACTTTACAAATGGGTCAGGAATTAGGGCTAACTAGGAGTGAAGAAGAAGAATTACTTTTTGCTCGTGGAATTGGCGGCGAAATTGGATATGTGTTGCGCAGGATTCAAATAATGATTGACCAAAAGTTAATTAGTGCAGCGGTTGCTTGGTGTCAAGATGAGAGCATTAATGATCTGATTATCGGGAGAAAAGATGTGTTTGATGCTTTTGATATTGAGTTTAGACAAGGTGAAAGGCGCATCCAGTTTACAGAAGTCAAATAGTTAATCTAATTTAATGACCAATAATCAATTGCTCCTGGAAAAGAGAAGAGAAGAAGCTCTCTCTGTAGCTAATAAAATATCTAAAATACTAAAAGAAGAATATGGGGCAAAAGAAGTAATAATATTTGGCTCTGTTAGAGGTGATAGTCCTTGGCATTGGCAATCGGATCTTGACTTAGCAGTGAGGGGAATGTCAACTAATTCTTTATGGAATGCTTATTCTGTGATTGAAGGGCTAACACCTAGTTGGCTGAAAGTAGATTTAGTATCTTTAGAGGGGGTAAATCCTGAAGTTCGTTCTCGTATTTTGCAAGCAAAACCAATGTCAAATAATAAATATTTAGCTTTGAAATCTTTAATTGAGGATGAAATGATTGCCATTGAGCGCAATGTTGAGGCGTTGAGGCGACTTTTGGAACAAGCAGAAAGCATACCAGAAATTGCACTGACTCCAGCATTGGCAAGTTATATCAATGATTTTTATAAAGGTTGTGAGCGCATTAGTGAGAGAGTTGCTGTAACTTTAGATGGAGGTTTACCCAGGGGAGAAAATTGGCATCAACAACTTTTGCGACAAGTGGCAGATACTGGGGGTGAAAATCGTCCTCCTCTTTGGTGTGGTTCTTTATTGTTAGAGTTGGATGAATATCGGAAATTTCGGCATCTGGTGGTGCATATTTATAGTGTGCAATTAGAGCAAAAGAAAGTGTTAGCTTTAGGGGAAAATGTGGAGTCTGTGGTGGGGAAAATGAAAGAAGCGATCGCTCTGTTCAATGAGTGGTTAGACGAGCGAGGGGTTGAGGAAAAATGACATTAACCGCGCAAATGCGCAGACAATTTATTGCTCTGGCGATGAAAAGAGTTCAACCTGGAACTGGCAGTAGTTTGGAATTTTTAGATAGACGAACATGGGTGCATCCAGTGACAAATTTAAAAAATATTATCAAACAAAAGCCTTTTGTAATTGTTGGGGGAGTGGCTACGCGGTTATATATGCCAGAAAGAGTCACTCTAGATTTAGATATCTTAGTATTGGCAAAAGATGCGCCACAAATATATGAAGAACTTACAGTAGCTGGTGGTAGAAAAGTAAGGGAGTTAAATATTCCTGGAAGTCAATGGGATTTGTCAGATGGAACATCACTTGACGTACTAGAAGGCAATGAAGTTTGGACAAAAAAAGCTGTTACAACTCCTAACTATTCACCTGATGGACAACCAATTATCTCATTACCTTATTTGGTTTTAATGAAACTACAAGCAAGTAGAACTCAGGATCTGGCTGATGTAAGTAGGATGCTTGGAGGAGCAGATGAGGCAACTTTGACTGATGTGAGAGGAGTAATTTTAAAATATTTGCCAGATGCAAGAGAAGATGTGGGAAGTTTAATTATTTTAGGAAAGTTAGAAAGAAGTCCCAGGGAAAATGTTGAATAAATTTGCTGGTGTGAGGGAAAAACTGAGTCCTGGGTTGCGGAAAATTATCCGTAGCGTTGGTTGGTTATATGCTGAAAAGGTTTTGAGAATGGTACTCAGCCTGAGTGTCGGCATTTATGTAATTCGGTATTTGGGATCAGAAGCTTTTGGGAAACTGAGCTATAGTGCTAGTTTTGTGGGGTTATTTGGGGCGATCGCTAAGTTGGGTTTAGATGCGATCGTGGTGCGTAATGTTGTGCAAGATGAAAAGGCAACAGAAGAAATTATTGGTACTGCTTTTTTCCTCAAGCTTATTGGTGGGGTAATAACTATTAGTTTAATCTGTACTGCATCATTAATTTTCATTGATGATGTTCAAGGAAGATGGATGACCCTAATAATAGCCATGGGGTTAATATTTCAAGCTTTTGATGCTATTGATTTTTGGTTTCAGTCAAAAGTTATTTCTGGCCCGATGGCAGTAGTTAGAAGTTGTGAACTGATTTTTAGTTCGGTTTTAAAAATCATATTTATTGCCCTAAGACTCCCTTTAATTGCCTTTATTTGGTTGTTGCTAGTAGAATATATTTTCCGAGCTGGGGGAATGTATTTTACTTACTTAAAACATGGTGGTTCACTGTTAGCTTGGAGGTTCAGTAATTCAAGAGCCAAACAACTACTGCAAGATTCATGGCCGTTAATTTTATCAGCGATGATGATTACTATTTATATGAAAATTGACCAAGTAATGTTGGGAAATATGGTAGGCAATGAAGCAGTAGGTAACTATGCAGCAGCGGTGAGGTTTTCTGAGATTTGGTATTTTGTTCCAGTGGCATTTTGCGCTTCTGTCTTTCCTGCAATTATTCGCGCCAAGCAAAGAAGCACCACTGATTATTATCAGAAATTGCAGGTGTTATATGATTTAATGGTTTGGATGTCTTTCTCTATTGCTATTCCTATTACTTTGGGTGGAAATGGTTTGATGAAGATTTTGTTAGGGGAAGAATATCTTGAGGCAGGAAATATTTTAGCTTTACACATTTGGGCCGGGCCGTTTGTTTTTTTGGGAGTCGCTCAAAGTAAATGGTTGATGGCAGAAAATTTGACTCGTTTTAGTTTTGCTACTACCTCCTTGGGTAGTGTGAGTAATGTTGTTTTAAATTTCTTGTTAATTCCTACTTATGGAGGGATGGGAGCAGCTTTAGCTACTGTCATTTCCTATGCAGTTTCTTCTCATTTTAGTTGTCTGCTTTATCGTCCTACTTTTCAATCTGGTTTGATGTTAACTAAAGCTTTATTTATTCCTTTTCGGGGGCAGCAAAATCTGATTTATTTGGGGAAAATTAGAAGTATTATTTTGAGATAAAAGTAGAATAATTGCTCCCAACATTATCCCCAAAACAAACCAAGATTATTTAGCATTGACTAGCAATGTTTTGTTAGCACAATCTATTAAAACAACACGATATTCTGTCCAGTTATCACTGACTAAATTTTTTGTTCCTGGACAATAGGAATCAATATTGTTGGCGATATCTTTTTCTAAACCGTCATCTCTGGTGGCTATTCCTGACCTATTTGCTGCTACGAGATATTCTTGATTATTGTACTCAAGAAGCCAGGCTTCAATGCCTAAGTAATCAGCAATAATTGGCTGTGCTTTTATTGTGCCATTTAACAGGATAGATGAGGCATTTGTTCCCACATATTGTTTCAGAAAAACATCACCGAGTACATCGTCTCTCCAGTTTTTAGTACCAGTATCTCCTTGAAAAGTGAAATTTTCTGATTCAAGTAAGCGATGGTATGCCCAAAGAGCAACACCTGCGGGACGTTGTACATTATGAGAAAATGGTGGCACCATGACTTGAAATAACATGGCACTAAATTCTCTTTTGGTGGGTAAGCGCCATTTCCAGTCTGGTTTACTGGGAATTTTACCAAATGCTTGGAGAACTGGTATCCAGGGTTTTTGTACTTTTGATGCTAAGTCATACACCCGACGGGTAAAAATTACCATTTTTTCTACCCCTTCTAAGTAATATTTATTCTTACTTGTTCCTAATTCCGATTCGCCTTGTTTAATGGGATAAAAGTTGACTAGGGCGACATCATAAGCGTTTTTGTAAGCTTCTAAACTATTTAACTGTTTTGGATTGCTTAATGCTAAACCACTAAAACCAATATAAATTGTATCTTCAAATCCTTGATTCCTGGCTGATTGTTTGATGCTTTGATAGGCTTTTTCTAGTTCAGCAGGGGGAATATTGTTATAACTTGGTTCTGGTTCATCTGCCATATACCAGCCAATAATTATTTGTTGATAACGGGGATTCCAGGCAACTATTTTATCAATGAATTTTTGAGCTTGATTGGGATAGTGAGAACTGGGGAAGATGACTTGAAGACCAACTTCCGCAGCGTTGGCGAGAAAATCTTGGCTCATTTGGTCGGTAGTCTCATTTAAATTATAATGAGGTAATACTGTATCAAAACCGAGGCGTTTGATTTGCTGTAGTTGCTCTTGGTTGTCGGTTTCAATTTGGGTGTAAAATATTTTGAGATTGTTAGGGGGATTCACTGCTTGTATTTTTAGGGGGAGAAATTGGATTCCTAAGAAAGTTAGGAGAAAAATTAGAGCGTAGATGATTGAGTATTTTAGTTTGTTCATGGTTGATGGTTCATGGTTGATGGTTCATGGTTCATGGTTCATGGTTGATGGTTGATGGTTGATGGTTCATGGTTGATGGTTCATGGTTGATGGTTCATGGTTCATGGTTCATGGTTCATGGTTGATGGTTCATGGTTCATGGTTCATGGTTCATGGTTCATGGTTCATGGTTCATGGTTCATGGTTCATGGTTCATGGTTCATGGTTCATGGTTGATGGTTCATGGTTAAAAATAAATCAACAATCAACAATCAACAATCAACAATCAACAATCAACAATTATCCATATCCTAGACGATGAACAAGATCTCCTGTTAGTTCTTGAAATCTTGAGCTTATTGTTTCATTGAAATAATTTTGCCAATCACCTGGGATTCCTTTGCGTAAATGGGAGCGTTTATCTTCTTTTCCTTGCTGACGGCCAGTTAATTTCTCAAAGCGATATTCTTCTAATAAAGAAGTAAGTACCTGATCTGGCATAGCAATGTCACAGTGAGCCAATAATTTTTTAAACACGGCAAAATTATCAACAGCAGTTAATTCTTCAAATCTAAATAATAAGATATTTGGATCTTTTTTGGCTGCATCTATCCATGAGTCTAATGCGGTGAATAAACGTCGCTGATGGATGCGATTTAAGACATAAATTATGCCTTCTATTTCATCCATTGTACTCAGTTTGTCTCTAGTTTCAATTACTCCAGGATTGGGAACATGGGAATATTTTAAAGAAAAATAATCTGATACAACTATGTCTCTGGGGTCGCGCATAACAAAAAAAGCTTTGTAATGGGCTGGTTTGGGGATTTTTTGAAAGTTATCATAACTAATGTGCAGTGAGCCAGCTATAGTATGTTCGGGAAACTTTTCACTGGCTGATTCTGTGGGCAGATAACCTCCATGTTTGATTTTTGTATTTCTACAGGCTTTGAGTCCTGAATATTGATAAACTCTAAAGTCAAATAGGAGGGATTGGAGCCATTGACTGGCTGATTTATGGACACAGCAATGATAAATATTGATGGATTTTGATTGGTATTTTACCGCAAAGGGTAAGAAATAAATGAGATTTTTCCTGGTATCAAAAATGGTTTCTTTGAAATTTTGAGGTAATATTTGTCTGAGCGTGTAAAGTACTTTTGTCATTATTCTTAGTCCTTAGTCCTTAGTCCATCAACCATCAACTATCAACCATCAACAGTCCTTAGTATCAGATATTATAACTATTGACCAATGAGCTTAGACTAATGACCAATGACTCCCATTGCGTTTCTGATTTTCAATCGACCTGATACAACTTTAAAGGTGTTTGAAGCTATCCGTGAGGCGAAACCCCCATTACTCATGGTGGTTGCTGATGGGCCGCGTCAAGATAAACCTGGTGAAGCGGAAAAATGCGCTGCTACTCGTAAAATTATTGCACAAGTGGATTGGCAATGTGAGGTACGCACATTATACTCGGATGTTAATTTGGGGTGCAAGCGTCGGGTTGCTAGTGGTTTGAGTTGGGTATTTACTCAAGTAGAGGAGGCGATTATTTTGGAGGATGATTGTCTGCCTCATCCTACTTTTTTTCGCTTTTGTGAAGAATTGCTCGACTATTATAGGGATGACAAACGGATTATGGTAATTTCTGGGGATAATTATCAGTTTGGTCGTCAGCGTACAGAGTATAGTTATTACTTTTCTCGCTACAATCATTGTTGGGGCTGGGCAACTTGGAGAAGGGCATGGAAGTATTATGATATGGAGATGAAACTTTGGCCAAAAATTCGGGATGAAGGAGGTTTAAGATGTATTTTAGAAGATAGTAAGGCTATAAAATACTGGAGTAATATTTTGCAAAAAACTTATGCTGGTGAAATTGATACTTGGGACTTTCAATGGACTTTTGCTTGTTGGGTTCAAAGTGGTTTAACTATTCTTCCTGATGTCAATTTAGTGAGTAATATTGGTTTTGGGCCAGAAGCAACTCATACTAAAGATAGTGGGAATCATTCTGCTAATCTTCCGGTCCAAGCAATGGGTTTTCCTTTACAGCATCCTCCTCTAGTAATTCGCCAGACTGAGGCTGATGCTTTTACTCAAAGAAATCATTTTGATAATCATAATATTATGCGGCGGATTGTCAGGAAAACTAAAAAGCTTTTTAAGATTTAAATCAGAGCAAGTTTAATGAGTGGAATTATCAGACCCATAATTGTTGAACCGTTAAAACATATATACAACATGGTAAGGAATAGGGATTATTTTACCTATAGTAAGCTCTGTTCCCAAATAGGTAGAGTCCCGCGTTACCATGATTGTAAGATTAAGCTCAATGGCTGGGATTTATTAATTCCTGATTCTAAGTCTTTTCTTGGTTCATATAAAGAGATTTTTTTGGAGCGAATATATGAGGTTAGGTCGGACAAGAAGGAGAAAAAAATTTTAGATTTGGGTTCTAATGTAGGCTTAAGTGTGTTATTTTTTAAACATATATATCCAGAGGCAGAAATAATTGCGATTGAGGCAGATCCGAAAATATTTAAATATTTGGAAAAAAATGTCTATGGTAATGGTTATAATGATGTAAAATTGGTGAATAAGGCGGTTTGGCATGAAAATACAATAGTAAATTTTGTTTCTGAGGGGGCGGATGCAGGCCATATTGCAGAGGGAGAGGAACCCAATATTATTCAAATTCAGGCGGTGGATATTGGGGAAATTTTGCAAAATAGTGAGTTTGATTTGGTGAAAATGGATATAGAAGGGTCGGAAGAATTTGTTTTGCCTCGCTGTGAAGGTTTTTTAGAGAAAATTAATTATATCTTTATTGAATATCACTCAAAAGTGGGACGGAAACAATGTCTCAATCAGATATTAGGTATCTTGTCAGAGGCGGATTTTCGGGTGAATATTAGTAATGTGATGCATAATCATTCGGGGTTTTGCCATGCAAAAGCTCCAGCGGGTTTTGATATGCAGCTAAATATTTTTGCTTGGAAAGATCAACATGAAAATATGCTTGGTTAGTCGGTATGACAGTCGGGGTGGTGCAGCTCGTGCAGCTTATTGGCTACATGAAGGTTTGCGTGGCTCTGGGGCTGAGGTAAAGATGTTGGTGGGCCAGAAAAATAGGGATGATTTTACGGTTGTTTCACCCACAGGAAAATTGGCTAAAGCTTTCATAACTTTAGGGCCGACTTTGGATGGTTTGCCCCAATTGTTGTATAAAAAGAGGGAGAAAACTGCTTTTTCTAGTGGTTGGGGACCAGATATTCTTGCTGCCCAAATCAGAAAAATAGCTCCAGATATTATTAATCTTCATTGGGTGGGTGGGGGTTACTTACAAATAGAAACTCTGGCAAAGTTGCAACAACCGATAGTGTGGACTTTGCATGATATGTGGGCATTTACTGGGGGGTGTCACTATACTCAAGCATGCGATCGCTTTTTGCAATCCTGTGGCGCTTGTCCCCAGTTAAATAGTACACAAAATTGGGATCTTTCCCGTTGGATCTGGGCAAGAAAAGCGAGAGCATGGAAAAATGTAAATATGACTATTGTAACTCCAAGTGTTTGGTTGGGAGAATGTGCTAGGGCTAGCTCTATTTTTCAGGGTTTTCGAGTCGAAGTTATTCCTAATGGCTTGGAGCTGGCAAAATATCAACCAATTAAGCGAAAAATTGCTAAAAAACTGCTAGGATTATCCCCAGATAAGCAGCTAGTTTTGTTTGGAGCAGTTAATGCAACAAGTGATAACCGTAAAGGGTTTGATTTACTGATGGGGGGATTAAAAAAATTGCGGGAAAAAACAACAAATATTGAGTTAGTTATTTTTGGCGCATCCCAACCCGAAAATGTGCCTAACTTTGGCTTTAAAACTCATTATTTAGGTAAGCTATTTGATGACATTTCCCTTTCCCTGGTTTATGCTGCAGCAGATGTTTTTGTTGCTCCTTCCCTGCAAGATAATTTACCTAATACGGTGCTGGAAGCTTTAGCTTGTGGTACTCCTTGTGTAGCTTTTAAGATTGGAGGCATGGGGGACATGATTCAGCATGAGTTTAATGGTTATCTAGCTCAACCTTTTATAATAGAAGACTTGGCTAAAGGAATTAGTTGGGTTTTAGAGGATGGGGCGAGACATCAACAGTTAGGAGAAAGGGCTCGTTTAAAAGTAGAACAAGAATTTTCTCAACAACTTACTGCCCGTCGTTATCAATCTCTCTTTCAAGAGTTGCTTAATCAATAAAAGGAGCTGAAAATATGATTGCTGAAAATTACAATTTTCCGAGGACAACCAGAAAGAAATTAGACTTATTTTTTTATGCGGCAATTTCCTACCCTCTCATTGTTTTATATATTATTCCCTACGGTTTAATTCCTCACTTTAGAATTTTTTTACCCCTACTGGTGGCAATTTTTGGGTTAGAAGTTTTACTGGTTAAACATAAAAAAGACCACTGGTTTGATTGGTTATTGAGTATTGGGATTGTTTCCACTGGTATTATAAGATTTTATTATACCAGTACAGAAACAGGGATTCAGGGTTTAGGAATGGCTTTATTAATTTCCATGTTACTTCTGAATTGTCGGCAAGAAAAAAGAATCAATAAATTTTTTGCTCGGCTCATGTATTACCCCGCTTTAGTTTCTATTATCCTGCAATTGAGAGCATCTTATCAAAATAATTATGGAACTGGAGAAGAGCGGTTAGTTTTAGGAGTAAGTGATACTGAAGCCAACCTCTCTTCATTATTTATCTTAATCTTTTTTTTCTTTTGTCTGAAAAACAATTTTAAAATTGGGTCAATCTTCTGCTTGTTATGTAGTTTGCTTTTTGTCAGTAGAGGTTATGCCTTAGCCTTACTGGTTTTTTTCCTAACCTGGGTCTGGGAAAAAAAGCTGTTTAAGTATTTAAGTAAAATCAACTTTGCTACCCTGTTTATCGGCGTAAATATTTTCCTAATAATACTTAGTATTTTTTGGGTAAATAATATAAATCCCACTTTGGTAGAAGGTCAAGTTACAGGAGTAGAAAGATTGGCAACTATTAACGACAATTCTAACTATGTTAGGTTTGCCCTGAACCAAGATATTATTAATTTATTTATGAATGATTTAGAACTAGCAGCCTGGGGATTTCCAGGAGATTATGCAGAAGCGATTACCAAAACTATTGGCAAACCGCCCCACAATTCTTTATTAAGTTTTGTCGCCACTAATGGCGTTTTACTTTCCATATTGTACTTTTGGATTTTTATCAAAATTGTCACTAGATTTTATACTCAGCAAAACTTAAAGTACATTTTATCTTATTTGGCTTTTGCTTTAGTCTTGTATGGGGCTTTCAACCCAGTAACTGGAGTGGGTTTTGTGGCAATGTTAAGTTTGGCAGAATCAAAAAATAAGCTAAAATTTAAACTATGAAACCTTTAATCACGGTAATTACATCAGTGCTGAATGGAGCAGATTGTTTGGAAAAAAGTATTCAATCGGTAATCAACCAAACAGCAAAAAAGCAGATAGAATATATTCTGATTGATGGCCAGTCAACCGATGGTACTATCGACATGATCAAAAAGTATGAAAGAGAAATTAGTTATTGGAGCAGTGAAGCAGACACGGGTATTTATTCAGCCTGGAATAAAGGATTAAAACAAGCTCATGGAGAATGGATTTGTTTTTTGGGGGCAGATGATTTTTTTGCCTCACCAGATACCATAGAAACAGTTATCCCTTTTCTGGAAAAAGCCTTCCCCACCTATCGAGTTGTCTATGGGAAAACTCAGTTAATTAGTGGGTTGGATGACAAAATAGTTGCAACAAGAGGACAACCTTGGGCCCAAATAAAAAAAAGATTCTTGCAAGAAATGTGCATCCCCCATCGGAGTACTTTTCATCACTGTCTGCTGTTTCAAGACCATGGCAATTT
This sequence comes from Gomphosphaeria aponina SAG 52.96 = DSM 107014, assembly GCA_016903655.1. Taxonomy (GTDB): domain Bacteria; phylum Cyanobacteriota; class Cyanobacteriia; order Cyanobacteriales; family Gomphosphaeriaceae; genus Gomphosphaeria; species Gomphosphaeria aponina. The sequence goes on from JADQBC010000016.1 coordinate 21,009, forward strand.
TAATTCTCAGCTCAAAATTTCTGGAGATTATGATTTCTTGCTGCGCGAATTAAAAGAAAAAGCTGCTTATTTTGTGGATCTTCCCCTGGTGCGCGCTCGTCTGGGCGGCATAAGTTTAAATAGTAACTATATGCTGCAAACGGCGCAAGAAAGAAAAATAGTGAGAAAAAGTAATCAAATGTCTCTTAAGCGCAAAGATTATACTTTATTCTTAAAAGTCTATACATTGGGGTTGCTCAAGCAATTCCTGGGGCGAGATTTTACCGTGTTTTTGCTAGATTTTTATCGCCAGTTACTGGGGAAAGAAAAACTGTGGAAATATGTTAGTAGGAAAAACCCATGATTATTCTGCATATAGCGCCAATTATCCACAATAAAATCTCAGGGCTAACTTTTTGTATTCCCGCTTTAGTTAACGCCCTTCACCGCCAAGGAATAGTAACAGCGATGTTAACTACTGAGTCACTGGGGCGTTATGAAACACCCCAACCATATCCAGTTTTTTATCTGCAAGATTTTCCTTTATATCAGGCAATATCTGCCTTACCACCTCCTTTTAATCAACCCAATTTAATTGTTTTTCATGGGGTTTATTTTTTCACTCATGCTCTCCTTGCTGCTCAAGCTAGAGTGCTCGGTATTCCCTATATAATTACGCCCCATTCCTCTCTCACTCAAAGAGCGCAGCAAGTGAAACCTCGCAAAAAAATAATCGGTAACTGGTTGATATTTAAAAGAGTAATTAAAAATGCTGCTGCCATCCACTGTTTAACGGAAAATGAGGGTATTGATGCTCAAAAATGGCATAAATCGGTTTTTGTAGTAGGCAATGGGGTAGAATTACCACCAGAGAAAACAGTAATCAAAAATAACCTCAACTTTGGCTTTTTGGGGCGGTTAGATATTTACCAAAAAGGTTTAGACTTATTATTAGAAGCTGCGGCTATTAGTAAAGAGCAACTTAGTCAGGCTCAAGTTAAAATCAATTTATATGGCCCAGACAAATCGGGAAGTAAGGAAACCCTGAAGAAATTAATTAACAAATATCAAATTGAGGATTTGGTCTTGATTAAAGAGCCAGTTTGGGGAGCAGAAAAAGAGCAAGTTTTGCAAGAAACAAATTTATTTTTACATACTTCCCGTTTTGAAGGTCAGCCAATGGCAATATTAGAAGCTCTCGCTGATAGTCTTCCTTGTTTGCTAACTCCTGGAACTAATGTAGCAGAAGAAGTAGTTAATGCTGGTGCAGGTTGGGCCGTAGGGGAAACTCCCCAAGCAATAGCTGCGGGTTTGTGTCAGGTAATTGCCAAGAAAAATCAACTGACGGCCAAAGGTAAAGCAGCTAGAAAATTGGTGGAAAGTAAATATACTTGGGAGAAAATTGGCGTTCAAACCCTGAGAGAATATATGCAAGTAATTTAAATGAAAATACTTTATTTTTACCAATATTTTACCAGTCCTAAAGGCTCTTGGGGAACGAGAGTTTATGAGTTTGCACGCCGCTGGGTAAAAGCTGGGGATAGTGTTACAGTGGTAACAAGTGTATATGATAAATCAGACCTCAAACCAAACCAGTTAATTTCTCAGTTTGATGTAGATGGCATAGATGTGAGAGTAATCAACATTCGCCTCTCCAATAAACATGGTTTTGTGCTGCGGGTATTCACTTTTGTCGCTTATGCTGTAATCGCTTCCTGGTACGCATTAGTTTTGCCAGCGGATGTGGTAGTTTCTTCTTCAGGGCCGATTACGGTAGGGATTCCTGGAATGGTGGCCCATTATCTCAGAAAACGCCCCTGGGTATTCGAGGTGAGGGATCTTTGGCCAGAAGGAGCGATTCAGCTGGGTATGATTCGTAATCCTATCCTGATTACAATAGCCAGATTTTTTGAGCAAAGATGCTATAGCGCTGCTTCGGGCATAGTTGCTTTATCCCCAGGCATGGCTGAGTGGATTAAAGAAAATTACAAACATAGTAAAATAGAAGTAATTCCCAACGCAAGCGATCGCCAACTTTTTGGCACTATGCCAGAAAACATTGCTTTACCTTCCTTTACCGAGAACAAAAAACTAATTTTATATACAGGTACAATGGGGAAAATGAATAACTGCTGGCAAATCATCAAAATGGCAGAATACTTACAGGAAATAGGCGAAAATAATCTAGAAATTGTTTTAATTGGGGATGGAAAAGAAAAAGCAGAACTAGAAAGTTATACCCAAAAGGGTGGGATCAAAAATATTCACTTTCTGGGAATTTTACCCAAAGAAGAAATAGTAGGGTGGCTGCAAAAAGCCCATTGTGCCTTAATGGTATTTGCTGCTGTACCTTGTTTAGATACAGTGTCCCCCAATAAAATGTTTGATGCTTTTGCAGCAGGAGTTCCTGTGATTCAAACTACTCAAGGATGGATTAAACAACTATTATTAAAAGAGCAGTGTGGGTTAACAGTTATGCCCGAGGATCCCAAAGCAATGGCTGAGGCAGTATTAGCATTAGTAAATAATGAAGCATTAAGGGAGAAGCAAGCAGCAAATGCGAGGCGAGTAGCTCAAGAACTATTTGACAGAGATTTATTAGGGGAAAAAATGCGAGCAGTTTTGGGAGAAATAATCAACCAAGTGGTTTAAAACTCGCTCCAGTTTTGCCAGTAAAAACCCAGAGCAAAGAGCGAATTTGGTCACGCAAAACCTTCAAATTAGACTCAGGAGACTTACCATGAGAATTGACAGCAATGGGGGTGAAAACAATGCCCCGACTCCCCAAAATAATAGAAGCGATCGCCCTGGCTCTTCTTAAATGATAATCAGAAGTAATTAAATAAAGATGCCTGATATTTTTTGCGAGAAAATCGGGAACATTGCAAGTAAAATTAGTTACAGTATCAGTGGCGCAAAAATCATAATAAATGCGCTCAGGGGCAATGCCTGAGTCAAGAAAAATCTGACTATTTTCTGCAAAGTTACTAGAATAATCAGAGACCCAAATCGGTAAATTGGGATGGGAATGAGCCAAGTGAGCCGTAAATTTCATCCTCCCGAAAGAACCGCCTAAAACTAACATAGCTTGAGGTTCAGGAACTTGAGAAAATGTCAGAGCTAACCGTAAAGGAATTAAAGTAATTAACAACAAAAAACCAGCGAGAATAAATAATAACATTTTTGGCATCAAAGGCAACCGAGGTTTTAACATATGGAATTAAATCAAAAAAACCAGTCCTCTCTTTTAGTTACAGGAGCAACTGGCTTTATTGCCAGTCATTTATTACCAATTTTACAACAACAAGGTTGGGAAATTACCGCAGCAGTGCGGAATAATTTTTCTCAAATCACAACCAGACCAATGAAGATAATTAAAATAGGAGAAATAGATGGTAAAACCAACTGGAAAAAGGCACTTCAGGGAATAAATATTGTGATTCATTTAGCAGCTCGCGCCCATATTTTAGCAGAAGAAATACCCAACCCAGAAGCAGAATTTATGAGAGTAAATACAGAAGGGACTGCTAACCTAGTAAAACAGTCTATAGAAGCTGGAGTTAAACAATTTATCTTCATCAGTTCCATTGGCGCAATGGCAAGTTTTAGTGAGAAAATATTAACAGAAAATGAGTCCTGTCAACCAGATAGCCCCTATGGAGTGAGCAAATTAAAAGCAGAAACAGCATTAATTCAACAAGCCAAAAACAGTAAAATGAGTTGGACAATTTTCCGCCCGACTCTAGTTTATGGGCCAGGAAATCCAGGGAATATGGAAAGACTCATGAAACTGGTAAAATTAGGGTTGCCATTGCCTTTTGGCGGCATAAAAAATCGCCGCAGTTTAATTTATGTAGAGAATTTAGTGCAGGCGATCGCCCACTCTCTCAACCATCCCCAAGCAGCAAATCAAACTTTTCTCCTCAGGGATAGTCAAGACATTTCTACCCCAGAATTAATCCTGAAAATTGCGCAAAAAATGCAAAAACCTTGTCAACTTTTACCCCTTCCCCCCAACATACTCAAACTCCTGGGTGATCTTGGAGACATAGGGGAAAAACTGAGTCAAAAAAATCTCCCTCTAAATAGTTATACTATTAATCGACTGCTAGGATCTTTATTTGTGGATAGCAGCCACATCCAAAACACCCTCAAATGGTATCCACCGTTTACCATAGATTACGGCATCGAAAAAACTATCCAGCCATGATTTATTTAATGCTATCAATTGCTAGTTTTGTCATTAGTCTGATAACGGTTTATGTAATTAAACAACGCTTCAGGGAAGCATTACTAGATATTCCTAACGAGCGCTCCTCCCACACCCAACCCACCCCCAGAGGAGGTGGACTAGGTTTTATGCTCGCCTTTTTTATAACAAGTGTAATAGCAACAAGTTTCGGGTTGACTGCCCATTTATCTTTGTGGTTGGTGCTCATTCCCTTAACAATCATCGGCATTTTAGATGATAAAAATGGTGTATCAGCAAAAATCAGGTATTTAGTCCAACTTTTTGCTGCTAGCGTAGGTATTTTCTACTTTGGGTCATTTTTCTTCCCAATTGCCAGTTTTGGTATGGTTGGGGAAGTAATTACCATCGGGTTAACAGCGATCGCCATTACTGCTTTGATTAACTTTTACAACTTTATGGATGGGTTAGACGGTTTGGTAGCAGGCTGTAGCATCGTGCAATTAAGTTTCCTGGCAATTTATCTCAACCAACCCATTTTGTGGTTACTGGTTGGTGGAATAGGGGGATTTTGCTGGTGGAACTGGGCTCCTGCTAAAATCTTTATGGGCGATGCAGGGAGTACAGTATTAGGAGCAACAGTAGCGATCGCCCTCCTCTTAGAAGATAACCCAGTCCGTGCTTGGACTTCTGTCGCCATCACATTACCTCTTGTACTCGATGCAGTTTATACCCTCTGTCGTCGTTTACAAGCGGGAGAAAACATTTTTCAAGCCCACGGCAGTCATTTGTATCAGAGGCTACAAAAAGCTGGTTATTCCCACAGTCAAGTCGCTAGCGGTTATATTTGTGCTAATCTCATGGTAGCCTTGAGCATCAGTATTTTTGGTGCAACTGGCGCAATATTCAGCTTGATTGCCCTGATTTGCGCTATTGTTGTAGGCGAAAAATATCTCAGCGCACCGATAACAGTCGATAGTTAATTTAATAGACCTCCTGGCAAATTGTAGTTAATTAGGAAATTCATGTTTCAGACTCGATCCGTTCCTTAATTGCTTGGAGCAAAGCTCCAAGCAATTAAGGAACGGGTTTAGGAGCAATGGGTGCTATGTTGGCAAATCTTTGACGATTGTACTCTTTCCAAGATTGCCTAATTTCCGCTTTTGTCAAGTTTTATAATATAAAAATACTTTTTAAATGCTTCCAGGCTTAATATAATTCTTATTTATATTAAATGTAAACACAGTCTTAATTCCTTGTTTTGCCCTGCTAGTCATACACCCTCTAATCGTAAAAAATATCACAACTAGAATAGAATTGCTATAGTTGATGGTTGATGGTCAAACGTCATTAGTCAACCTTCATTAGTCATTGGTACTCATATGTGGTGTAAAAATTTAACAAGACTACGACAGAGTGATTAGGGACTAAGGACTACTGAGACTGATTAGGGACTAAGGACTACTGATAACTGATAATTAGATGAATATTCTAGCAGAATTACTTGACGCTCCTTATAATTCGCTTTCCAGACCACATAAACGTCGGCTACTCATGGCTATTGACGGAGTATTATTTATCTTAGCGATCGCAGGAGCCTTTGCTCTACGCTTCAACTCTACCCTGATGTATGAATACATCTTCAAATACTCGTGGCGAATTTTACTATTACTGGTGCTCAAGATTATTATCTTTAATCTCAAAGGAATGTACCGCCCAATTCTACGTTACACAGGGTTGGAATTTTTATCTACAGCGGGAGCAGCAGTTCTCTATAGTTCGGGAACCCAAGTGTTACTTGCGTACTTGCAAGGGTCCTGGCCACTCCCACGCTCCGTACTCATTATCGATGCTTTATTAACCATTGTCCTCGTCGTCGGCGTAAGATTAATTATTCTTTGGTTATTTCGCCAAGTAAAATATAGTTTCAATGGCAACAAAACCCCAGAAAGATTTGCCATCTACGGCGCTGGGGTAGCAGGATCTCAACTAGCCCGTGCATTAATCCATGAACCCAACTATCGTCTTGTAGCTTTCATTGATGATAAAAAAGAGTTACGGCAGCAAGGAATTATGGGGGTGCGAGTTTACGCCCCTGCAGATTTACCCAAACTCTTGGCGACACAACCACTAGACACAGTGATTTTAGCCATGCCCACCATCAATAGAACAAGAAAACGACAAATTATCAATCAGTTGCAGTCTCTAGGAATTTTCGTTAAAACCATCCCCACCCCAGCAGAAATCTTATCCAACCAAGTAGCAATTAGTGAGATTAGAAACATTGATGTAGCAGAATTGCTGGGGAGAGAAGAGGTCATGCCCAACCCAGAATTACTGAGACAGAATGTAACAGGGAAATCCGTATTAGTCACAGGGGCAGGAGGTTCTATCGGTTCTGAATTATGTCGGCAAATTGCCCAACTAAGGCCCAAAATTCTCATCTTGTATGAAATAAGTGAGTATTCACTGTATAGCATAGACCTAGAATTAGGAGAAAACTATCCCAAGCTCAAAAAAGTAGCATATTTAGGCAATGTAACGGATCAGATCCATCTAATGAGTGTATTGAGAAGACATCAAATAGAGACAATTTACCATGCAGCGGCCTATAAGCACGTCCCTTTAGTGGAAGCAAACCCAGCTCAGGGAGTTTACAACAACGTATTTGGAACTTTAACCGTTGCCCTAGCAGCTCGTTTGTGCGGAGTAAGTAACTTTGTATTAGTTTCCACCGACAAAGCAGTACGGCCAACAAATATTATGGGAGCAAGTAAACGAGTAGCAGAATTAGTAGTGCAAGGGCTAGCAGATATTCCTGAGACAAAAACTTGCTTTGCAATTGTGAGATTTGGTAATGTGTTAGATAGTAGCGGTTCAGTAGTGCCTCGTTTTCGCAAACAGATAGCAGAAGGAAAACCAATTACTGTTACCCATCGCGATGTAACTCGTTATTTTATGTCGATTCCAGAAGCAGTGCGACTGGTAATGCAAGCGGGAGCAATGGCGATGGGGGGGGAGGTATTTTTACTGGATATGGGGGAACCAATTCGGATTTACGATTTAGCAGTACAAATGATTCGTCTGTCGGGACTAGAACCAGGAAGAGACATAGAGATTGAAATTACAGGATTAAGACCAGGGGAAAAGCTGTATGAAGAATTGCTTATTGATGGTGAGAATATTCGACCGACGAAACATCCGAAGATATTTTCGGCCCATGAACAGTTGAGGAGTTGGGAAACTTTACAGCCTTTATTGGAAGAATTGTTAGAAGCAGCTAGAATTAATAATAATGATGCTTTAGTGAGTAAAATTAAAGAGCTTGTTCCAGAATATCAGCCCCAAAAATGTGCGATCGCCACCCAGCAACTGCAAAATTAGGTCAAGTCTATTTTTAAAGTAAAGGTTGAGTTTATGATTAACCAAAATCAAGAAAAGGGAGAAGTTTTCTCAGAGCTGGTTTTAGAATCTTCAGGCAAGGAATTTGTTGAAGAATTATTTTCTGATATAGACAGGATTTTGGCAGAAGAAAAAGAGCTAGAAGCAGTGAAAGCATTAAGTTTAGAAAAGGTAATAATTTGTGAAGCAGAAAATAATAGGGAAAAAGTGCTTTTGGGGAAAAATTTTGACAAAATGCTGCTGGCATTGACCTGTAGCTATTTAATGGGAGTACTATTGTGGATAGTAATTAATGAACAGTTAAAAATGGCTTTGGTTACAGGGCAGGAAGATGAGGTAGTAGCAGAAAAGATTGAGATGGCATCAGATGATGCAGAATTTATGAAATATATGGGAGAAACTCTCAAGGCTATTGATTATGAAAAACAAATTAATGAACTAAAGGCTAGTAAACCTGTTAGAGAAAATAAGACTTTCAAGGAAGAATTGAGGAGAACACAACCAATTTATGGATTGGAGGAGAATCTTTCACTAACAAATGCTTTAGCCCAATTAAATACAACACCACAGTTGTTTTTGCTAACAACAAAGCCCCAAAAAAAGCTAGGGGAAGAAGAAGGAAATAAAACGGCAAAAGCTTCTAGTGAAGTCAAGTTAGTGGGATTATTAGAAGCAGGCGATCGCTCTGTTGCCTTATTTACAATTAATGGAGTGACTCACAGGATTCAAGTTGGTGAAAACATTGGCACGACAGGGGGGACTTTAATCTCAGTCGCCCCACAGCAAGTAACAATTAACCGCAATGGTGAATTGCTCTATATAGCCGTTGGAGACAAGTTTTAACCATCAACCATCAACCATCAACCATCAACCATCAACCATCAACCATCAACCATGAGTATATTTGATGATTTCAGTAAATTTCTTGAAGATAGACTAGATGAATTTTTGCGGAATAATCCCCATCTAGAATTACAAGCATTAGAGGAACAATTACAAGAGCAAGAACAAGACACATTAAGATTAATTGCAGAAGCGCAAATTCAAGAAAAGCGTTTACAAGAAGAGATACTTTCAGTTGCGCAAGACATTCAAACCTGGCACGCAAGAGTAAGCAAAGCCAAAGCTGCTGGTAGGTTAGATTTAGCTAATGCAGCTCAAGAGAGAGAAGCAGCGTTATTAAGAAAAGGGAATCAATTATGGGGACAAATGGAAGGAGCAAAAAAGCGAATTATTCCTGCCAAAGAATTATTGCGTCAAATTCAGCAAAGAATCAAAGAAGTCAAAGCAAAAGCAGTTGAATTAAAAAAAAATCAAGAACAAACACAAGCCACATCTAACTGGGATACAAGTGGTTGGAATCAAGGAGTAAATTACAGAGCTTATGCTAATGCGGTAGATCCACTCGAACAACAATTTGAGCGTTTAGAAGTGGACGAAGAGCTAAAACAGATGAAGCGAAATCCTACTTGAGTAATCAAGATTGGGAGCAGGGGAGCAGAGTAACGCTCGATGTTTGGATTTGTTTCCCAAACCCCAAACCTTGAATGAGAAGAAAAAAAGCTACAAAGGGGAAGCTTTTCTGGTAGAATAACCCAACCATGAAAACAAAGAAGAGAGAGAAAATGACTTTTTCCATTGCTCTGCATATTCTCGGAAATACCTGGTTTTTTTTAAATCTTCTAAACTAAACATAGCTTCTATTTCCTCCCTACTTAATGTTGTCTCAATCAATGCTAATATTTTTTGCTGTCTTTCAGCATTGGCGATATTTTCCCAGGCAAAATTCATCTTCCATCATCAAAAAAAGGAGCGGGTTAATATTCCTTAACCCCTCCCAAAATTAACTCATTTTCTAAGAGTTTAATTACTATCAATGGCTTTTTTGACTGCCTCAATATCTAGGTTTAATTTGGTAGCTATTTCTTCTACACTTAAACCCAATTCAGATAACAAAGAAACCGTTTCTAATTTGCCTTCTTGTTTCAATTCTGGAGCTAATTCTTTTTTCAACTGCTCTGCATATTCTCGGAAATACCTGGTTTTTTTTAAATCTTCTAAACTAAACATAGCTTCTATTTCCTCCCTACTTAATGATGTTAATTTATACAGTAAAGTTGTCTCAATCAATGCTAATATTTTTTGCTGTCTTTCAGCATTGGCGATATTTTCCCGTGCAAAATTCATCAATACTGGTGCTTTTTCGATGACTTTTGTTTCCGTTTCTACCACAAGTTTAATTATGCCCCTCCCCAAGGAGGTTGGTGGTGGCTCTGGGAGTTCATCAAGATACACTCGTATTAATTGCCCATTGAGCAAAAAACTTCGATATTGATGGGGTACAGTAGGATCGAGACTTTTTTGTGCAAAAATGGCAATAGCCATCCAGTCATTTACTGGTTGATACTGCCCTAAATAGATCATAACTTCTGTGAAGAAGCGCCAGTAAAAGTCTGCTTTAGGTTGAAACTGCACTTCTACAAAGTAAATTGGTTGATCTACTATTCCTTCTTTGGGCATAAATATACCATCAAATCTGCGACTTAATTCTTTAATTTCCCGTGAGGAAAATTCATAACCTTCTTGATAGGGTTGATTGATTAATTCAAAGACTAATTCGGGAAAAGTTTGGAATAGTTGGTAAAATAAAGTATCCGTTTTCACTGAGATTAATTATTGTGTTTGTTTGTTTTTATTATATCATATATTGTTCAAACAATTAAATTTTATTTATCGGCTTTTTTTTTGGCGATAGGCAGGTATCAACCTTTAATTATTCAGGAGTAAATATGAAAGAAATTAACAATCTTCAAACAGCAGAATAATTAATGAAAGCAGGGAAAATAGAAGAGGCAATAGAGCAATATAAATTGGCTCTTGCTGCTCAAGCAAATGCCTCGGTTTATGTGAATTTGGGTAAAGCTTTAAGTCAGTTAGGTAAATTAGAAGAAGCTTGAGAAAATTATCAAAAAGCTATTGAAATAAATCCAAAAAATTACTGGGTTTATAAAAAAATCGTGGATGTTTATCAGCAAGAAAAAAAATTAGCAGAAGGGGTAAATTATTATCAAAAAGCTATGCTGAGATAAATAAATTATAGAGACAAAAAACTTGCAACTTCATTAACTGTATGATATGGTAAATTGAGAATTAAAGTAAATAGCAGACAGATTATGAATGATTCTATAGAGCAACTGATAACAGCAGCAAACCAGCTTAAAAAAGAAGGTAAAATCCCTGAAGCTATATTGAAGTATAAAAAAATATTAGGAGAAGATAACAAAAAGCTCCAGGTATGGCAAGATTTAGGGAAATTGTATGAAAGACAGAAAAACTGGGGAGAAGCTGGGAAATGTTATGAAGAGGCGATCGCTTTATTTCCCAATCAAGCCTTGTTTTATATTCACTTAGCTGAGATAAATAAGCAGCAAAAGCATAATTTAGGGGTAATAGAGAATTTAAGGAAGGCAGTGGCAATAAATCCCAAACAGTATGCCATTGTGTATATTAATTTAGGAGATGCCCTCAGACAGGAGAAAAAATGGGATGAGGCGCTGTTAAACTACGAAAAGGCGATTGAGATCAATCCGAAGAATATTGCAGGTTATTTAGGGAAGGGGGAAGTGCTGAAACAAAAGCAAAAATGGGATGAGGCAGTTTTATTTTATCAACAAACAGTAGAAATTTTTCCAGATAATGCACAATTATATGTTGAGTTGGGATTAGTATTTAGACAGCTTAAAAAATTTGCTGAAGTTAAAGAGAATTTAAGTAAAGCAATAGAAATCAATCCTCAACAGGGAGTAGGGGTATATGTCTATTTAGGAGATGCTCAAAGAAATGACAAAGAATTAGAAAATGCTCTTTTAAGTTATGAAAAAGCAATTAAAGCGAATCCCAAAAATCCCTGGAGTTATCATGGTATAGCAATTATCAAAAATATGCAAGGTTTGTGGGAAGAAGTCATTTCTAATGAGCAAAAAGCAGTTGAAGTAAATCCAAGATTTTGGCAAGGTTGGAAAACATTGGGAGATGCTCTGAGGAAATTAGGAAAATGGGATGAAGCAATTACAGCTTATTCGGAAGGAATTAAAATAGAGCAAAATTCACAATTTTATATAGCTTTGGGAGATATATATCAGGAAAAAGGAGAGCTGGAGCAGGCAATTTTAAATTATGAAGAGGGAATAGAATTGCTTCCTAATTATGACCCAAATTTATCTGGAAAAATAACTAATTATTGGGTAAAGCAAGGTAAATTAGAAGAAGCTATAACCAAGTATAAAAAAGAATGTGAATCAAAACCTACGCCTCAGAGATATGTAAAGCTAGGAGATACTTTATTTCAAATAGAAGCAATAGAAGAGGCAATTACTAATTATGAGCAAGCCATTAATTTGGGGTTTAAAAATCCTTGGTTATATGCAAAATTAGGAGATGCACAATTGAAAATTTTTGAGGTAGAAAAGGCGCTATTTTCTTATGAAAAGGCAATAGAAGAACTAGGTAATCCCAGAGAAATAAGGTTTTATCCAAAATTAATTAATGCTCTCAGACTTTATGGAGATATAGATGCAGTTGTTGAGAGATATAAAGAAGAATGCGCAGCAAATACTAATAATATAAAAAATTATCTAAAATTGGGAGATGCACAAAAATTAGTAGGGGATATAGAAGGGGCGATCGCTAGTTATGAAAAAGCGAAAGAATTAGATAAAACTATTGCTGGTATCTATGTAAAATTGGGGGAAGTTTTCCTAGAGATTGGGGAGTTAGAAAAGGCTGAAGAAACTTATCAGCAAGGGTTAGAGCAAGATGGAAAAGCAGGAGTTTTATATGAGAAATTAGGGGATATTTATAGGCGGCAAGGTGAAAATGAATTAGCCATTACAAATTATAAACAAGCATTAGAAATCAATCCCAATGCTCTTCATTTATATATAAAATTAGGGGATGTATTCACTGAGGAAAAAGAGGAAGAAAAAGCTATTGATGCTTATGGTAGTGTTTTGAAAAGTCAACCTGAGAATATAGGGGTGCAAAATAAGTTAACTCCTTTAGTATTTAATTATGCTATCAGCCAATTGGGAACAGGGGAAATAGAAACAGCTCTTGAGTATTTCCAGGAAATTAATCAAGCTGAGATAACTAATAATGCAGTAAGATGGTTTAGTAAATTATGAGCAAAAAAAACTAAATGATGATAGTCCTTGAAAAGCTCTAAAAAAAATGCCTATGAAACAAAATGAAAAATAATTCACAGTCAAATAATGATAATATAAATCCAGAAAAAATTCCAGGAATAGAAAAAGAATTTACAAAGCCTTCAGGAGAATTACCATTAGCATCAGCAGTGGAAGCAATGGGTAAAATAAAATTAAGTGAAGGTCTTGATTGTTCAGAAGTAGCCGAGGATATTTTAGCAGCAACTGGAGGTGAAGGGGAAATTCTTTATGTTAACTCTCCTCCTGGTGGTTTTTTAAACTTATTAGAAGAAAATAAAATAGAACCAGGATTTTTATAAGTAGGTAGGCAAAATTATTTATACAATTTCTGTAGGGGCGGGTTTAGGGATAACCTATGTTGCACAACAAAAATTGATTGTTCAAAACCCGCCCTCACCCATGTAATTAATTTTGTCTAATTACTTATCATGAAGTTTACACTGATGGTCGCTATATATTCGACCCAAGATTAAATAGTCAACCAGTATTGTTAGAAGAATGGAAAATTTTAATAAAATATTTGAATCCAGGAGTAAATATATAATGAAAGAAATGACAGGGTTAGAAATAATGGAAGTACTCCAAACATTAGGGGAGTTGGAATGGGGAAGGTGTAGGGCAGTGCTTCATACTCAAGATTTATCAGATCCACCTTTAACTGTTTGGCGTTATAAAAAGCGCAATTTACAGTTAGAATCGCTAATTGTTCAAGCAGTTGAATCTTTTCAAGGTAATGTGGAGTGGAAAATTGAATTTACAGGGAAAAATTGGGTAATTGCGCCCAAAAAATTGCAAGAGTTTCAGGAGGAGCGGGGTTATAGAAGAGATGTTGAAGCTTTAAATGCACTAGCAAAAGAAGAGCCAGAATTTGGGATGAAAGCTAATTTAGATGTACCCGTTTTGGCAGAGAAAATTAAACAAACTGTGTCTGTTTTTCAAATTAATTAGTTAATAGTTAAAATTTTAGCCAGAAATAATTATTGACTTGAAGCAATAATTATGTTAAAGTAAATAGCAATAATTTAAAGGGAAAAATATAATGGCAATCAATAATATACAACAATGGTTTGATAACTCCTGGCCCAACTTACCATTTAATCTGACTTCAGCGTTTACTAAATTGAAACCAGCGGGAGTTTTTTGGCCCAAAATAACTGTAGTCACCCCAGCTTCTAATGAAAATGAAGATTTAGAAGCAACCATTCTCTCAGTTATTAACCAGGAATACCCCAACTTAGAATATATTGTAGGTTCAAATGCAGAAAATCAAGATTTATTACTCAAATATCAAAATGTAAGTGCTACAAGCCTAGCTAATCTTAATCAAGGTTTTAACCAAGCTACAGGAACCTTAATAACTTGGGTAAAGAGCGGAGAAATGCTTGCACCTGGGGCATTATTTATGGCAGCTTTAACCTATCTAAAAGAAAAATGTGATGTGATAGGTGGCATAGCAATAGGTCATCAAGATCAGAATATTACCTGGTTGAAAAAATCAGTTTTTAATGAAGAATATTTGAACTTGGAAAGTGGAGAGCATTTAGGGCAACTTTGGGAGAGAAATAGTAAATATCGCCAAGATAAATTAATATTTACTCGCACTGCTTGGGAAAAAATCGGGGGGAAAATAGATGAAAGTTTAGAATATAATTTAGATTATGAATTGATAGTTAGGTTTGCTGTTGAAGGTGTTATTTTTAAGGGGATGACTTGGCCATTGGTATGTTTTCAGGAAGTGGAGCAAACTGAAGATATAGATAAGCAATATATTGAGGAAATTGTACGGGTAAGGGAAAAATATTGTGATTTAAAACCTAGTGAAGAAAGGGAGCAGGAAATAATTAGGAAAGTTCGTAATTTTCTAGATTCTCCGAATAAGAAAATTATGATCATAAGTAGTGCAGTCAATCGGTTTTTTTATGAAAAAACCGAGCAGGATATACAGGAATATTTTAAAAGTAGAAATTTTTACTTAAAATTAGACAACAAAGATATTTTGCCAGATATTGATATCGCTAATTTTGATTGTGTAATTTGGTTATATACTAGACAGTTAGAATTAGATTTAGTAAAAAAAATACAAGAGCAAGGTTTTAGAGGACTTGCTATTACTTGGTCATGGGATAATCACACAGATTATAATATGAATATACAAGTTGCAAAAGGAACAGATATTTTCATCCCAGGACATGGTTTTACAGAGAAAATTTACAGAAATAATAACAGTATTATTGCTAAATCAATTCCTCTTTGTACCTCCCAATGGACAGGAGAAGAAGCGCAAGAATTTTTTGCTATTTATGGACATAAAGAACGTTCTAATAAACTCTTTGGTGGTTTTACTAAATATGCTCATGGAGAAAAAAGAAATGTCTTACTTGACCAAATTATAGAACAAATGCCCGAAAGTCAAGTATTTATGTTTGGAGTGGGAAATACCAGTGTTTATTTTGATTTAACTCCAGCCCAAAGATTTGAACAATGGGCTACTTATAAAGTATCTATTTGTGTTCCAGTAAAAAATGATTTGCCCCTAAGATTTTTTGATGCTTTACTATCTGGTCAAATTCCCATTGTATCAGAAGATATTTTTGATTTAGATGCAGTGATACCGCCTTATATGCAGGCAATGTTACCTGTAATCAAATTCCGTAATTATGATGTGGAAAGCGTGCAAACGGCCTATCAAGAAGCTATTACCCGTTTTGATGCTGAAGGAATAGAAGGAATTAACAGAAGACATAAATTTGCTTTAGAAAATCATTTGTTTGTCCATCGTCTAGATGCTATTTTAGGAATGTTAAATAGTTGGGCAAGTAAATATAAAAACTACCCCACAGATATTAGTACTCTTCAGAAAAATATTTATCTGAATAGGGTGGATGAGAAAGAGATAGAAATAGCACCTGATGATATTTTATGTTTTGTGGTGGAGAGGAATGAATCATTAAGAATGCCCTATTTTCTCCAATATTACCGCAGCATGGGAGTAGATAAATTCTTGATTGTAGATAATGATTCTACAGATGATACCAGAGCTTATTTAGCGCAACAACCAGATGTTTATTTATGGAATAGCGATCGCTCGTTTGCAGTATCTAAATTTGGCTCTCATTGGGTACAATTATTATTACAAAACTATGGTGTTAATCATTGGTGTTTAACAATAGATGCAGATGAATTTCTTTATTATCCAGACTGTGAAACTAAAAACCTTCATCAGTTATGTGAAGAATTAGAGCAGGAAAATAAACAAGCTTTAAGAGGCGTTTTATTGGATATGTATTCAGACAAACCCATCAAAGATACTGAATATAAGTCAGGACAAAATCCCTTAGAAGTTTGTTGTTATTTTGATAAAAAGTTTTATAGTCGTAAACAGGAAAAAGCAGGACAAGGAAGGCATGAAAATTCATATTGGGGAGGAGTAAGACAGCGAGTATTTGGCATACCAGAAGATAATAAGGGAGCCTTTGCTTTACATAAAGCCCCTTTATTCAAATATAATGATTCTATTAAGCTTTGCCCTGGATTTCATACATTAAGTAATGTGAAATTTTCTGATCAAACTGGCTGTTTATTTCATTTTAAATTCTTCTCTAGTTTCTATGAATATGTAAGAGACTCCATAGAAAGAGGAGAGCATGTTATAGATGCTTCTGAATATAGACAATATGCGAAAAAGTTTGAGGGAAATTCTGATTTAACTCTGTTTTCTCCTGAACATTCTGTTAAATTTAAAGACAGTAAGCAATTATTAGATTTAGGAGTAATAATTAATGAGAAAGATTGGAAGAGTTTAGGAGATGTTTACCTTGATCAAGGAAATTCTGAAGAGGCAGTTAAATGTTATCAAAAAGGAATCAAATCAATTACAGAAGAAAATAACATAATTAAGACTGATTGGCAACTTATAACTTTGTATTTAAGGAAATCAATAGCATTAGAGTTAGTAGGAAAAATAGACGAGGCGATCGCCGCAGGAAAAACTAGTTTAGAATATCTTTTAAAATCTCATGCCACAATTCAAGACAAAGAATTAACAAAAACAGGTTATCAAATTCTTATAACTGAATGGTATGGGAGAACGGGAAATAACTTGATTCAATTAGCTCACGCTCTGTATATTGCAGAAACAACTCAATCAGAGATACTTACACCACCTCATGAACTAATTAAATTACATCAAAGAAATTATAAGTTTGATTTGACGGATAATCAAAAACTTTGTAGAGAAAAACTCAAAGGAAAATTTTACTATCGAAGTGATAGTTTTAAATTCAAACTATCTAACCAAGATTATCAAAGAATATTTCAGCAATATTTACTAAAGCTTATACCATTCACTCCTGATAATAATCTTACAAAAGACACCTTAGTTATTCATATTCGTTCAGGTGATATTTTACATGAAGATTCATGGGTTCATCCAGCATATACTCAACCACCTTTAATTTACTACAAAAAAATAATTCAAGATAATGACTATCAAGATATTGTAATAGTAACAGAAAAGGATAAGCGCAACCCTTGTATTAATGCTTTAAAAGAATGGCTACCTAGCATTAAAATTCAAACAGGAACTTTTGAGGAAGATATAAGTACAATTTTAAGTGCGAAAAATCTTGTTATTGGAATGGGTAGTTTTGCCTTAGTATTAGCTATGATGTCTCAAAACATTAATATATTATATATACCACTATTTGAAACAAGTAATTATTGTAAGTTAATTAATGAAGAGTCATCTGATGATTTAGGAGGAATAGAAGAACTAAAAAATATTTCTCTAGATTTTAATCCAGTAATCTATCAACTTCCAGAATATATCAAAAAAGGAGAATGGAGAAATACTCAAGCACAAAGAGAGTTAATGATCGCCTATCCTGAAGAAAAAATTCAAGTTGTCGAGTCAACAAGAATAGGGGCGTTAAAACAAAAAATTGCAACCAATCCTCAACAGGATATTAAGGTATATATTGAGTTAGGAGATGCTCTCAGACAACGAGGGTTATGGGAAGAAGCAATAAAATACTATTTAGAAGCAATAAAAATTAAACAACATCCTGCAGCTTATCTCGGTTTGGGATACGCCCAAAAAATGCAAGGAAACCTAGAGCCAGCCATTAATTGTTATGAAGAGGCTATAAAACTTAACCCCCATGAGCCTAATTTATATATCAAATTAGCAGATGTTTATCTGGAAAAAGGAGAGGTAGAAAAAGCAATAGCTAACTATGAAAAAGCGCTCTCATTAAATTACCAAGCTTTTTGGTTATATCTCAAACTAGGAGATATTTATAAAAAACTGGGAGACTTGGAAAAAGCAACAGCAAATTATGAAAAAGCCAGAGAAAATAGTCCCAATGAAATTTGGTTATATCTGAAATTAGCCAGAATTTATCAGCAACAAGGATTAATAGGAAAAGAGGAAGCTTTCACAAAATATAAGGAAGCAATTGAGTTAAGTAACGAAAATTCAGCTACTTATTTAAGTCTAGCTCATTTTTACTTTCTCCAAGGTGAATTAGATGAGGTAGTAAATAGTTATTATCAAATTCTGAAAAAATATAAACCAGCTTGGGTATATCAAAGATTAGAAAGAGCATTAAAATTAAAAGAAAAATATGATGATGCAAAAATATTAATGGAGTCAGCACCAGTTATTCAGAAACAAAAGCAAATATTAGCATGGCTTGATGTTATTATTTGTTCATCTGGTGGAGTAGGGACAAGCTTTTTCATGGACTTTGTGCAAGAGCATAAATATATTAATAGTCCAGGTGATATAGATGGGTTAAAACATCTCGATCAACCTCCCATAGGGAAAACAAAGCAAAACTTTAAAGCATTATATATATTTGGCGATCCTTTAAATGCAGTGGTTTCTCTGTTTAGGAGGAATTTTCAACATCCTCATTCATGTAAATTGTTAGCTAACTATGTAGATATAGAACCCATTGCTCGGTATTGTAGTTTAGAAGAGTATGTAGATGAGGGAATAGATAGGTTAAAATTAGAACAGCATTTTGACAATTGGAGTAATGCGCAGGTTAACTATCCCATTATGTTAGTTAAATATGAAACTATGTGGGAGCATTTACCAGAAATATTTTACTTTTTGGAAATACCCGCATCTGGAATAGAGGAGTTAGAAAAGGAAAGAAAAGAAAGGGAGTCTGACTGGATTAAATTACCTGAAGAAACAAAAGAGAAGTTATCTGCTATGTATGGTAAATTCTCTGAAAAGGTGGCAAATTTTGAGGAGATTAAAATTATTGAGCCACAAGAACAAGAAGAAGTAAAAAAGGAGAGAATATGAAAGGAATTGTTTATTTAGCCATAGGAGAACAATACTTAAATGAGGCTATAGTTTCTGCAACCAGCATCAAAAGACTTAATAGTAAAATCCAGATAACATTATTCACTCTCATGAATTTAATCTTAGACCATTTTCGAGAGAAAAATGCGATCAAAAAGATTATATAATCCATAGACATGGTTTAAAACTTGATTAATGCAAATAGCAAACGCTTAATATGAATTAAGGTAAATTAATTGTTAATCAGTCCACGATTTTAACCCGCGTAGGCGGGTTTCGTTTACGTAGCAATAGGTTTAAACCTGGGGTGTTGATTTTGGCTCAACTTTAATAACGTAATTTCATACACTTTTTCTCTTGAATGTACCTTACTTAGATTCAAATGCAATTTTTCTTTTTGATAACATTGATGCTCCTAAAATTTCTTCTTTCCATTGTTG
>JADQBC010000053.1 GCA_016903655.1 Gomphosphaeria aponina SAG 52.96 = DSM 107014
AAAATCCTTGACTTTTTTGAGTTGTTCAATTAGAATGTCTATATACATGATTTTATCTAAAAAAACAGTTGACGAGTAAGGATTTTAACACAAAAATCAACTGTTTTTTTTTATTTCAAACGTAAAATGAAACAGCCCTGCTTATCTTCGGGGGGTTAGGGAGGATAAAACCTAACGCAAAAGTTGGAGGCGATCGCGCAAAATTTGGGCTTGTTTTTCTGCTGCTGCTAAAGAATCTCTGGCACTTTGTATCACTTCTGCTGGTGCTTTGTTGACAAAACCAGCATTATTTAAACGCCCAGAAAGAGAGTTAATTTCTGCTTCCACTTTCCCTAAGTTTTTCTCTAATTTTCCTCCCAGCGCCGCAATATCTGCAATTCCCGAAAGGGGAATTAAAGCTTGAATAGTCCCCACAACTCCTGCTATAGCTTGTCCATAGTCTTCTGTTAAACTCGATGTAATTGTCAATTTTTCCACCTTCGCCAAATCTTGAATATAAACTGCTCCCTCCTCTAATATTTCCTGTTCAAAATTGCTTTCCGTTTGCAAAATCACAGGTACTTTTACCCCTGGTTTAATCTCAGCTTCTGCTCGTAAATTCCGAAGCGTCCGAATTGTTGCAAACAGTAGTTTAAATTGCTCTTCTAACTTAGGTGAAATTAAACTATTTATTTCTACTTGTTGGGCAAAATCAACCTGTTGGCTTGGCAATTTTTTGGGTTTTTTTGTCCCAATAATTTCTTTTTTCAACCATGTTAAATCAGGTAATTTTTGGCGATTTTCCGCCCACAAGACATTGCGCAACAAAAAGGAAATTGTGTACCATAAACCCAGAAGTCGCAAACTAGGAGACATTAAAGGAAGTCTGTGAATAGCCATCACCACTGCCAACAATAATTTTACCCCTATTATTCCCCCTAACACCAAAGCAATTGTAATAATTAGTCCTTGGTATTTACTAAAAAACTGAGTTACAGCATCAGGTAAATTCTCTAAAATCTTAACTGCTTGCTGCACAATCTGTTTCTTGTTTGCAATTGCTACTGGGACAATAGCTTTTTCTTTCCTTAACAATTCCTCAGCTTCTCCATAAGGCTGCAAAGGCAAAAATTCCCCTGACTTTTGGGTTAAATTCTGCCAAATTTCCTCAGTAATGTGAGGCATAAAAGGATGGAGTAACTTAAGAATACCTTCTAACACATAGGCGAGAGTTTGTTGAGCTACCAAACGGGAAGAAGAGGTTTTATCTTGCCATAATCTAGGTTTAACCAGTTCAATATACCAGTCACAAAAATCCCCCCAGATAAACTCATAAAGTCCTTTTGCAGCTTCTCCGAGATTATAAGCTTCTATTTCTGTAGTTGTTTTTTCGACAACCTGATGAAAACGGGAAAGAATCCAGCGATCGCTTAATTCTAATGACATAACCCCCCCTGTTTCCCCCCCTTGGTAAGGGGGGGTAAGGGGGGGTTTCCCCAAATCTTGAGGTGTTTTCCCATCCAAATTCATCATTACAAACCGAGCAGCATTCCAGATTTTATTCGCAAAATTTCTGGCTGCTTCCACCGACTCTGACTCATGGGTTTTCCTATCATATTGCAAGGTAATATCTTGCCCTGCCCCTGCCACTTCTTTAATTAAAGTATATCGCAAAGCATCTGTCCCATACTTTTCAATTAAGAGCAAAGGGTCAATCCCATTATTGGCTGACTTAGACATTTTCTTGCCATTTTCATCCCGTACCAAACCATGAATATAGACATCTTTAAAAGGCATTTTCCCTGTCAAATATCCTCCCATCATAGTCATGCGGGCTACCCAGAAGAAAATAATGTCAAACCCAGTCACCATTGTACTGTTTGGATAGTACATCTGCCAATCTGCCGTTTTTTCTGGCCAACCCAAAGTAGAAAAGGGCCATAAACCAGAAGAAAACCAAGTATCTAAAACATCTGGGTCTTGTTTTAAGGTAAAATTCTCACCATATGTTGCTCTGGCTTTTGAGTTAGCCTCCTCCTCATTCAAAGCAACAATAAAAGGAGTGCGATCGGTAATTTCCCCATCAGTTTCGCTCACCACATACCAAGCAGGAATTTGATGACCCCACCACAACTGACGAGAGATACACCAGTCCTTTAACTTTACCAACCAATCCCGATAGACTTTTCGCCAGCGCTCGGGAATAAACTGGGGAGAATTTGCATCATCGAGAGAAGATAAAGCATTTTGAGATAATGATTCAATTTTGACAAACCACTGAGTAGAGAGGAGAGGTTCAACAGGAACCTTACCGCGATCGCTATAGGGTACAGTATGCCTGTAATCTTCTACCTTTACCAAAACCCCATCTGCTTCCAAGCGGTTGACCACATTTTGGCGCGCCAAAAAGCGGTCTTCCCCAGCAAATGGCCCAGCATTCTCATTGAGCGAGCCATCCTGATTCATAATATTAATAAAAGGAAGTTGATGACGTTGTCCCATTTGAAAATCATTAGGGTCATGGGCTGGGGTAACTTTGACACAACCTGTACCAAATGCAGGCTCAACCAAATCATCAGCAATAATAGGAATTTCCCGCCCCATAATAGGTAGAGTAATAGTTTTGCCAATTAAATGTTGGTAACGTTCATCATTAGGGTTCACTGCAACCGCCGTATCCCCGAGCATAGTTTCTGGGCGAGTTGTGGCCACTTCCACATAGCCAGAACCATCAGTAAGAGGGTAACGGAAGTGCCAAAGTTTCCCATCCACCTCTTTATTTTCCACTTCCAAATCAGAAACTGCCGACTGAGACTCTGGACACCAATTCACCAAATAATTACCGCGATAAATCAGCCCGTCTTCGTAGAGTTGGACAAAAGCTTGACGCACTGAATGCGATACATTTTCATCCAGAGTAAAACGTTCGCGGGACCAATCTGCTGAGAGTCCGAGGCGTTGAAGTTGATCAACAATTTTACCACCTGATTCTCTCCGCCACTGCCAGGCTCGTTGAAGAAATTCCTCCCTTCCTAAATCGTAGCGGGTTTTTCCTTCAGCTTTGAGCTGTTTTTCAATGAGGGTTTGCACTGCAATACTAGCATGGTCAGTTCCAGGGAGACAGAGAGTGTTTTTGCCCCTCATGCGGTGGTAACGGATTAAAGTATCTATCAAAGCAGTATTAAAAGCGTGACCCATGTGCAGGCTACCTGTAACGTTAGGGGGAGGAATAACAATAGAATAGGGTTCTCCGCCCTTTGCTGGGTTAGCTTGGAATACTTGATTTTCTGCCCAGAGTTGTTGCCATTTGGCTTCTGTGGTTTTAGGTTCGTATTGAGTTGGTAAGGTGGACATTACAGTGATCAGCGGTAGGGGTATTGACAAATAACGTTTGAATATTGTTAATTGTTAATGGTTGGTTGTTCATTGTCAACTATCAATCATCAACTATAGTAACCAAAATCCATGAAAGCATCAGAGATAATGACCACCGAAGTAGTCACCATTCGCGGTTCAGCGACGGTGGCTGAAGCAGTAAAATTAATGAAAGAGAAAGGTGTGCGTGACTTGATTGTAGAGCGCCGCCATGATCAAGATGCCTATGGGATTGTTACTGATACAGATATCGTGTATAAAGTTACAGCCTATGGGAAAGACCCAAAAGAGATGCGGGTTTATGAAATAATGACTAAACCTTGTATTGTGGTTAATCCTGAATTGAGTGTGGAATATGTGGCGCGGTTGTTTGCCAATACTCGGCTCCACCGCGCTCCAGTCATTGCAGGGAAACTGCTGGGTATCATTTCCATTACCGATATTCTCCATAAAAGTGATTTTGTAGAAGCACCAAAGTCTGTTGTGCTTGAAGATGAGATTCAAAAAGCACTGAAGACTGCCCGTGCAGTTTGTGCCCAAAAAGGCCCAACTTCTCCTGACTGTGCCGCTGCTTGGGATATAGTAGAAGAACTACAGGCGGAGTTAGCCCATCAAAAGGCGCAAAAACCTGAAAAAACCTATTTTCAGGAATACTGCGAAGATTTTCCCGATGCTTTAGAAGCAAGAATGTACGATAGTTAATTGTTGATAGTTGGTAGTTGATGGTTGATGGTTGATCAACTATCAACCATGAACCATTAACCAACAACTAATGAATGACGAGTCATAAAGTAATCTTTAAGAGCTACAGAGCCTTTTTCTAGTAAATCATCGAGATTTAAACTCCACAAAATTACAGTTCCATCCCAACTAGAAGAGGCGATCGCCTCACCAGAGGGAGAAAATGCCACACAAGTAACGCGATCGCTATGTCCTGTAAGGGTTGTAATTTCCGTCCCGTCTGGTTTCCACAATTTCACAGTCCGATCCACACTTCCTGAAGCGATCATTTGTCCATCTGGACTAAATGCCACACTTGTAACAATTCCTCCATGTCCTGTGAGAGTAGTAATCAAACTGCCGTCATTTTTTTTCCACAATTTCACGGTGCGATCATAACTGCCAGAAGCGATTACATTCCCATTGGGGCTAAAAACCACGCTATTTACTCCCCCCCGATGACCTGTGAGAGTAGTAATTAAAGTTCCGTCACTTTGCCACAATTTCACCGTACCATCCTCACTGCCAGAAACCAGGGTTGATTTAAAACAAGACTGGGGGGTAAAAGCGAGACTGCGAATTGAACCTTGATGTCCTTTAAGGGTAGTAATTAAAGTTCCATCTTGCTGCCAAAGTAAAATGGTACCATCCTCACTCCCAGAAGCAATTATTTTCCCATCGGCACTAAAACTTACACTGGAAACCCAACTCAGATGACCGACAAGAGTTTTCTTCAGAT
Organism: Gomphosphaeria aponina SAG 52.96 = DSM 107014; assembly: GCA_016903655.1. GTDB lineage: Bacteria > Cyanobacteriota > Cyanobacteriia > Cyanobacteriales > Gomphosphaeriaceae > Gomphosphaeria > Gomphosphaeria aponina. Next base: position 4,814 of record JADQBC010000053.1, read on the forward strand.
TACCATTAGTATTCCATAATAATACATGACCATCATCACTGCCAGAAGCAATTATCTTCCCATCTGGACTAAAAACTACGCTGCTTACTAAAGCATTATACCCCTTGAGAATGGCAATTACTTTGCCATTAGGTTGCCAGAGTTTTATGTTACTGTCAATGCTACCAGAGGCGATCATTTTCCCATCGGGGCTGTATGCCACACTTTCAACCCAACTACTATGACCTTTGAGAGTAGTAATCATAGTTGAGTTGCATTTCCAGAGTTTAATCGTTTTATCTTCACTTGCAGAGGCAATTATTTTCCCATTGGGACTATATGCTAAACTTGTTACCCAACCACTATGGCCTGTGAAAGTATTAATCAAAGTGCCGTCTAATTGCCAAAGTTTCACTGTACTATCAAAACTGCCAGAGGCGATATTTTGCCCATCAGGACTAAATACTACACAAGTTACCTCCCCACTATGACCTGTGAAAGTATTAATTAAAGTCCCATCCAATTTCCAGAGTTTTACTGTATTATCAAAACTACCAGAGGCGATCGCCTCTCCTGTGGGGCTAAATGCCACACTACTTATTTCCCTGTGATGTCCAATCAGAGTCGCTCTTAAACTGCCGTCTAGTTTCCACAGTGTTACTGTTCCTTCCCAACCACCAGAAGCGAGAATTTCTCCCTTGGGGCTAAAACCCAAACTACTAATCCCCCAGCGATGTTCAGTAAAAGTAGTAATTAGAGTACCGTCTAGCTCCCAAAGTTTTACTGTACCATCCTCACTGCCAGAAGCAATTATTTTCCCATCGGGACTAAACACCACACTATTTACTTTACCTCCATGCCCCATCAGGGTAGTTAGCCAACTGCCATCCCGCTTCCATAACCTTACTGTATGATCCAAACTGCCAGAAGCAATTATTTTCCCATCGGGACTAAACACCACACTATTTACTTCTCCTGTATGCCCACTCAAAGTAGTTAGGAGAGTGCCGTTTTTTCTCCAAAGTAAAATCTTGCCATCTTCACTCCCCGAAGCAATTGTTTTTCCATCGGGGCTATAACTCACACTGGTGACAATCCCTTGATGACCTTCTAACTGATTATGTTCGTGAAGATTTGCCAAAATAATTAATAAACTACATACTGGACTAATTGCTGGATATTCTGGGAGAGAAAGATGGTTTTTCACTAGCTTTTTCAACTCCAGAGCTGCTTCCATTGCTAACACTAAAGCCTCAATTTGTCTAAACTCAAATTGTCTTAAAGCATTTGCTCCTGCTTGTTCCAATCTTGTGGCTAGAAGAGCAGTTTTACGAGTCTGCTCTGCTTTTGCTAATTCAGATCTAGCTCTGTCTGCCATTTGTTGAGCCTTAGCTTGTTCATCCCTAGCCTCTTCTAGCTGTTGCTTGGCTTTTGTAATTTTTGCCTTAGTTTCCCGATCTAATTTTGCTAATTGCTCCTTCGCCGCCCGTATTTCTTCATCTGCCCTTAGCTTCGCTTCTGCTAAAATCTGATTTGCCTGTTTTTGCGCCGCTAAATCTCTTTCAACTTCTCTTTTTTCTAATTCCTGACTTGCGGTTAAAAACTGGTCGTCATCCACACTTAAACTTTTCCCCGTTTTCCAGGCTAATGCTTCTTCTAAAGCTTTACCCCGCAATAACCAAGAAGAATCATAATTTGCATCTAACCAAGCTTTTATTGCTTCACTATAGGGTCGCAGCTTATCTAATTTTTTATTAATCCAATCCTGATTAAAAACTGCTGCATAGATAGGATTATATACTAATAAACTTCCATTTTTTTTGACAACTAACCCTGAGAGTCTGAGTTTTTTTTGTTCATCACTACTATCGGCTGTAACGTTTTTAAAAGAAGAGTTAAAATTGGTTAAAATCTGCTGATATATTCCCAAAATACGCCCTGCTGTTTTCTCATTCCTTAACAGGCGATCGCGGATTGTGCGCAAGTGCATTGGCTCATCTTGTGCTTCCCAATTATCTATAATCTTACTTTCTACTAATTTGCTAACATTTATATAGTTCTTTGATTCTAATTCCACTAAACACAATTTACACAATTTTTGCGTAAGAAAAGGTTGCCCTCCCGTCCAGAATAATATTTCTTTTAACACCTGTTCAGGGTTTTCTATTTTCCCCTTAAAACCCTCAGCTAAAATCAAAGCTTCCTCAAATTCAAACCCATTTAATTCAATAGCTGTACCAATATTAAATGGTGTTCTTCCTGTATCTTTAATTAAATCCCCTGGAGTTGCTACCCCAAACAAAGCAAAAGCGAGACGATCATAAGCTGCATTATCAGCCCGCTTATTATAAAAATACCGAATTAATCCAAAAAAATCATCAACAGAAAAGGACAGACTTAGAACATAATCTATTTCATCAATAAAAATCACCAGAGGTTGCCTGATACACTCAAGTAAAACCTCCCCAATAAACTTACTCAAAAGCCACACTGGAGACATGGGACTATTTGCATCCCACCAAGTCTCTAAATCAAATTTTTCCTCAAGTCGAAAACGATTAATCAAGGTATCTATTATGCTACCATACCATTCTGCTTGAGTAACATTTGCCCCTATTTCCTGCAAATCTATATCAGCACAAGCAACACCTTCTTTTTTCAGTTTTTCCGTTGTCCGAATGCGTAAGCTAGACTTACCCATCTGCCGTGAATTAAGGACATAACAAAATTTACCTGCAAGCAAACTTTTATAAAGTTGTGAGTCTGCTTGCCTTTTCACATAACAGGGGTCATCTAACTTAAGAGTCCCCCCAATTTGATATGAGTAGTCGGTCATTTGACTTCAGTTATCAGTTATCAGTTTTCATTAGCTCTAATGACCAAAATGATTAATCAATAATTGCTCATTGTTAATTGTTGATTGTTAATCGTTCATGGAAGACCATCAACTATCAACTATCAACCATCAACCATCAACCATCAACCATCAACCATCAACCAAAAACTATAAAACCCTGGCAAAAAACTGATAGTATAAATTGCACCGAGATTTAACCTTATTGCCTTCTTGCTGCACCAGCCCCATGCTGTACAATTTATAGGTTTGCAATGGTTCTAATTCCACCCCACCCTTAGCATCAGCAGTTACAACTTTTTTCAGGGAATCGGCTAAGTCTTGGTCTTTTTCTAAACTTGCCAAAAGTCGGAGGAGATGGCTGCTATAAATTCCTTCGTTGGTGGTAGCTTTTTCTAGGACATCCTCTAATTTTAACTCGTTCATGCTTAAATAATACATTGCTAGTCTTACTAAATAAGGATGTCCCCCCACCATCGCCATTAACTCATTGATTTGCTGATCTTCCCACTCTAATCGATGACGATAAGCCAAATTACCTACCTGCTCCGAATTAAATTCAGGTAATTCAATAGGCATTCCTACATTAAACGGGGATTGATTAATGTTTAAAGGAATAAAAACTTCCGTCGAATATACTACTACTAGGCGCAGTTGTTGCCAAATATCTTCATTTTTAGCTTTTTCATGCCAGACACGCAACATCCCAAAAAAGTCTGGTGCAATATCAGGATATTGAAAAATCCGATCTACTTCATCCAAAGCTAAGAACAGAGGACTATTGATTTGTGGCAAAACGTACTGTTCAAAGTATTTTGTACAATTTTGATTGCTACTACGAAAGCCTTTCCAACGCTTATCTAGTTCTTCTTCTAGATTTAACTGTTCCCCCACATTCCCGCAGAACCAGTATAAGAACTTATCGAGGCTACTTAAAGTATCTTGATCTGCTTCTAACAAATTCAACTGTACAGCATAACCTTTTGTTTGTTTAACGCCAAAATCCAGGATTCTATTGGTGAGGGAAGTTTTTCCCATCTGTCTGGGTGCTTTAATTCTGATGAGACACCCAGGTTTGAGAATTTCCTGATAAGAGCTTGATTCAATGGGTGGTCGCTCGACATAAAACACAGAATTAAGTGGTACTGACCCTTCAGGAAATGGTGGCGAGATCAACAAATCAGTTTTTTCTAATACCTCCATACTGATTAATTCTGGTTTATGCTTATAAAAAATTTTAATCAGTTGTTGGGAAGCATCAGATAGGGTTGATAATCGACTAATCTCAAATTTCTCGCAAAGCTTTCTCATATGATGTGAGTAATTACCTGGGTTAGTTACTCCTATCTCATCCAGTATAACATCTTTATGCTTCCCTGCCAAAAAGCCCCGCAATACCTTCCTTTCTGTCCTTGTCAGTTCATAGTCATAGATTTCGTTAAATTCTTCATAGCTCAAAAGTTTCTTTTCTTCTGTCATCATCGATAATCACTCCTGGGTGCTCTTTTTTCAATTCTAACTTAACCGTAAAAAATATTTTAACATATATCATGCCATCAAAGTTTATTCATAAATTGTTACACTTTTTATGTAACCATCTGGTTTTAAGCTCATCTTCCCCAGCTAATGATGAAAATTTTGCGGTTGGTGTTAGCATTATCGTCGGGAGCAACTCCAGTTAAAACTCATTGTTCGTCTCAATACTATCCTTTTTTTTTGCTATAGAAGTGCCGACTCTGAAGTCAGTTATCAGGCTCATAGATAAATATAATCAAAAATACTTTTAAGAACCTAATCTAACTTGAAATTTGCACCAGAAAAAAGTAAAATGATTTTGAGTAATGTAATAAATTCTGACATAAGGAAGAAGATTAATGTTTAATTTTGCAGGAAAAAGACCGCATAACTTAGGGGTGAAGGAAGGAAAACTAACTCCTTGTCCTGGTAGTCCTAATTGTGTCAACTCTCAAAGTTCTGACCCCCAAGCAAAAATTGAACCTCTCCCACCAGTGGCGATCGCTGTTCTGCGAAAAATTATTGAAGGGATGGAGAGAACAAAAATCATTGAGGAAAGGGAAAACTATCTCTATGCCGAGTTTAAGACAAAATTAATGGGTTTTGTGGATGATGTGGAATTTTACCTTGATCAAGATGCCGATGTCATTCATGTTCGTTCTGCTTCTCGTCTCGGTCAGTCTGACTTGGGGGTAAACCGTAAGCGCATTGAAGCTATTAGAGCTCAACTGGGTAAGTGAAAAGTTTTTTTTGGCGTTGCTGAATTGTTAATTGTTGATTGTTGATTGTTAATCGTTCATGGAAGACCATCAACTATCAACTATCAACTATCAACCATCAACCATCAACAACTAGCATTCAAGGATGAATTTTCCCATCTGGCATAATTGCACCAGTAAGAATTGCCTCACGTAAGTCAGCCCCAAGAAGAGCTGCATCCCGTAAATTCGCCCCACGGAGATCTGCCCCTCGTAAGATAGCTCCATCTAAATTTGCACCTAATAAATATGCACCGCGCAGATTAGCTTCAGTTAAATCTGCACCCACAAGGAGAGCCAAATTCAGATTTGTCTCACTCAAGTCTGCATTTCTCAGGTCAGTTTCACTCAAGTTAGTTTTCATCAAGTTGGCTTGAATAAATTGACTACCCATCATATTAGTATGATGTAAGTCTGCTTTTTTTAAGTTTGCCCGATCTAGTGTTGTCCGTCGCATAAACGCCTCACTCAGATCACTTCCTGTTAAGTTTGCTCCGAGTAATTTTGCTCCGCTTAATTTAACTTGAGTTAGATCCATCCCACTGAAGTTAATTCCTTCGAGATTAAGTCCATTTAAAAAAGCACCACTTAGTTTAATCCCGTTTAATTTAGCTCCCTTTAGGTTTGCACCGCTTAATCTCGCTCCACTGAGATTAGTCCAGTTAAGGTTTGCTCCTTCTAAGTTGGCTAAACGCAGGTTAATCCCATTTAAGTTAGCACCACATAAATTAACCCCTGGTAAATTAGCCATAAATAAACTAACCCAAGTGAGAATTGCACCGCTCAGTTTTGCTCCTTGGAGGTCAACTTTTGCTAGTTGCGCTCCTCTGAGATCTGCTTTGGTTAAATCTGCTGCTATCAGTTTTCCCCCTTTAAGTTTGACAAAACTTAAATTTGTTCCATATAAGAAAGCTCCGTTTAAGTTTGCCTCATTGAGAAAACAACGTTCTAGATGCGCTCTGGCTAAGGAAGCGTCGATTAGGTTTGAACCTGATAAGTTTGAGTAGGTTAAGTGGGCTGCAATTAAGTTCGCTTTCATTAAGTCGGAGCCGCGAAAATCTCTCTCTCCTTTAATATATCGCTTTAATAGTTCGTTAGCTTCCATTTTCTCTTTCTCCTAATTAATTTATCTTGATGTAGCAAATCTAGCTATTTTTTTTTACTTATTTTCAGCCTTTTTCTTCTGCTTCCTTTCTTTTTTGTTTACTTTTTGAGTGAGCTGGGCTCAACATAACTTATACCTTAATTAAAGCGCTCAATTTTTCTTTTGGCTGATTTTGAGATTATTCTTAACATTAATTCCTGGGGATTGTGAGCATTATCAAGGTTTGCCACTATTTCTGGGGTAAAATCCTATACTTAAGCTTTTTTCTTAATTATTTCTTAAGGTTTGCGGCTAAGTTTTGCGGCTAATTAAGAAGATTTTTAAAGATAGAATAAGATATATTAAGTAACTCGAGAGATGATTAAGTATGAATTGTCCCATCGGGCATGGTGGTTCCTGTGAGGATTGTGTCACGGAAATTTGCTCCAGTAATTACTGCATCCCGCAAACTGGCATCACTGAGATCCGCACCAGTTAAGTTGGCTCCTTCTAAGTTTGTACCCCATAAATATGCGCCCCGCAGGTTAGCTCCACTTAAATTAGCTCCTGTGAGCATGGCTAAATTGAGGTTTGTTTCTTTTAAAGAAACATTTCGTAAATCTGAAGAGCTTAAATTGGTTTTGATTAAGTTGGCTCTAAATAAATAACTGCCTCTTAAATCACTTTTATGTAAATTAGCTTGTTTTAGTTGTGCTTCTTGCAGGTCAGTTATGCGCAGGTCAGCATTACTTAAATTAGTACCAATTAAGTTGGCTCTCTTTAATTTTGCTCCTCTCAGTTTTACTTCATTTAAATCCATGCCGCTGAGATTAATTCCTTCTAAGTCAAGTCCATTGAGATGGGAGCGAGTTAGTTTGATGCCATTGATCATTGCCCCAGTAAGAATTGCGCCACTTAGTCTGGCTTCTGTTAAATTAGTCCAATTGAGATTGGCTTTAGTTAAATTAGCTGCACGGAGGTTAATTCCTGTGAGATTTGCTCCACATAAGTTAACTTCTGATAAGTTGGCTTGATAAAAACTAACCCAGGTGAGAATAGCACCACTTAGTTTTGCTCTTCTTAAGTCTGCTCTATCTAGTCGAGCGCCTTGGAGATTTACTTTGGTTAAGTCTGCTGCGATTAAAAGACTGTTTTGTAATTTAACAAACCCCATATTTGCTCCGTAAAGAGAGGATGCGGTTAGGTTGGCTTCTATTAATAAACAACGATTTAGATCTGCTCGCTCTAAAGATGCTTGCTGCAAATTTGCTCCTGATAAATTGCATCTGGCTAATTTCGCTCCCATTAAGTTTGCTGCTCTTAAATCTGCACAGCGAAAGTCTCTTTCTCCTTGGTTGTACTGGTTTAATATTTGATTTTGATTCATGAAAAAAACTTACTCAGAACAATTTAAGTGATAATTGACAATTGATAAGTGATAAGTGATAATTGATAATTGATAATTGATAAAGGAGTTGAGTAAGATGGGTCTGAAAGAACAGGTGACAGAAGATATTAAATCAGCGATGAAAGCGAAAGACAAGATCCGTTTAGAAACTATCCGCAGCATAAAAAAAGCAATTCTGGAAAAAGAAGTTGCTGTCCGCCCATCTGGTCAAGAATCTCTCACAGAAGAGCAAGAAATTGAACTGTTAGTGCAACAAGCTAAACAGCGTCGGGACTCAATTCAACAATATGGAGATGCTGGACGGGATGATTTAGCGGACAAGGAAGCTGCGGAATTGGCAATTATTGAAACCTATCTACCTAAACAACTTGATGATGAGGAATTGAGTGCAATTCTTACTCAAATAATTGCTGAAGTTGGGGCTACTTCCACGAAGGATATGGGTAAAGTTATGGGCCCCGCAATGAAGCAACTTAAGGGTAAAGCAGATGGGAAAAAAATTCAGGAATTAGTTAAAAATATTCTGGGTGGTTGATAGATGGTTTTTAAACATCTAATGCGTGTTTTTTTAACTGTTCCAAAGTAACGTATTTTAAAGCTGACTCCTCGGTTGATTGCAAAATCACTGGGGGGGCAACTCCCGCTAAGAGCGCTTCTTGCCAACGACTGGCGCAGAGACACCAGCGATCGCCTGCTTTTAACCCTGGAAAATGAAATTCTGGCGCTGGGGTACTTAAATCGTTTCCTCTTAATTGACTAAATTCTAGAAATTCGTCTGTAACTTCAACGCAGACTACGTGGACTCCTCTATCAGTTGGATCGGTTTCACAGAAACCATTGCGATACCATCCAGTTAGGGGCGCTCCACAGCAAATTTCTAATTGAGTACCAAGAACATTACGCGCTTTTCTCATAAATTATCTAGCTATTGACTATTGCTAGAATTTATTTTACATGATTAGCACCAATAGTTTAACTTTTCTCTCAAGGTAATTATGGGCGATCGCCTAATTTTCTGTAAACAAACTCGGCTCAACGTGGAAAAAATTTCCTAAAGCTTCAGCTTGTTTTTGACTAATTTCTAGCTCACCATTGACTATTTTAGCAGTTGCTTCAGGAGAACCAAAAATTTCTTCTAAATCTGCTACTTATAATTATCATGGTTAAAATTCAGACAAATTTTAATCAATTCTGCTACATTAGCAACGGTAAAAATCCTAATTTCTAACTCCTTAGCTACTTCTGCAACTGTTAAATCATCCAAAAACCTAGTATCGTCATGTTTTAACATTAGGGAAGGTAATAAAATTCCATCTCCTAACTCCTTTCCTTTTAACCCCTCGATTAAATCTTGTCCAGTTAATAACCCTGTTACCGTAATTTTTTGCCCCCAATAATTACTATTTAATGCTGTTAATTTTACTGTTAATTTTTCTACTTGATTTAACTGCTGTACTAAAGGGGTAAAAGCTTGTTCTACTGCATTCCCTACTACCCAGGTCAATGTCCTGTTTGTTTCTAAACTCTTGGGTAACATTTTACTGGCAGTTTTGTTAAATTGTTTAATAAACTGACGAATTGAACCCACACCATTGCCAATTTGGGGGTAATCTTCATAGTGAGATTCTGGGGGTAATTCTTGTCTGGCAATTAAGAACCATTCATCGGCTAACCAAGCGAAATTACTCCCAAATTGTTGACGGAATTTTTCTTGAAGCTTGCTTACTTGGGCGATAACTTCTGTTGCTTTTTCCTGACTTACTGGGATTAATTCATCTTCTTGGGGGCGAAAGCGGGTTAACCCGACTGGGACTACTGCTACGGAAGCTACAGCAGGTATTTCTCCTTGGTGAAATGAGGCTAAATCTAATAGTGTTCTTTCTAAATGAATCCCATCATTTATTCCAGGACAAACTACTACTTGACCATGAATTTGTAAACGTTTTTCTTGAAACCAGTTTAATTGTGCTAAAATTTTACCTGCACGGGGATTTTTTAATAAGCGACTGCGTATTTCTGGTTCTGTGGCGTGGACGGATACATAAAGGGGAGAAAGGCGCATTTGTTCAATGCGTTGCCATTCTTTTGATGTAATATTGGTGAGGGTGAGATAACTTCCATAAAGAAAACTTAAGCGATAGTCATCGTCTTTGAGGTAGAGGGTTTCTCGTTTTCCTGGTGGTTGTTGGTCGATAAAACAAAAGGGACAGCGGTTGTTACACTGAATTAAACCGTCAAACAGGGCGGTTGCAAATTCTAACCCTAAGTCTTCGTCGTAGTCTTTTTCCAGTTCCACATGATGGATTTTTCCTGTACTGTCTTTAACTTCTAATTCGAGAAATTCATCAGCACAGAGAAATTGATAGTCGATTAAGTCTCTCGGTTGTGTTCCATTGATGGCAATAATTGCATCTCCTGGTTCAAATCCTATTTCAGCACCAATGGAGTCGGGTAATACTTTTGTTATTACAGCAGGATTAATAGAAGTTTCACTCATTTGGGATTGGGGATTTAACTCTCTTTTTATTTTAGAGAATTTTTCCCTCTATTGGTTGTTAAAATATAATTTCCTTATGTAAATTTAAATTATGTCAGACTCAATCAAAACACAATTAATTGAAGAACTTGCAGATAGTCAATGGAGTGACATTGCGCCTCATGCGAAAAGAGATGGGGTAATTGTGGTCAATGAATCCCTGGATTTAGTGGAAGTGGGAATGGCGATCGCCTCTAATAATGTTCAATTAGTTCAGCGTTGGATTAGTGAGGATTTCATTCATAAACCTTCCGCTGAAGAACTTAGTCACTGGAACCAAACTCCTGATAAAAAGTTTAGCACTTTGATTGTCCAACCTTTTGTTTTAGTTAGTTGTCATTAGTCATTAGTCATTGGTATTTTTAGCCACTAAAAATACTAATGATTAATGAATTATGGAATTTTGACACTAAAAAAAATTGTTGGTAGTTTTATAGATTTCTTTTCTTCTCAATCCTGCTGCTTTTTCCTAATAATCCTGAGAAAATAGATGAGTGGAGTTCCCCCGCTACAGCAAGTAGTCCCATGTCAGCGTCAAAGTGAGTTCCTTTTCTTGGCTACTTTGGATTATAATTAGTATTCACACAGCCCAATCAACACATAAATATTCGGCTTGTTTTAATACAGTTTCTGTTGCTTTTTCTTGTTTCTCAGAGGGATAGCTATATTTTCTCAGGAGTCTTTTGACAATTACTTTTATTTTAGCCCTAGCACTTTCTTTGACATTCCAATCTATAGAAATATTACTTTTTACCGCCTGGACTAAATCACGGGCTATAATTTTTAAGGTCTCATACCCTAAAATTTGCACTGCACTATCATTAGTATCAAGGGCATCATAAAAGGCTATTTCATCCTCTGTTAACCCTAAATTTTCCCCTCGCTTCATGGCTTCTCTAAATGAGTTGGCAATATTAATTAACTCATCAATAATTTTTGATTTTTCTATGGCTCTGTTTTGATATTTTGTAACAGTGGCATCCAGCATATCTAGGAAAGAGCGAGATTGGGTAATGTTTTTTCGAGATTTAGTTTTAATTTCATCATTGATCAGTTTTTTGAGGATTTCAAGTGCTAAATTTTTATAAGGCAGTCCTCTTATTTCCTCTAGGAATTTATCAGATAGTATGGAGATATCAGGTTTATCTATTCCTGCTATTTCAAAAATATTAATTATCTGATCTGAAACAACAGCTTTAGAAACTATTTGTTTAATGGCAAAATCAAGATATACTGCATCTTTTCTCTCAGTAATGGTATGTTTGACTATGGCGACTTTGATCGCTTGAAAAAAGCCAACTTCATCCCGAATGGCGATCGCTTCATCTAAGCTACTACATAGGGCAAAAGCTTTACTAAGTTCGGTTACAGCTTTTAAGTAGGGTTTTTTGCCATCCTCTAACCCCAGAATATAATCCATTGAAGCGGGAATAATAGCCAGTCTCTCTCTGGGAAAGCCTGTAAAAAACATAACGTAAATACAGTTACAATACATGTTTTTAACTATTTTGTATTTCTTTTATATGACTGCTAGAGCTTCATCGGTGGGGATACCAGCATTTTCTTTAGCTCCCTCTGTGTAATGCTGTAAAGCTGATTTAAGTTGATCTGCGATACCGATATAATCAACAATTCCCCCACCTGGTTTATCTTTAAATACACGGTTAACACGGGCGATCGCCTGCATAAGATTATGACCTTTCATGGGTTTATCGGCATACATAGTATGAAGACAGGGAGCATCAAAGCCAGTTAACCACATATCCCGCACAATTACCAGTTTTAGTTCATCTTCTGGGTTTTTAAAGCGTGTAGCTAAGTATTTTCTTCTTTTTTTATCACGGCTATGGGTTTGTAAGCTTGGGTCATCTGAATTTGATTTATTTATTACTACTTTAATAACACCCTGATCATCGTCTTCGTGATGCCATTCTGGGCGAAGTTTAATGATTTGATTGTATAAATCAACGCAAATACGGCGACTCATACACACAATCATATTGATGATATCCTGCCATTTTTTTAATAATGGTTTCTCCGTCTGTTTCAAAAACGATAAAATAACGCAGAATATCAAGGACTATTTCTTTTTGAAAAATACCTTTAATCATTATTTCAAGTTCTGGTAAACCTTTGGGAGCTATTGTGTCTCCATCAATAGTACGCCAAGGCATAAAGCGTTCCCAGTCTGCGGTTAATGTGCCAAATCTTGCCTCTATACCATCGGAAACTATGAGGATTTTATTGTAATGAAATAGGGAGGTATTTTTATATGTTCGTAATCGATTAAATGCTCCTCTGATTGTGGCGTTTTCATTACTTGGATTTTTTAACTCAATTACTGCTATGGGTAAGCCGTTAATAAAGATAACTACATCTGGTCGGCGATTGTTTTTATTTTCAATTACAGTAAATTGGTTTAGGGCTAAAAAGTCATTATTTTCTGGGTTATTAAAATCTATTAACCATACTTGATCATATTTAATTCTATTTTCCCTTGAGTATTCTACATCTACTCCTTCTATTAGGTATTTATGGAATTGTTTGTTATTTTCAATGAGACTGGGGGAGTCAGTGCGGCTAACTTTTTTAATAGCTTCTTCTATGGCATTAAAGGGGATATTTGGGTTAATTGCAATTAAAGCAGATTGAAGGCGATCTGTTAAAATTATATCTGAGGAAGATGTTCTCTCTTCATTGGCGTTTAAGGTTGTGTAGCCCAAGTCTGAGAGAATATCTAAAGTTGCTTGTTCTAGGATTGATTCGGTAAAGTTAGTCATGGTTTTTATTTTGTAGGTGCTTGATCATGAATACTTCGTGATTGGTATAACCAAAAATTAATAGGTTTTTGGGGGTCTCTTGTCATTAATCCTCTGGAACTATTTAAGCTAACTCCTAATTGATACTTTTTACTCATTGAATCAAGTTCATAGAGTACTTTGGATTTTGCTTTAATGGATTTGGTTGCTTCATCTTCTGTATTTGTAGTAAATAATGATTGTTGTCCACTTTCTTCATTTTTCCAGCTACGATAGCTATGAAAATTTTTATAGGAAAATGCACCAATTCCTGCAAAAATATCTGCTAATTGTATGAAATAGTTATCTCGTGAATTGCATTGTGAAATTTGTTTTATATTTAGTTCTTTTAATTCATATATTTCTTTAATAAAATCTAATTGAGGTTGTTGTTTTTCTTGTAATAAATGAGAATTAACTGATAAACCTAAAAAATCTTTAAGTATTTCCCAATCCATTGCGGTATGTTCATCAGGAAATAAATGCCAATAACCATTAGATGACCACCGCTTGGTGATAATATTTTTTAGTAGGTGATAATACATTTTTTGGAAATTTTGTTTATCATCTCTTTTAGCTACTTTATGGCGATAATCTGCAATATCCCAAATAAGGGTATCAATTCTTATTCTATTTAAATTAGCATATTTAATAGCAAAATCAATGAAGTTAATTGCAATTTTAGTACGTTTACTATCCCCATTAATTTCATTCCACTTGACTTCTTTATTTTCGGCTATCTTTTTAAGTTCATTAGCTAATAATTCATGGCTCTCACGCTTTAAACTGATAACAGAAATAGCCCGAAATTTCCCATCGTTATAATTTGATTCATCAGAAAAAGCAAGATGTGTAATGTCTTGAGAAATTTGAGTATTCAAAGATTCCATAGCTATATCTCCTTTTTTTAAATTATCTTCTTTTGGTAAGTTTTCGGCATTCAAGACTATTATTAATAACCCTTTATGTACTTAAATTAACTACTAAAGTTGCATTCTCTTTTAGAACTTTATAAGAACCATTAGAATGATAATCAGTTAAAAGTGTTAAACAGTCTCCCAGTTTTATTTGCTTCCATTTTAAATTATCCATTAATATAATTCCTTAACTTGTTTGAAATTCATAACCCAAACCCTCCAAATTATTATTAATTTCTTCTTGAAATCTTCCTAAATCCTTAAAAAAATGAAATTTATTATACCCTTCCAATTGGGCAACAGCTTGTTGACTAATTGAGCTAGTATTATTATCTATAAGATTAACACTTCTGCCACAACTTGTGGCAGATTTAAAAATAATAAAATTTCTATTCATAATTAACTAACCATTTTTACCCAACCAAAAATAGAATAGACCTCTTGCGAAATTGTTTTTATGATACAATGAAAGATTGTTTTGTTAATCAAGTGTTATTAGTAGTAATTTGCTGAAACCAAGATAGGCTCAAATTATGCGTAGGCGTAGCAAAAAATAGTTATTGCAAACTACAAAAAATAAATAACCTTTAATTATAGCATCAAACGACTTTTGCAAGAGGTCTAATAAATAAGGGTTTAGAGCAAAGGACAGGAAACCCAAGACTAGATAATTTAATTATACAACAATTGCTCCTACAAAGCCTTATTTCAAAAAAATAGCTTTTCGTGAAATAAGGAACATAAAATTAACCCTTTATTTCAATTTTCTGCAATTAACAATAAACTAGATTTTTAACTTAAAATGCGAGCAGGTCAATACCAGCAACAGTTAGAAGGTTTATTAAAGTTATCTGACATTAAATTTGAGAGAGCATATTTTATCTACCTTTTTTCCCAATCATAACCCAACCCCTTTAAATTCTTTGTGGAGGTGGTCTGTCATTCTCAACTTTTGAAGGGCGGAACCGTTGGCGGTGGGTAAGTCAATAAGGGCTAACCAACAAGCTATGATTTTGGGCAATCTGAAATATAGCGCTACGTAAAGCGGGATGATTTAGTGACATGGTTTGTACTTTGGCTAAAGTTAGTTTAGTAATAGCACGTTGATACAAAGCCACAGCATCCTCATCATTGTGGGCGTTAGAATAAATTAGCCCGTCTATTTCCCCATAAAGTGAGCTTTGTTCATAAAAATACCTTGACCAAGTTTGTGAAAGATTACGGTTGGCAGTTTTAGAAATCGCACTTACTGTACCTGCCTTCATGGCATTGTTGCCCCGTAAATCTAGTAAAGTTAAACTTTTAGTTAGTTCTATAGAGGCAACTTGTTGCTGTTTCACTTCAATAATATCGAAATCACCAAAAATTTCTACTAAACAGCTTGATAAGGTAAATGCCCCATAAATAATACTACGCTCTGGGTCTAATTGGGGTTTCAAATCAGGGGAAGTCTTATGATGGTCAAAGCGACTAATTGGACCTATTGAACGAAAACTGAGTGCTTTGGCGCTATATTTAGTGGGGTCATAAATTCTAATGAGTTTTGTCTTTGGTGGGAGGATGGTAACCACTGGAGACACATTGCGGGTTGGAGGAGGTAGGCGAATTGTAACCATTAATTTGAATTTTTCACTATTGTTACAGTATAACAATAAAAGTGAGGTATGGGGGGATTTCTCATATTAATAAACAGCGATCGCTCTAGCTTCAATCACCACCTTTTCTACTTCTCCTTTTTTGAGCATTTCTAGAGGAGTTAACCCTTCAAAAATGGCATTGGGTAGCATTAGCCAGTTTAATTTACTGAAAGCAGATATATTATCTAAAGCTTCTAAAACTTCATGTAAACCATTAACTACACCATCAGACCCATTAGGGTCAAATTGAGCTAGAGGGAATTTTAAAATACCATTATCTTTAATAGCTAGTAACTGGTTATTTTTAGCCCAGTCATGGGGTGTTTGGGGAGATTTCCAGCCTAGTAATTGTGCTACTTCTGCTGGACTCAGGGCACCTGAGAGCAATTCAAGACGGCGTTGATAATATTTTTGGAGATTGGCTAGTTCAAGATGCCACATTTTCTCAGGTGTATAGTCAGCACCTGCTATTTCTTGGGCTAATTGTGCCTCTACCTCAGAGATTCTAACTGGTTCAAGGGAACGGGCTATTGATTCTAAATGCTCTTTCTCTGCGTTAACAAATAAGGTAGCTAAATGCTGGATAATGGCTTCTGCGGCAGCTTTTTTGCTTACAGGTATCTCGATTTTTTTGTTAATTGTCCGACTCATTGCAAGTTACTAGGATAATGTCCACTTTTATTATAACTCTGGTAAGAAATGTCTAGCAAAGAGGCTTATGTGTAATAAGAAATAATAACACACTATACCATACTTAAATTTAAATATAGTTATATTGTTTAGTTACTCAAAGATTGTAAAGCTTCAATAATATCTTGATTTGTTGCTCCTAAAGAGAACATTGTTTTTAAAATTAAATCTATAGAAACAGAATTATCACCAGCTTCTATCTTGGCTATTTTCCATTGAGATGTTTTGAGTTGGTTTGCTAAATATTCTTGAGATATATTCTGAGATATTCTTAATTGTTTTAACCTTTTAATTAGAGCTATTTTTAAGTCTATAAATGCCAATTCTTCAGGAGTCAATCCCAGAAAATCAGAGGTATTTCCTACTTCCCAACCTTCTGCTTTTAATCTTTCTATCTTAGTTTGCTCCATTTTTTTTATCTCCTTAGATATCTCTATATCGTTTTAATCTTTTTTGACATATTTCTATAACTTTTTTTTTATTGGGTTTTTTCTCAAATACATCTAAGATAACAATGGCATCTGAATCAATAAAATAAACAATTCGCCAAGTTAGATCTTCATCATTAATTCTTAATTCATGGCAGTTTGAACCAATAGTAGGCATTGGACGTGATACAGGCATTGATAAGTTTTCTCCGCCTTGTAATTTTCTTAATAAAAACCCTACTTCTAGTCTGGCTTGAGTTGAGAAAGGGGGTGTTTTGACTTCTCCTTTTAACCATATTAAGGGTTTATTAAAGTTATCTGACATTAAATTTTTTAGAGCATATTTTATCTGCCTTTTTTACCAATCATAACCTAATTCTTGTAAGTTTTTTTAAATCTCTTCTTCCAACCTCGCCGACTCCTTAAACTGCTCTGCCAACTCCGAAGTTAACCGCTTCATTTTCTCATCAAAAGGCTCATCATCATCTTCTATTTCTTCTGCTCCCACATATCGCCCAGGAGTCAAAACATAACTATGACTCTGTATCTCTTCTAGACTCGCACTTTTACAAAATCCTGCTATATTCTCATATTCTCCTGCTTCCTTTTCCCCTCGCCAAGCATGATAAGTATTAGCAATTTTAGTAATTTCTTCTTTGGTTAATTTCCGATGCACTCTATCAATTAATACTCCCTGTTTTCTCCCATCAATAAACAGAGTCTGTTTTTCCCTATTCCTAAACTTCCCGTTTCGCTTATTCCGAGTTAAAAACCACAAACAAGCTGGTATTTGAGTTTTGTAATATTTTTGTATGGTAAAGCCACCATACAGTCAACTAAATCTGCCTCAATTAAAGCTTTGCGAATATCACCCTCTCCAGAAGTATTAGAACTCATTGAACCATTAGCTAAAACAAAACCTGCTACACCATTGGGGGCTAAATGATAAATAATCTGTTGGATCCAAGCATAGTTAGCATTTCCTGTGGCTGGTACACCATAACGCCAGCGTACATCTTCCCTTAAGCGATCGCCTCCCCAATCGCTCATGTTAAAAGGAGGATTAGCCAGGATAAAATCTGCTTTTAAATCCTTATGTTGGTCATTATGGAAAGTATCGGCATTATTTTTACCTAAATTACCCTCAATACTGCTAATCGCTAGATTCATTCTACACAGCTTCCAAGTTGTGGGGTTAGACTTAAATAGAAAGATCTCCAATTCTCCCCCCATGAGCTAAAACAAACTTTTCTGATTGAACAAACATACCACCAGAACCACAGCAAGGGTCATAAATTCTGCCTTTGTAAGGTTCTAGCATTTCTACTAATACCTCTACTACACAGCGAGGAGTATAAAATTGTCCTCCTTTTTTTCCTTCTGCACTGGCAAATTCTCCTAAGAAATACTCATAAACTCTGCCTCAAATATCCAGTGAGCGGCTTTCTTCTGTACCCAGTCCAATCGTGCTAATAATATTTATTAACTCGCCAAGTAATCGTTTATCGAGCGAATTTAAAGTTTACCAAAAAAGATCCCCCCTAAAATAGCCAAGCCAAAAGCCAAACGATACCAAACAAAAACCCAAGTATCCTTTTGTTGTAAATAGCGAATCAACCAAGCGATCGCCAAATAAGAAAACAGAGCCGAAGAAATAGTGCCAACCACAAAAGCAAGCAATTCATTCCCCGCAACGCCCTGCTCAAAAACTCCCTTTAATTCAACTAAACCAGCCAAAGTAATCGCAGGTATTCCTAATAAAAAAGAAAAGCGAGCAGCAGTAGCTCTTTCCAAATTGATAAATAAACCAGCAGTAATCGTAGAACCAGAACGAGATACACCAGGAATAAGCGCCAGAGCTTGAGCAAAACCCATTAAAACCCCATCTTTCACATTAAGTTCCTCAAAACTACGCTGCTGGTTGCCCATTTTTTCCGCCAAAGCAAGTAATAAAGCCATCACAATCGAAGCAATGGCGATCGCCGTCATACTCCTTAAGGGTGAATTATCTAAATCAGGAATAAACACCTTAATTAACAGCCCAAAAAACACAATCGGTATAGTGCCCAAACCAATACCCAAAGCCATCCGCAAATCATTAGACTGGTAATCTGATTTACGGAGCGCCTGAATCATCCCCGTAGTAATTTGACTCAAATCAGCCCAGAAATACCAAAGCACCGCAGCAATACTCCCCAACTGAATTACCGCCGTAAAAGTCACACCAGGATCGCCCCAACCCAGAGCCACAGGTATGACTTTTAAATGGGCAGTACTACTAATCGGCAAAAACTCAGTCAAACCCTGCACCATCCCTAAAATGACAGCTTGAAACAAATTTAACTGGGACATTCCCTCGGTTGACTGGGTTATCTCCGCCGCACCTGCAGTAAACCAACCCCAAACAAAAGCAAAACCCATACCCATTAGTATTGCTGCTGTTATTTTAAGTAATCTTGCCATACCATTTACCCTGAGTTAATTCACCCTACTTAGTCTAGCGGGAATGGACAAAAATCCAAAAATCCAGTTAAAATTTAGATATCCCCATAGGGGGGATATTTGGCTTATATGATAGATTAAGTTAAGTTAAGTTAAGTTAAGTTAAGAAAAAAAATTTAAAATCTTGTTAAACAACACATTAATTTCAACCACATCTGGAGTCGCACCTGAAAATTCAGACTCACGTCAAGCCTGGCTAATCTTTGCAGCGGCAGCCTTTTTAATATCAGTCCCCGTATTTGTCCAAGCGCCCCTAGTCAGGTTGCTACCCTGGGTAAGCTTAATGATTACAGGTTTTTGGGTATTCCTGGGGGTAAAACTCCAAAACCGTCCCCAAACTAGAATTTGGGGAGATTTGCTCCTGGGGTTTAGTTGGAGTTGGCTCGCAGGTTCCATATACTGGGGATGGTTAAGATGGGAACCATTAATTCACCTCCCAGTAGAAGCCATCGGTTTGCCTTTCGCTTGCTGGTGTATCTTGCGCAGAAAAGGATTAATCGGCAATTTGTTTTATTTAGGTTCACTCATCGGCACAGCGATTACAGATTTATACTTTTATATAACAGGGTTAATTCCCCACTGGCGAGAATTAATGCAGGTAGAACCAGCATTAGCAACCCCCATTTTCCAAAATGCGATCGCCGAGGTACAGACAGCATGGGGGATAAGTTGGGCAGTAGTCTTAGTAAATTTATTGTTGGCAATGGGTTTATGGGCAATGCAAAAAATGGAACTGCACTGGTGGGCATTTGGCGGAGCAGTACTCAGTACCATTTTGGTAGATAGTTTATTTTGGGTAGCAGCTTCTATAGCATAAACTCAACTTGAAAGACTGCTGCGAAAGCAGTAATAATGTCTTGGCGTACTTGTTCGGGGGTAATTTCAGGAATGAACATAGAGAGACTGCCTACAGGTTTATCATCAATTCCGCAGGGAACAATGTATTGAAAACCAGAAAGATCGGGGGTTACATTCAGGGAAAAGCCGTGCATAGTAATCCAGCGACGGACTTTAATGCCAATGGCAGCTACCTTGTAACCTTCGAGCCAAACCCCAGTCAAACCTGGGAGGCGTAAGCCTTTCAGTCCATAATTTTTGAGAGTAAGAATAATAACTTCTTCCAATTGGCGGAGATACCAGTGCAAATCTTGCTCGTAGTAACGGAGATTAAGAATAGGGTAGCCCACCAGTTGACCAGGACAATGATAAGTGACTTCGCCCCCACGTTCACTGCGATGTAACTCAAAATTAGTTGATTGGGGGTCAAATTTGAGGAAATCCAAACTAGCACCAGTACCCAGAGTATAGACAGGAGGATGTTCTAGCAACAAGAGAACATCTGGCAAATTAGGGTGGTGGAGTCTAAGCTCAACAAGCGATCGCTGTTCTTCTATAGCAATTAAATAGGGAACAACCCCCAAAATCCGCAAAAAACAAGGTCTTCGTTCCTTTTTGTCAAGAAATGTCAAGGTATTTAAACAAATATGAAAATAAGTTAACAAGCCATGTCGTAGCCAATACCAAGTGGTATTCTAAAGTTAGAGGATCAGTTTTCAGGGAGGAAACAAAAAAGGTTAATCCCCTCCAAGTTTAACAGCAGTTTTGTCTCTGATCAAAACTACATGAAAGATGATTAGCCAGCTTTTCATCAGAGATAACTTCTTAAAAAAGAATAGAGAATCAAGAGTTGAATAAATTAAGAAAAATCTAGTTCGGAGCTTGAGAAATCAAAGAAGTCCTTCCTCAAAAAAATCGGGAAAAATTAAGGGGAAAAAATGGAGTATAAACAATTGGAAACTCCTGCAAAATCACCCCAAAGTCAAAAAAATTTTCCAGTTATTGTGCCACAAAAAAAACTCTTTAGTATGGAGTATAGAGTATGAAGCTTTTAATCCAGGGAAACAACATTGCAGTCACAGAGGCGATTCACAATTACGTCGAAGAGAAGCTTGAAAAAGCAGTAAAGCACTATAATAACATCACCACGAAAGTGGATGTGCATTTATCTGTAGCACGCAATGCCCGGATCGCAGAAAAACATAAAGCAGAAGTAACAGTATATGCCAATGGAACAGTAATCCGAGCGCAAGAAGGAAGCGAAAATTTATACGCCAGCATCGACTTGGTGTCAGATAAAATCGCCCGTCAATTGCGTAAGTATAAAGAGAAACATGAAGACAAAAAAACTCATGCTGGGGCAAAAACAGCAGCAATAGTTACAGAAGAGCCTGTGAAAGAGGATCTAATCGGCGATCGCGCCCCAGTGTTACCAGGGGAAGTGGTGCGCATGAAATATTTTTCCATGCCACCGATGTCCATCGAAGAAGCCCAAGAACAGCTACAGTTAGTTGATCACGACTTCTATATGTTCCGCAACAGTGAAACCCAGGAAATCAACGTAATTTATCTGCGCAATCACGGCGGTTATGGTGTAATTCAACCCCGTAACGGTAATGGTCATGCTAACAACAGCGCGAAATAAATTTATTTGGTAGCTGTTAAAAAAATCTCTAGGGGTTTGGTAACCAAACCCCAGTTTATTGAAATGTTGAAAAATCAAAAACTTGACCCCGTTTAACAAACCCTAAAAAACCATCTCCTGATAAGCATATAACCACATTTTCTGTTTAATCTGCTCTGGTAAAGTAACTAACTCTTGATAATGAGCATGAACAGGAGAAGGATATTGTGAAGTTTCGCAATCTTGAAAAATTAGATCTGCTTGCTCATAAAGTTTAATATCTATTAGACCTCTTGCGAAATTCTTGTCAAAATTAAGATATAATAGAAAAAATTAAGAGCAAAATGTTAAAGTTATGAAATACGAAAAGTTAAAAAATCTAAAAAATCAAGACTTCAAACGCTTTACTGGCGTGGATTTCAGC
>JADQBC010000004.1 GCA_016903655.1 Gomphosphaeria aponina SAG 52.96 = DSM 107014
ATAAAATTTGGTCTTCAATAATTAAATCACTGGCACTTTTTTTTCTTATTTAAAAAATGATTTTTGACAATTTTTACCTTTGAAAAGTTGTTAACTTAATACCCGTAAAGCGTTTGAACTCTTCTGAGCTGAAATTTTTGAGTTTTTCGTATTTCATAAATTTAGCTTATTTATCTGAATTTTTTCAATTATATCTTAATTTTGACTCGAATGAACGCACTCATGTCTAATGAGCGAAACTAATTATTAGAGCAAAAGCAAGAAGTCTAAATTAGTGAGTGTGATTTAAATAGACCAATGAGTGCTCATTGGTCTATAATCTCCCTTACCCGCCTCTACATTTTTAAAAGATAATTGGGGCACCTAGTATTTTCCTAGACAAATGTGGACATAAGCCTAGAAACCTAATTCCTCGGTGACTAATTAGGATTTTTACTAACCCGTCTGGTGCCTTACTCGTAAAGCAGGAAAATGTTACGCCCATATAACATGGGTGAGGATACCCTCTGGGACTTTCATTACTAAGGAAAGTCGAACTTTTGTTAAAGTTCCATTACACTTCCAAAAATCCATCTGGTTCTTGGGTAGTAAGTAATTAGACAAAATTAATTACATGGGTGAGGGCGGGTTTTGAACAATCAATTTTTGTTGTGCAACATAGGTTATCCCTAAACCCGCCCCTACAGAAATTGTCTAAATAATTTTGCCTACTTACTTATGGTGATTAGGAATCCTTACAAATCATTATGACTCATTTTTGAGAAAAAACCAACCCTTTTTAAATAGGAAACTGCGGGTTAGCCAAAACAGCTCAAACGCCCACGGCTACCATTTTTTGTACCGCCTCAACAATTTGCTGAGGTTGAACAATAGTGAGTCTTTCCAGTGTGCCATTATAAGGGGTAGGGATATCTTGAGAAGCTAACCGTAAAACAGGAGCATCTAACTCATCAAATAGTTGATCATTAATCGACGCAGTTAATTCTGCGCCAATACCCCCAGTCTTCATACATTCTTCAACAATAATTACCCGATGAGTTTTGCACACTGAGGAGCCAATGGTTTCCATATCCAGGGGTTTGAGAGAGATCAAATCAATAATTTCTGGATTAAATCCCTCTTTTTCCAACTGTTTGAGCGCTTGGAGACAATGGTGACGCATTCGCGAGTAGGTTAAAATGGTTACATCTGTTCCAGGATGGACAATTTCTGCTTTATTTAAAGGCAGTAAGTATTCCGTTTCTGGCAGATGTTCCTTC
Organism: Gomphosphaeria aponina SAG 52.96 = DSM 107014; assembly: GCA_016903655.1. Taxonomy (GTDB): domain Bacteria; phylum Cyanobacteriota; class Cyanobacteriia; order Cyanobacteriales; family Gomphosphaeriaceae; genus Gomphosphaeria; species Gomphosphaeria aponina. The sequence continues at coordinate 1,260 of JADQBC010000004.1, forward strand.
AAATTGTAAAGCAAAACGTGTTCAAAAAATAGAACAGGATTATCATCGCGGATGGCGGATTTGAGTAAGCCTTTCGCATTATAGGGAGTGGAACAGGCAACTATTTTTAAGCCAGGAACCCCCTGAAAATAAGCTTCTAAACGCTGGGAATGTTCCGCCCCCAACTGTCGCCCCACACCACCAGGGCCGCGAATGACCACAGGAATTTTGAAATTCCCTCCAGAAGTGTAACGTAACATACCAGCATTATTAGCGATTTGGTTAAAGGCTAAGAGCAAAAAGCCCATATTCATCCCTTCAATAATGGGGCGTAAACCTGTTATTGCTGCACCAACAGCCATTCCTGTAAAGCTATTTTCCGCGATCGGCGTATCCAAAACTCGCAAATCACCATATTTTTTGTAGAGGTCTTTAGTTACTTTATAAGAACCACCATAGTGACCTACATCTTCACCTAACACAAATACAGCATCATCCCGCGCCATCTCTTCATCAATGGCTTGACGTAGAGCGTTGAATAACAGAGTTTCTGTCATGTTTTCTCCAATTTAAACGAATCGTAATTATAAGCTATTATTCTAAGTCTTGAATGCCCTCACTGCGAATTGGAAAAGAGTCATGGCAAAAATAATTCTTGCTTAAATTATTTTTCACAAACAATACATGAATAGAACTAAAAATTGGTATTCTTACTTGTAGAGGAAAAAAAATAACCAATTAACTTATACAAAACTTATACGTTAAAACAAATCTGCCTGTTGGATGATGAAAGAGTAAGCAAAAAAATTTTAGAGGTCCCGATGAGCCAGGTCAAAATCCTCAATATCTGGATACACAATTTAACTATGACAGAACTGATAGAAAAGCTGAGTCAGACTGGAGGATTTGTGGTGACACCCAACGTGGATCATATGGTAAAACTCCAAAAGGATAATGAGTTGCTTGTTGCATATCACCTCCGAGATACCTATCGCGTCTGTGATAGTAAAATCCTGGAATATACATCAAAATTTTTAGGAAACCCAATTAAAGAAAAGATTTCTGGGTCTGATTTATTTCCAGCTTTCTATAATTACCATAAAGAAAATGAAGATATTAAAATATTTTTGTTAGGAGCAGCCGAAGGAGTAGCCAGGAAAGCGCAAATAAAGATTAATGAAAAAGTAGGACGGGAAATAGTTGTAGATACTTACTCACCTTCTGAGGGCTTTGAAAATAATGAGTCAGAGTGCCAGAAAATTGTTACTAGAATTAATGAATCTGGTGCAACAGTACTTGCAGTTGGTTTGGGAGCGCCAAAACAAGAAAAATGGATCGCCAAGTATAAAAATCAGTTAACAACTGTTAAGGTGTTTTTGGCGATCGGTGCTACTATTGATTTTGAAGCTGGTTGTAAACCACGTTGTCCTAAGTGGATGAGCGAGGTAGGACTGGAATGGTTATACAGGTTGAGTTGTGAACCTCACCGCCTCTCGAAAAGATATTTGGTAGAGAGTTTGCCCTTTTTTTGGCTGGTGTTGCTCCAGAAACTTAACCGCTACCCAGAACCTGAACTACCCTGCATCCCGTTCAGTTTTTGTCCATCGACTTTGACGTTGAAAGAAGAAAGCTAAATACAGGGGAAATTTCCAAAGAACATAGAAGGGGGCACTCAAAAGCGTCACAAGAGAAATATTATTGCGCCCAAACTTCGCCCAAGCAATAAAAATGGCAAGAAAAATCAGTATGCCCACCCAGGCAAAGATGATAAATGGAATAAAAGAGACTCCAATAGTAGTTGCTAGGAGAGCGCTACCCGTAGCAAATAACCAGAAGATGAGAAATAAAGAGAGGGGAGGAATAAATAACTCTAAGGCGATCGCCACTAAATCCCATCTTTTTTGCCTGAATGCAGCCCGTAGTAAACGGGGAGTTTCGGTTAATATGGTTTCGATATGACCATGTTCCCAGCGAGAGCGTTGACTTTTAGCAAATTGCTGCTCCATCAAACGGCCAGTAACTTGTCCAGAATGGCAATGTAGGGGAGGATAACCAGCGATCGCCAAATCTAAACCCAGCTGCATATCATCAACTGTTTTGCTATTGGCAAAGGATACTTGATTAATGATTTCCCAGGGAAAGGCCATTCCAGAACCAGTCAGTAAACAAGGTAGCCCCAGTCGAGCTAACCCCACCTGGCGCACCGAATTTTTCACTACCAATGCTAAAGCGGAAACTGCATCTTTAGGTGTGGGGTTAGGCGGTACATCCATTAAATATATCCCTTGGACTGGTCTAGTATTTTTCCATGCTACTCGAGCAATCCTATCAATAGTATTTTCCTCAACGATACAGTCTGCATCCACCATTACCACAACATCTGGGGGCTGAGACTCTAGATATCGCAACCCAAAATCCACTGCATAACCTTTGCCACGGAGATCAGGATTTTCTCTTTCTATCACACTCACCCCTTCGAGTTTACGGGCGATTGCCGCCGTCTCGTCGGTGCAGTTATCAGCAATAGTGATAAGGCGATCGCCTGAATTTAACTGTGGTAATATTGATTTCAATGTTCTAGCTATGCCTGCCGACTCATTGTGAGCTGGGACTAAAACAGCAATACTCGATGGTCTTTCCCCTATTGTGTCAGCAGGAAAGGGAAAAAGTGCCGCCAAACATTCTATCAAAAGAACTACACTTGGAACTAGCAAAACTCCTGCAATCAGCAGCAATATGATTTCAATCAGTATAGTCATTGGCTTATTGTTTGTTGTTCATTTTTGACTATCAACTATTAGCTTATCCTAGGTTATAAATTATCTCGTTACAAAAAATACTAACCCAACTCAAACCCTCTCCCCACTTTCTGTAGCCTAACTGTTATTACAGATTAACAGTTTCTAGTCTGCTAGTAGTAAAACGACTCAACCAATTTTCCAAATAAACACGATTTGCCTTTTGCTGTTCAAGATCAGAAGTATGCAAAGGAAAAGGAGCTAAACCTTGAATTGCTGCCGTAGTCACACAAAACATTGACTTTTGGAAACTCTCACAAATTTGCACCAACAAATCATCTTCTTTTCTAATGCGTTGAAGATAAATTTTATGAAGATATTCTGGAAGAAAATGACGCATATCTTGCATTAACAGAGTAGGAGGAATCCCCGCACCACCTATAGGTAAAGGATCTGCATACAAAGCCCCATAATTAAACATCTCTTGGTCATAAGGAATTTGGTAAGCTTGAGCATTATAAGAAACTGTCCCAGGAAAAGGAGTTCCCCGAAAGAAAATTGCTTCTACATAAGGAACTGCCGTATCTTTGAGAAAAGTCAAATTAGCAGCTTCAGGAATCAATTCATAAACCTCATCTTTCACCTTAACCCTGTAAGTTATCCGTTTATTTGCCGCTTCTACCAAACCATTTAAAATATGTTCTACCACTTGGGGAATAGACTTAATTTCCCCCTGATCATAGCGGTCAGAAAGACTACCGAACATATCACTCATCACCCGCCAAAATTGACCCAAACCGCTATAATAAGCCATCTGGCGCATTTGTTCAGGCAAAAAATCATGAAAGATTTTATCCAAACCTAAAATCAACAAATTATTTTTAAACTTAGCAGCAATTAACTTTTTTACAACTTGATGAAATTGGGGGGAATCCAGATAAATATCTAAACCACCTCCACCATGCCAAAACATCGTCTTCATACAATATTCTGCATATTCAAAATTTATTCTATCATGCCACCAGTGACGTAGTAATCTCTTGAAAGAAACTTCTCCATTAAAATATTTAAAAAAGGGAAAAAACACCAAAAACTGATGATCAGCGATATAACATAAGTTATTAGAATAGGCATCTAAAACCACACCATAACTTTTAAGAATGCCAACAACTTCTAAAACATTTTCTGGAGAATCATTAAGTAAACCATCCCCAGATTCTAAGCGATGAATATACTCAGCTAAAGGATGTTTAGACGGTTCAATTGTTACACTTACCATAAAAACTTTCTCCAATTATTAAGTTAATATTTAAATTAAACATCTCCAGACAAGCTGGAGATTTCTCTTTTTACACCTTAAATTTTTCTTTCAATTTGAGAAAGTTTTTCTCGTAAAATTCCGAGATTTCACTATCTAGTTCATCCTTCGTAATAGCTCGATTTTTGAAGGCATTTATTTCCCTAACCAGACATTCAGCTATGTGCATAGATAGTAAAAATGGATCAGATTCATTTTCTAATTTTTTAAACTTTTTATTTCCCGAATTGATTAAGATTTTCAAATTTACGAAATCAGAAATTCTAGAAGCCTTATTTTCCTGACCTTCCCCAAAATCCATAATGATATAATTTAATATTTTTAACTCTTGAGTTTGACTTTTTTGTTCTGGAGGTTGTTTTTTCTTCCACCATTGATTCTGATTAAGTGTTTGAGGTGAAGCTGTTTTATTGGGATCAAATGTCACTGTACTATGCGCTTCTAAAGCGCTATCTAAAATAGCTTTCCTTATACCTAAATTAGGCTTTGTTAATCTTTCTTTTCTATTTGTCTTAACAACTAAAAGATTTTCATCTATATCTGTGGAGTCAATTAATATTTCAGATATATCCATAACCATTTGATCTATTTTTTCATTTTTCTGCTCTTCTCCTAGTTGAATATATGCTCTTATACAATCTATAATTGTTCTATATGTATGCTTTAAGAACGGTCTTGTTATGGGATGATCATCTCTTAGAAAATGGTGCGATAAATCTTTTGCTGGCATTCCTGTAGTATCAAGCACCGAACTAAGATCTGAGCAAATTACAAAACCGATCATTTTTCTAAATGCTTGCAAGACACTTTCTTGTATTTCTACTTTTTGCCCAGCTTCTTTAGATATATCTTGATAAACTTCGTATATCAATTCATTATTTGTCAAATTAAAATCGCCAATCTTAACTTCCGAAACTATCTCCACTGATTTTAATGGATGATCTTTAACCAAATCCAAGCTCGGCAACATAGATAACTTAAATTCTACTTCAGACCTTTTCTTTTCTCCGTAAAAATTGTACTCAAAACTCGACTTTAGCTTGGGTAAATTATTACCAGGAAGTCTGTAGTCAAAATCCAGACTTGAACCGTTTAAGAAAATTTGAAAGTTTTTGTTTTCCGCTTTCAGTTTTGAAACCAAGAACCCAAAAAATGTCTTAAGTTCATTTGTTATTGCTGGAATCTGATTTGTTTCATAAAATTTGGCATTAATTGAATTAATTGTTATTTTTGTTCCCGTCTCCGCCTCAACTGGAGAATCAGAATAATTAACTTCCAGTATTTCAGGAACATATTCATCTAAAAATTCATTATTTCTTGGCTTGTAGTTGATTTTGAACGCCTTGCGATTCTTATTCTTCGTTTCTATTGTCCAATCTATTTCTCCATCTTTTGATAATTTGTCATTAGAAAGTTTACCTCCAATTCCCATACGTCCCAGTCTGATGCCAGCGCCCCCTGTATTATCATAAGAATTTCCAAAGACAAAATACTTATCAAAAGCATTCATTCCATGAGTATCATCTAGATCATCAAAACCTATCCCATCATCCTCAATAGTTATTTTTTCTTTGATCTCAATTTTGACGTATGTTGCTAGGTTTTGGATAGAATTTTTAATTAATTCAGTAAAAGCCTGCGGTATATTTACCGTAGATTGAAGCACAGCGCTCAGGTGCGATCCAGTTCTGATTCTAATCTTTTTCATCTTCTATCTCCTTTCAATTTCTTAATGCTACCACACTTATCTCACTACTTGCCTACTTTTTAGATAACTGAGTCAATTTTTATCCCAACTAAGCATTATACAATAGTCCTTAATAGTTTTGGTTATTTGTCAATGGTGATTCTCATCCCTAATCTCATCATAGTCCTCATTTAATTATGAGTATCACATCAATATTTTTTAGACTAAAACCCACCCTACATTTTTGTAGGGTGGGCTATGCCTACCATTGAGATAAGTAATTAGACAAAATTAATTACATGGGTGAGGGCGGGTTTTGAACAATCAATTTTTGTTGTGCAACATAGGTGATCCCTAAACCCGCCCCTACAGAAATTGTATAAATAATTTTGCCTACCTACTTAATATCTCTCATGTCAATAGTTACTAATTTTGTGGACAAATACCCACTCAAGCTTTGTAAGGTTTAAGCCTTCATGTGTGAACTACACACCGCTCTATCAGCTTTCTACTTTTTTTAGAAGAGTTACCGACTACTTTTTTGATTACTCTAATTGAATAGCTATCCGCAAACAGTTGTTACTCGCTAGAACTCGTCAGATTTTCTGTAACACAGAATTTATAACTAGGTTATTTCTATTGATTTACGGGTCATTGCCTCTTGAGTTTATTTTATTACTCTAGCTCAAACTAAAAAGAAAGTCAACCCCCTGGGAACTTTTCTATTAAAGTCAATAAAAGTCCATCAACTCTAAGTTCTTAATCAATACCATCTCTTTCTTTGCTCTAGATCATTTTCTCTGATGGCAAGTACATTAACAGAAAAAATACGTCCCTACAGAGTTAGAGGGTAAACACACAATTAATCATTAACGATGATGGTTGCAGGCCTTGCCCTACGGGCATCGATGCTTACTTGACTAAGTAATTTCCCATTCTGAGTTACTAAAGAAGTAGCTTGAGCTTCACTCCAACGAACCATCCAAGAAGGTTGAAGACCGAGAAGAAAGATGAGGGTCATCAAGACAAAAGCAGGAGCGCGATCGCCAAACTGAACTGGGGGTAAATGGGCCAAATGGTCAGGGAGACGACCAAAAAAGACACGGTTAATAACCAACAAGAAATAGACAGCAGTTAAACCAGTACCCACGAGACATAAAAGAGTTTGGACAGGAAACAGAGGAAAACTGCCACGAAACACCAAAAATTCAGCAATAAATCCCACCATTCCAGGAATACCAGAACTAGCCATCACCCCCAAAATCATCAAACTCCCAACCAGAGGAAGACCCCTTTGGGGGTTAAGCAAACCCCGTAGAGAATTAACATCACGAGTGCCTGTTTTATTATAGACAACTCCAACCAGGAGAAACAACAAAGCCGAAATTAAGCCATGACTAACCATTTGGAAGACAGCAGCAGTTAAACTCAGAGGAGTAGTAGCAGCGGCTGCGAGTAAAATATAAGCCATGTGAGCAATGGAAGAGTAAGCTACAACCTTTTTCATATCCTGTTGAGCGATCGCACAGCAAGCACCATACAAAGCGCTTACTGCAGCCAGACTAGCCAACCAAGGGGCCAAAACCACCCAACCATCAAGGAAAAACCCAACCCCAAACCTTAACAAACCATAAGTACCCAACTTTAAAAGTACACCAGCCAATAAAACAGAAATGGGAGTAGAAGCCTCTACGTGAGCATCAGGCAACCAAGTATGGAAAGGGAAGATGGGAATTTTAATAAACAAACCCACCAAAAGAGGAGCCAGGAGTAAAAGTTGTGTTTCTACAGGCAGATTATTAGAGAGTAAAGGTGCATAATCAAAATTAGAAGCCCCAGTCAGCCATACCAGACCCAAAAAAGAAGCCAGGACTAAAAAACCCGAAACCGCCGTATAGAGGAGAAACTTCATCGCCGCATAACCACGGCGTTTCCCCCCCCAAATAGCAATTAAGAAATATAAAGGGACAATTTCGAGTTCATAGAAAAGGAAAAACAATAATAAGTCTTGAGCCAAAAAAGCCCCAGCCGCCCCTGCACTGAGGACAAACAAGAGAGAATAGTATAATTGCGGGCGCTCCAAGGACTTATTGCTGCTGGCGATCGCCATTAAAGTCAGCAGACTATTGAGAAAAAGCAAAGGCAAAGATAGACCATCAATACCGAGATGATAGTTCAAACCCAACCACTCGATCCAAGAGAAATATTCAGAAAATTGAATTTCAGCTACCTTGGTATCAAACTGAAACCCCAGGATAATATTCAAGCTCAATAGGCCACTAGCGATTATCAAAGCTATTGAACGAACTTTTTCCCCTGCCCTGTTTCCAGGCCAAAACCCGATGAGTGCAGCCCCCAACAATGGCAACCAAATAAATGCACTAAGCATTTTTTATTTTTTCCTCCATTAATAGATAGACGACCAATAATTGATTAACACCGACCACTGACCACTGATAACCAACCCAAGTAATACACTTATACCTACCACCATAGTCAGTATGTAAAACTGAGACTGACCCGAAACATTATATTTCAGGGAATTACCGCTCAAAATAGTTGCCAGACTCACCAAATTCACTGCACCATCAACTAGATAACGGTCAACCCAGGCAGTTAATTTAGACAAACTTGAGACCGCCCAAACCACAGTTAGGTTATATACCCGCTCCAAGTAAAAATCATAAGCAAACAAATCCTGGAAAAAACGCAAATAAAATTGAGTAGGTCTTGCCCAACCTCTACGCAATTCAACAGTTAAACCCAAGACACAGCCCACCAGACCTGATGTAATTAAAAGTGGTACAGCCAACTGAACAACAACTTGATCATTGTTATATAAAGGAGTAGTGGGACTAAGCCAGAAAGGCCACAACATAGGTATAGCGGGAGTTATCAGATTAAATACCGTCAAACTTACCATGGGGAAAGCCATTGGCCAGGCCACCTCTGGAGTACGTCTCGTTTTCATTTGGGGTTTTCCCAAAAAAACGAGACGAAAGACACGAGTTAAATTCAAAGCACTGAGAGTATTAACAAACAGCAAAATTCCCAGTAGCCACCAGTTTACAGCCCAAGAGCCATTAAACCAACGAGCGAGGGTCCAAAAAGTTCCCAGGGGCAGCAAACAGATTAAACCAGCACTGCCAACCACAAAAGCAGTAGTAGTTGCTGGCATTCGCGACCAAAGGCCCCCCATTTCCGTAATATTCTGGTTACTGGTAGTCATAATCAAGCTACCAGCACTCATAAACAAAAGAGCCTTAGCAATAGCATGGGTAAAGAGTAACAAAAAAGCGATATCGATATGACCCAAGCCCACAGAGATAAAGACCAAACCCAAATAAGCACTGGTAGAATGACACAGAGCACGTTTAATATCAATTTGAGCAAGAGCCATCAAAGAAGTAGCGATCGCCGTTACCGTCCCAATAATAATCAGAGCAGAAGAAGAGACAGGGGAGAGAGTAAAAACAGGCTGGAGTTTAATCAAAACATAAGCACCTGCTGATACGACGATAGAATTACGCATAATGCCAGCGGGGTTAGGGCCTTCCATGGCCTCATCCAGCCAGAGATTAAGAGGAAATTGAGCGCATTTCCCAGTGGGGCCAGCAATTAAAGACAAACCCAACAAAGCTGAGGTGAGAGGAGGTAAAGGAGAGGTTGCGGCCCAACTTTCCAATTGAGAGAAAGTCAGACCTTCCCCGTAACTTGAAATTGCCACAACTCCCATAAGCAGAATAATATCTCCCACCCGTTTAGTCAAAAAAGCATCTCGAGCAGCAGTCACCACAAGAGGTTGAGCATACCAGAAGCCTACCAAGAGATAAGTAGAGAGAGTAAGCATTTCCAAGAAACCATAACTCAGTAACAAAGAGTCACTAATAGCGATACCACTTAATGCAGCCTCAAACAAACCCATCAAACCATAGAACCGAGCCAAAGACCAATCCTTTTCCAGATACCCCAGGGCGAAGAGTTGTGCGAGCAGACCAATACCCGTCACCACCTCCATTGCGCCCAGAGTGAGTGGAGAAATTTCAATTGCCAGAGACAAATCCAAGTCAGCCACTTGCAACCAGTGATAGACTATTTGTAACTGCTGGTCTTTTTGATGCCAAATTGCTCTAAAAGCCAAAGAACCGTGAACAAAAGCCAGGAAAGTCATCAAAAGATTGAAATAGGCTGCAGGTCTAGGGCCCGTCCGCCGTATCATTCCCAAAGACCAAGGCAGAGTCAAAACTGCTCCGAGCAAACCATAAAAAGGGATAAACCAACTTATCTGAAATAAAAAATCTGCCATCCAAACTGTCCTTTAGTACAATATTCTTACAGTTTTAAATTATTTTTCTAATTAATCTGTGACCATACATTTAATGGTCGTTTTGTCAAGAGGGAAAATTTTCCCAATTTTAGGTATTATGACTTATTAGGTTTTTTCAAGCTGGACTAAAAAGAGGATTAGACCACCCAGAGTGAGCCTAGCTTTGAGGGAGAGTTTTTTTTTGCCAATTGCTGCCCTTACAGGGGAATAAGTTAGACTTTCCCAAGTTCGCAGTTACAAACTCAATGGTCAGCCGTTTGAAGATAATATTAAGAAATTATAAAACAGTTTAACCCCTTTGAGCTACCAAATTCTGCCTTTTGCAGGGATTGAGGACAAAGCGGGGAAGTATTAAATTTGATTAAGTCTGAGATAACGAAATATCATAATGATTTCTCTTGTCAAAGGTGTCAAGGTTGCCTATGATTAATTCCAGAGCGATAAACTAGCTACTTTCGTGCTGGAGTTTTTTGCAGCCCCTTGATGAAAGGGAACTGTGTCAGGGGAAAACACAGCGGGATTAGTCTAATAAACAAATTCACTCACAAAATCTACAAAATTCAAGAAAACTCGCGGTGAGTTTAATGTCTCAAACAAGGATAAGAAGAAGAGGAAATCAAAGATGTCAATTGCAGTAGGAATGATCGAAACACTGGGCTTTCCCGCAGTGGTGGAAGCAGCAGATGCGATGGTCAAAGCAGCCCGCGTGACCCTGGTAGGCTACGAAAAAATCGGGACAGGTAGAGTGACAGTAATAGTACGTGGGGACGTATCCGAAGTGCAAGCATCAGTGAGCGCAGGGATTGAAGCGGCAAATCGGGTGAATGGAGGAGAAGTACTTTCAACCCATATTATTGCCCGTCCCCACGAAAACTTGGAGTATGTGCTACCTATTCGGTACACAGAAGAAGTAGAACAGTTCCGAGCTTATTAGAGGTCTGGAGAAAGGCAGTAGTCAAGAGTAAAGCAAAAAGACAGAGTGGTGGCTACTGTCCGCATAACAACATAGGAGTTAAATTGAATGTCAATCGCAGTAGGAATGATAGAAACACTGGGCTTTCCCGCAGTGGTGGAAGCAGCAGATGCAATGGTGAAAGCAGCCCGCGTGACCCTGGTAGGGTATGAAAAAATCGGGACAGGTAGGGTGACAGTAATAGTACGTGGAGACGTATCCGAAGTACAAGCATCAGTGATGGCAGGAATAGAAAATGTGAGACGGGTGAATGGAGGTCAAGTACTATCCCACCACATTATTGCTCGTCCCCATGAAAACCTGGAGTACGTGTTACCAATACGGTACACAGAAGAGGTGGAGCAGTTCAGGGAAAGTGTGAACCCACAATCAATGAGAAGACCATAAGTAATGCAAATTGCCAAAGTACATGGTACAGTGGTAAGCACTCAGAAAAATCACAGTCTCACAGGAGTAAAACTACTCCTGTTGCAATATATAGATGATGGTGGAAAGCTACTGCATAAATATGAAGTGGCAGGAGATCGGGTGGGGGCTGGGATAGGTGAGTGGGTGCTAGTCACTAGGGGCAGCGCTGCAAGAATTGATCAGGGAAACGAAGTAATACCCATCGATGCAATGGTGGTGGGGATAATTGATACCGTGACAGTAGAGAAAGGGCTGCTATATAGCAAAAAAGATGAAGAGCGTTTGAGACAAAGGTGAGGATGAGTTCCTGAGGGCCCGAAAGTGAAAAAGAAAACAAGAAGATGGAGGAAGATTATCAATGGTAGTCGGCAACATGGCGGCTTCCACAGCTCCCTGGTCGAAAAATTTGGCTGAACCCAAAATAGATGAAAGCGCCTACGTGCATTCATTCTCCAATTTAATCGGAGATGTTTATGTGGGAGCAAAGGTGTTGATAGCTCCAGGAACTTCGATCAGGGCAGATGAGGGGCATCCATTTTATATCGGAGAAGCAACGAATATTCAAGATGGGGTGGTCATTCATGGCCTGGAAAAAGGTCGGGTGGTAGGGGATGATGGCAGAGAATATTCAGTTTGGATCGGGCAGCAAACGGGCATCACCCACATGGCACTAATTCATGGGCCAGCTTATGTGGGAGATAACTGCTTCATCGGTTTCCGCTCAACAATATTTAATGCAAGGGTGGGAAAAGGTTGTATTGTGATGATGCACGCTCTGGTTCAAGATGTGGAAATTCCCCCAGGGAAATATGTACCATCAGGAGCAGTGATAACAAACCAGGAACAGGCAGATCGTCTGCCAGATGTGGAGGAAGGCGATCGCCTTTTCGCCGACCATGTGATAGAAATCAATGAGGTAATGCTGGCAGGTTATAAATGTGCGGCAGATGCGGCTTGTATCAATCCAATTCAAAATGAGCTGAGTGGCTCGGAAAATGGCTCTAATGGGAAAGTAGAAGAAAAGATGAGTATAAATGCAGATATCAGAACCCAGGTGCGTAGTCTCCTGAACCAAGGATATAAAATTGGGACAGAATACGCAGATGAACGTCGGTTTAAAACAAAATCTTGGCTAAGTGGGTCTTCAATTCAAGGTAAGCGGGAAGACCAAGTGGTGGGAGAACTCTCCGCAGTTATGGCAGAACACCCAGGAGAATATGTACGCTTCATTGGGATTGACCCAAATGCAAAACGGCGGGTTTTGGAAGTAATTATTCAACGACCCCAGGATGCACCAGCACAGGTCGGGGCTAGTAAAACACCAGCCCCAAGTTATAGCAATGGTCAGGGAAATCATAGTAGCAGTAATGGAAGCGTTGGTTCTAACATAGAAGAACAAGTGCGTAGTCTCATTACCCAGGGTTATAAAATTGGCATCGAACACGCTGATAAACGCCGCTTTCAAACTAAGTCGTGGCTGACTGACTCTACCATCGAAACTACCAGAGTTGCAGACGCAGTGAGAGCTTTGGAAGCAAGCATGGCAGAACACACAGGGGAATATGTCCGCCTCATTGGGATTGACCCCCATGCCAAACGGCGGGTGTTAGAAGCAATTATCCAAAGACCTGATGACAGTCCCGAGCAGTTATCTCACAAAACTTCTGCTCCAACCAACAAGAGTGTAAGTGCGCCAAGTAGCAATGGGTTAAGTGCAGAAACGATTGACGAAGTGCGGAATCTGTTGGCAGCAGGATACAAGATTGGCACAGAACACGCCGATAAGCGTCGGTTTCAAACCAAGTCTTGGCATAGTTGCTCACCCATTGAAAGTACTCGCGAGTCTGAAGTAATAGCAGCTCTTCTGAACTGTATGCAGGAACACGCAGGGGAATATGTACGACTGTTAGGCATCGACCCACGAGCCAAACGTCGGGTGTCTGAGAAGATTATTCAACGCCCAGGAAATAATTCAGGACCATCTCAGCCTGCTGCTGCCCCTACAGCTACCCCTACTTACAACAGTTCTAATGGCAATGGGACAAGTAGTAAAAATGCTACAACCAGCAAATTGGATCCAGAAATAGTAACTCAGGTGCGTGGTCTCCTCAACCAAGGGTATAAAATCGGCACGGAACACGCTGACAAGCGTCGGTTTCAAACCAAGTCTTGGCACAGTTGTTCCCCCATTGAGAGTACGCGCGAGTCTGAAGTCTTGTCAGCCCTTGAAGGTTGTTTACAGGAACACGCAGGGGAATATGTGCGCCTGATTGGGATAGATCCAAGTGTAAAACGTCGGGTCTTGGAAACTGTTATTCAACGCCCATAGTTGGGTCATTGGTCATTGGTCATTGGTCATTGGTCATTGGTCATTGGTCATTGGTCATTGGTACTAAGATGCCGATGCTCAGAACTAATGACTAATGGGGGAAGGATGCGCAAAACCCTAGGAATGACGAATGACTATGGACTATAGACTATGGAATAATTATGTATTTTCAAATACGAGAAAGGGTCAGTAACTCGGAGATTTATACTGTCGGGGATGTCACGATTCATTCTGAGGCAATCATAGCTCCAGGAGTAATTTTGCAAGCTGCTCCTGGTAGTAAAATTGTGATTCGTTCTGGGGCTTGTATTGGTATGGGAGTGATTCTCAAAGCCTATCAAGGAACTTTAACAATAGAAAGTGGTGTAATTTTGGGAGCGGGAGTTTTGGTGGTGGGCTTTGGCACAATAGGTAAAAATGCCTGTGTTGGCACTGCAAGTACTATTTTTAATGCTTCGGTTGACTCAATGGCTGTGCTGAGTCCTGGTTCATTGATTGGTGATACTTCTCGTCAAGTTGGGGAGCTAAAAGAAGCTGAGAATGTTAATTCTGTGAAAGAGAAAGTACCGCCCCCGACAGAAGAGGAGGGAGAAAGTGACTCATTTTGGGAAGACCACTGGATCGCCACAGAAGAAAGTGTAGAAAATCTCCCAGGGCCATCTTTGGAAAAGGGGGAGACTAAGGCAACAGCCGCTGTTAAGAGTAATCCAAATCAAGAGGAGACAGCAATAGAAGCCGCAGAGTTGAAAACAGAGGTACTCAAGAATGGAATTAACTCTGAGTCTTCCCCAGAAAAAGGAAATACCCCTGCAATTGGTAAAGTTTACATTAACAATCTATTAGTAACTCTTTTCCCCCACCGTCAACCATTAAATAATCAAAATCAAGATAGTTAGGGGATAAAAAAAAGGGCGTTGCTGAATTGAACTTAAAGTAGCGGAGAAGGGAGTAGGGAGTGGGGAGAGGGTTTGAGTTGGGTTAGTATTTTTTGTAAATATATAATTCATAACTCAATTCAGCAACGCCAAAAAAAGCAGTTAATGGGCAGAGCTAAAAGCTAGAGAAAAAAATTCCCCTAAATTATTTAGATAAAGTTAGGCTAAATAAAGCTGAATGTCTCTCAGGAAAACAGACTGTGATACTCATGATTAAATGAGGAGGAGGATGGTACTTGATAAAGTTGAAATAGGCAGTAGGAAATTTAGAGATTTTTGAGTGTGAAAACTCAAGTTTTAAACCTTGCACAGTATAGATTAGGGTCATCTATTATTTTAAGTGACAGAATCTATAAATACGAACTTAAAACTCTATCCTGAGCTCAAATTTCAAATAATTAAAAGCTCTCAAATCTTCACCTGAGCCAGAATATTAAAAATTGTATAGTTGGGGCTGTCTTGCAGGTAGTTAGGTAAAGCAAACAATAGAACTAGATTAACCGTTAGCTATGATTGACGGCTGTTTTTCCTGGCAATTTACTAAGTCAAAAAGCTTAACAAAATGTAATAAAAAGGTGGGGAAACTTGCTATAAGTTTAACTAATATCCCAGAGAAAAAATTCCAATCTAAATTCAGTGGGAAAAAATAAAATTTTTTGAGAAAAAAGCATTCATTCCATGTTAGGATGAAAACTCGAAAAACAGATAAACCGATAAACAGTTGATTTCTAACTGGCGGCGAATTTTCTAAGCATTTTTCTCCCTGGGAGCACAGAGAAGCGCACAAATCGCTCTCGACTTGACGAGTGGGAAATAAATATTTTGTATATGGAGAAATAACCAGATGGTACAAGTTAAAGCAGGGTTTAAGGCAGGTGTACAAGATTACCGCCTAACCTACTACACCCCAGACTATACACCCAAAGATACAGATTTACTAGCTTGCTTTCGGGTAACGCCCCAACCAGGTGTGCCTCCCGAAGAAGCTGGGGCTGCTGTAGCTGCTGAATCTTCTACAGGAACATGGACAACAGTATGGACTGATGGACTGACTGATCTAGATCGCTATAAAGGTCGTTGCTATGACATCGAACCAGTTCAAGGTGAAGATAACCAGTTTTTCTGCTTTATCGCTTATCCTCTAGATCTATTTGAAGAAGGTTCAGTCACCAATATGTTGACCTCCATTGTGGGGAACGTATTTGGTTTTAAAGCACTGCGTGGGCTGCGTCTGGAAGACTTGCGGGTTCCTGTTGCTTATCTGAAAACTTTCCAAGGCCCTCCTCACGGGATTACTGTAGAACGGGATTTACTGAACAAGTATGGTCGTCCCCTGCTCGGTTGCACCATTAAGCCTAAGTTAGGTCTATCTGCGAAAAACTATGGTCGTGCAGTTTATGAATGTCTGCGCGGTGGTCTAGACTTCACCAAAGATGACGAAAATATTAACTCCCAGCCCTTTATGCGCTGGCGCGATCGCTTCCTCTTCGTTGCTGATGCTATTCACAAAGCGCAAGCAGAAACTAACGAAATCAAAGGACACTACCTCAACGTTACTGCCCCGACTCTCGAAGAAATGCTGAAGCGGGCTGAGTTTGCTAAAGAACTCAAAATGCCGATCATCATGCACGACTACCTCACAGGTGGTTTCACCGCTAACACTACTCTCGCTCGCTGGTGTCGTGATAACGGCATACTGCTCCACATTCACCGCGCAATGCACGCAGTAATTGACCGTCAGAAAAATCATGGGATGCACTTCCGTGTACTAGCTAAGTGTTTACGGATGTCTGGTGGTGATCACCTCCACTCTGGGACTGTTGTAGGTAAGCTCGAAGGTGAACGTGGTATTACTATGGGTTTTGTTGACCTCATGCGGGAAGACTACGTGGAAGAAGATCGCTCCCGTGGTATTTTCTTTACCCAAGACTGGGCTTCTATGGCTGGAGTGATGCCCGTAGCTTCTGGTGGTATTCACGTATGGCATATGCCAGCCCTAGTAGAAATCTTTGGAGATGATTCTTGCTTACAGTTTGGTGGTGGTACTCTGGGACACCCCTGGGGGAATGCTCCTGGTGCAACCGCTAACCGTGTAGCTTTGGAAGCTTGTATCCAAGCTCGTAACGAAGGTCGTTCTCTCGCTCGCGAAGGGAACGATGTAATACGAGAAGCTGCTCGCTGGTCTCCTGAACTTGCCGCTGCTTGCGAACTTTGGAAAGAAATCAAGTTCGAGTTTGAAGCGATGGATACACTCTAATGAGTGGATAGTTGTTAGTTATGAGTTTGATCTTAAATAACTAATAACTAACAATTCCCTTTAGAGGTCCCTGTTGGGATAGGTAGGCATAAATGCATCCAAAACAAGTAGCTCAAGAAACTGCAAAAGTTTTACAAAGTTACCTGACTTATCAGGCAGTACGCACTATTATCAATCAGTTGTCAGAAACCAACCCGACTCAGGCAATTTGGTTGAGTCAGTACTCCTCTGGGAATACAATTCAGGATGGAGAAGCGTATTTGGAAGGATTGATGCTGGAACACAAGGATTTAGTACTGCGGATTATGACTGTTAGACAACATTTAGCAGAACAAGTCCTGGAATTTCTCCCAGAAATGGTGCGTACTGGGATTGAGCAGGCTAATTTAGAACGTCGCCGTCAGCTATTGGAACGTCTCACCCAGTCCCAACCCTCAACGTCTGTCTCAGATACTGAGTTAGATGTGAATGAATCTTCTGACTAACCATTTAGTTTCTCATAAAAATAGATGAAAACATTACCTAAAGAGCGTCGTTACGAAACCCTTTCTTATTTACCTCCTCTGACTGATCAGCAAATTGTGAAGCAGATCCAGTACATGATTGATCAGGGTTATATTCCTGCTGTTGAGTTTGAAGAAAATCCTCAGCCTCAAGACCACCACTGGACTTTGTGGAAGTTACCTCTGTTTAGTGCTAGCACTCCTCAAGATGTTCTGATTGAAGTTCGGGAATGTCGCGCTGAGTACTCTAATTGCTACATCCGTGTAATTGGCTTTGACAATATTAAGCAATGTCAAACTGTTAGCTTCATTGTTCACAAGCCTAATAGCACCCGCTATTAAAAATCTGTAAAGCTTAATTAAGCTGGCGCAAGAATTTATTTTCTTGCGTCTTTTTTTTGACAAATATTATAGCAGTGAGGGAGATGGTATTGATTAGGCAATGGGATGAGCGCTCATTGTCTCGGACTGCTTTTTAAGTTGAAAAAAAACAGTTTTGATAATCATCCAGAAAGAAAATTTGCTAGCATTAAAGCACAGGTGGGAAGAAAATACTTAAGTAGGGTGTGGCTCAAGGGAAAACTGTTACTAATTATTCGGAAAGGTAGGGAAAAAAATGCGATCGCCTACTAAAAAAAGATTATTTCGTTGGCTATTTCTGACAGCTTTACTCTGTTCATTAGCTGGAGGGTTATTTGCTTCTGAAGCGGAAAAAGATTTACCCAAAATACCGAGTTTTTCTTACAATTTTCAACCCTGGGCAGTTAATCTGGGTACTCGCATTGCTACTCTTCGGGCTAATATTCCTACTGTAAATCAGGTGGTGATTGTGCCTGATGAAGCAACTTTTTTAGTGGCGATCGCTGATTGGAGTAAGACAGGCCGTTGGCCGATTTTAATTGGGGATAATTACTATACAGAAATGTTTCTTGCCCGTTTCCAACCTGCTAAAGTGATTCATTTACCCCCAGTTAAGCTGGATACTCCTTTAAAAGAATCAATGGTTAGTGCTGTAGCGGCAGCTTGGGATGCAGCCGATGTAATATCTGTTCAGGAAACATGGCAAAGTTTGGGTTGGCAACCTCCTGGAATAGTAATGACTTCAGAAAAAGACCCAGCATGGCCTGCTGCTGTAGCTTTAGCAGCAGATCGGGGTCAACCTTTGGTATTTCTTGAAGGTGATTTTGGCACGGCAAACCAAACTCTTACTCCTCAACAATGGCAACAATTGCAACAACAAGTTGAGCATTTAGTTCAACTTACTGGTTATTCTTATAATAAACTGGGTGACACAATCGATACGGTGACCATTGTCCGCCAACAGGGGGTTAAATATCCCTCCCCAGAAAAGGAAAAAGAACTACGAGCTGTAACTGATGGTTTAGCACGGCATGAAAATGGCTCACGCTGGGGAATTGTGGGCTGGATTTATGGGGACGCAAATCGCAGTGTGTATCAGGCTATGTGCTCCATCTTTCTTGACTCGCAAACTGCTCTATTTTATAATAGTTATCAGCAGGAAGATTCCTGGAAGAATTATCAAATGAATACCCCAGCTCAGGAGCTTACTCAAGGGGGTTTTGCAGTCAAACTGGTGCAACGTCCTGAAGCAGGATTAAAAACTTGGCGCAGTTTAAGCGAGCAGGCATGGGAGTATGATTGGATATTTGTCAACTCCAGAGGCAGTCCCACAGAATTTGAAGTGGGTGATGGTACTGCTAATGTGGCTGATATCCCTCAATTAAAAACTCCTGCAGCGGTTTATTTTATCCATAGTTTTTCTGCTGCCACTCCTAATGACTCAGCAACTATTGCTGGAAAATGGTTAGAAAATGGGGCATATGCTTATGTTGGTAGTGTTGACGAACCTTTTTTGGCTGCTTTTATCCCCCCTGAATTGCTTGTAAGACGACTGATTTTTGGCGCTCCTTTTTTGGTGTCAGCCCGTCAGTTAGACTCAGCTTCTTGGAAACTTACTACTATTGGCGATCCATTGATGATTATGACTAAACCTCACAAGCGAATTTCTCCCTAATATTTTGCCATTTATTCGGCCTAATTTGGCTATTTCGGCTCTATATTATCCCTTACTTATTGCTAATAATATACTCAGTAAGGTTTAAAATTGAGCTTTTATATTAAGTTCAATGGCGTTGGTGGATGCGTAATGCTTTTTATGCAAGTATCAACGAAAAATTAGGGATTGACAACCTTAATTACTTAATAGCATTCTCCAATTCACCAACGCCCTGGTTGCAACAACTAAAAGTACATAATTGTGCTTGTTTTTGCATTGATGGACATATCGTCAGATTCTACACCAATGATTGTTAGTAGATCATTGTCATTAAATTTAATCTCAATTGCTTTTACACCACTAGGCAAAATAACACTTGAAATCACCCCTGCATCATTAAATCCATCAAACTTAATCATGTCTCCTGGTTCAAAATCGAAGATCTTATCTTGTCCATAACCAAATTTATAGACAAACTTATCATTACCACCATCGCCCCACAGTTCATCATTACCATTACCACCATCTAGATAATCTTTTCCTTTTCCGCCAATTAAAAGGTCGTCCCCTTCATTCCCGAATAATTTATCTTTTTTCTGCTTTCCATTCACATAGTCATTTTCTGGAGTTCCCGATAGGTTATCTTTTTGCTTAGTTCCATTAACTGGATTGAGTAGATTATAAATAATATCTTGTGCGCCAAGAGGACTATTTCCACCAAATTGAACCGTATTAACTTCTGGATTTAATTCGAGTCCAAAATAATAACCATCTTGCACAAATGGTATGACAAATTCTGTCAGGGTAGGATTAACCTCAGCTAAAGTAGGAAATGTATCATCAGTAGGATCGTTATTATCTAAGTTGCTTCCCTGATCTGGATCAGCTACAAAAATCTCCTCAGGACTATTATAGATAAGTGGTGTATATATTGCTCCAGTAGAACGAGGCAACTCAGCGTAGCTTAGAGTATCATCAGTGTCTTTTCTATATAATGTAATGTTTTCTGGAGTTACATCAATGCCATCAATTTTAACAAATTGTTCATCCATGAAGTCGGCAAGATATTGTGCAACTTTTTGAAGTGTGGGTAATGAACCACCTACTTCTCCTACTAAACCTGATGGATCTCTTGGATTTAAGCCTTCAGCAATTAAATCCGCTAAATGTTTTTGAGTCAAGGCATACCCTCCTGGAAACCCTGCACCTGGAGAGAAATCATCGGTTGTATTATCTAATGATATGTTGACAAAAGGAGCGAAATACACAACCTCATCTTGTCCTACAATTGTCCGAATAGCAGGTGCATCGAAATTAAATATTCCTGATAAGAAAGCAACGCCATCCAGGGATTCCACTTGAAAATTTTCATAACGTTCCTGACTTCCTCTTTTCCCTCGTGGATCTGTGTCATCATCAATGACAACTGGGTTAAGACTCTCGGGAAGAGAAATAATTTGTGCTGCTAACTGATTGGCTAAATCTTCTTGGCTATATCCCTGAATCAGTTCTTGACTACCTAAAATTTGAGACATAATATTTATCCCTTACTTATGTTTCCCCTGTTTTACTTGCAGCATCAATCAAGTATTTGATGCTTTTAAGCTGATGAAAACCAAGATAACTAATTTAGGGGTAGAAATGTGAATCCTGAAACAAAACTTTACATTCCCACCAGAGCAAATGAACTGCTTACAAATCTATTCTAAGCGCAACGGGGGAAGAGTGATTTTCCCAGGTGTATGTCCCATTGGCACAAATCGCTCTACCATGCGAGACTCAGCCTCTCGGCGATTTACTGGCAATTGTTCGTAAGTATGGCCACTGGGGGAATTAATATAATAAGTACACCCACCGATGGATTTTTCACGGGTATCTACGATTTCAAAGAGCAATTGGGGGACTTTCTCAAACCGCACCGCTCCTACATATTCCCCAAGCACTCCTGTGGATTTTAATGGCACTTGTCTTTGATTACACAAAACAACATAACGCTCAGAATTTCCCATGGCCTCTCGTAACCGCACCTGGATCTGCTTTTCTGCTGCGAATCTTAACTCCAACTGTACTCCATCGCGGGTAATTTCTCCATAACGGGGAAAGTGAAACTCAAAAAATGGCTCAAACCATTTTAATTCAAACTCATACCCAGCTTGCTGTAAATCCCTGATGACTTGCTGCAAGTCTTTTTCAAGCTCAGAGGGTAACATAAAGCGATGGGCAAAAGCGCAGGCCCTACGGGCATCGCCTGGCTCCCACCCTGGAGAATCGCCTAAATTTAATGGTTTAGTATAGGGTGTTTCCCAAAACCAAGCAAAGAGCGATCGCAACAAGAGCATTTGTAACAAACCCATTTGGTAATGGGGAAACATAGCCAAACCGCGCAACTCCAACCCACCCTGTGAAAATAATTGCTCAAAGTCAAATCCTGTAAGATGATTATTTTTCAGGAAATGCTCGGGCCTACCATCAACCATTTCCCCAAGTTGAGACAAATACTCATGGGACTTGGGAGTTTGACCAAAAACAGCAGCTAAACTGGGGTGATTATGGAAATAAGTAATTAAACTGCGCACTAAATCAGGTCGTCGCCAGAAAGGACTTTCCTGCTTCGGGGCAATAACAATATTAGTACAGCCTCCAGGAATTGGACGACCATCGAGAAGATATTTTTCTGTTTCCAGACCACATTGCCTGGCGGCTGCAGCTAAAATAGTGTTAATTGCCACTAATTGGGCCCAATTGCTGACAGGATGAAGGTTGATAGCGATCGCCCCAGACTCTCGCTCCCATCCCTCAATAGCAGTAATTAACTCCTGCCAAGGTGGAAATAGATCAATACTTCCATTGCGTAATTCTAAAGTTAGGGAAAGGGTAATTGAATTTTGAAGCCATTCTAGAGAGTTTTCCTGAGGATTATGCCCTCCAAAAATATATACTCCTCCCATTGTCAAATCCACACAATAACGTTGGAGACTAGCTTCTACAGTGTTTCCCAGAGAATTAATCTTTTCCCATTGTTGCTCAGTATAGGGTTTAGTAGTTCTTGGTGTTTCCTCATAGCGAGACACAATGACAGAGAAATCTAATTGAGAGGTACAAGGTTCTGTAGTTCCCCTAACTGGACTAGCTGCAAGAGGATCTGGAGTACAAACCAGGGGAAGATGACCTTCAGCCGCGAGGAAACCAGAAGTAGGATCTAACCCGATCCAGCCTGCCCCAGGGAGATATACTTCTGTCCAGGCGTGTAAATCTCCCTGATCTGCTTCAGGGCCCATTGGGCCCGCCCCAGGTGGTATATCTGGAGTAAGTTGAATTAGATAACCAGAAACAAAGCGAGCTGCTAAACCATAATAACGCAAAATTTGGACAAATAACCAACCAGTATCACGACAGGAACCTATTTTTTGGCCCAGAGTTTCTTCACAAGATTGAATCCCTGCTTCTAGGCGAATTTGATAGTTAATTTCTTGAGCAAGTTGTTGATTGAGTTCTAGAATAAAATTAGTAGTGTAGCTATCTTTTTGGCGATGTTTTTCTACCCAAGCTTGTAATAATGAGCCAGATTCAGTGATTTCTAAAAAAGGAACTAATTGTTTAGCTAATTCTGGGGGATAGGTAAAGGGATAGTTAATTGCATAATCTTCTAATAAAAAATTAAAAGGGTTGATGGTTTGCAGTTGAGCAATGAGAGCTACTTCTACGTTGAGGTAATTGGTTGGCCCGAGAAAATTCACCCTAGCCAAGAAATTTCCATAGACATCTTGTAGCCAAGTGAGATAATGTTCTGGAGGAGATATTTTGAGGGAATAACTTTGAATCGGAGTGCGACAATGGGGAGAAGGGCGAAGTCCGATGGTATGGGGCCCAAGAATAATTGACCGAGAGTAACTATATTTAAGTTGATGGTGAAGGCCTACTGTAATTGTCATGTTTGTTTGATAAATCTTGTTTCTTTTTCATCCCTAAGAGCAATTTAGATTAAAAGGCCCTAGCAAACATTGCCTAGACTAATGTTCTATAATAATTATTAATTATCAGAATCCTGCCCCCGCACTGCTAATTTCATTGGGCGGGTTTTGATTTAAAAACAACATTGTGATCACTTAATTTCATTGGGCGGGTTTTGATTTAAAAACAACATTGTGATCACTTTGACCTCTACAGAAGACGATGACCACAACTTGAACAAAAGCGATCGCTTGGACTTACTGCTGCTCCACACCCGGAGCAAAACCGCTTAGTTACATCAGAACCCAACCCTATGCGCATTTCCATGTTACCCATACTCATGGACATTGGGTTCATCTTCATAGACATATCTCCCATTTTCATGGGTTGCATGGGTTGCATGGGTTGCATAGGCTGCATCCTTGGCATACTGTCTGATTGTTCCAAATGTATTTTGGGGTAACTGCCCAAGTTAGGGCTACCATTAATTATTCCCATACTGCTACCTTGGATTTGAATATGGGTTTCTCCCTGTGTGGTTTTAATTTTTAAGATCACACCGCCTGGTGTTTGGAAAATTTCAGGTAGCTCACTCCAACTACCTGTTTCAAAACCACAAGTAGATTGTTGTTGTTGTCCCGCACTGATATTTACGCTGGTAATTATTGTTTGAGAAGCCTGATTTTCTAGATAGACTCTTTGACCTGGGCTGATCTCGCATACATAAGCCATAATGGCCTCTTCTTTAATCAATATTTGCTCTAATTTTAAAGGTTTTTTTCTGTTTGCGCAACAATCATTACTGTGATACTCATGATTAAATAAGTACTATAATAAGATTATGGGTGAGGTAGTCAACTATCTACCATCTACCATCTACCATCTACCATATTGTTAGAGTAAATTAGCTAATTCATAAAGTCTTCTGAGCATTGCCATAATTTTATCTCCATAAGTCAAATTTGCTGACCAGCGGCCTGAAAGCTGAGAAATGTGAGGAGCAACACCTCTAGTAACGAAATCAAAGCGAGGATCAATTACTTCTTGAATTAAAGGTTCTCGACTAGCATAAGCTTTTAAATGTTGAATGTGGGCCCTAACACCAATGGTGCGGCTGGTAAAAGTAGCAAAAGTAGCACCACCGCCAATTGTTCCTAAACCAGCAAAATTGTTTTGAGAAGGTTTAATTTCTTGTTCAAAGTGCAAAAAATCTGTTTCTAAACACATTTGACAGAAAGCAATATCATGATTAACTCCTTCAATTGCTGCTTCTTTTTGGTATAATTCTGGTAGATCGGGAAAATTAGCAAAAGCCTTTTCATTATGATGTTTAAGAAACATAGTAAGTTGTGTAATAGAAGTGTTGCCGTGACCCATAATCCAGCCAAAATCTCGCTGACAGATTGGAAAAATGGAGCGAAAAAAAACAGTAAAAGTTCGCTCATCCCATTTTACAGAAATATTGTGCTCACGTAAATCAATAGCTTTTACATAAACAATACCTTGGTATTCTACAGGGCGGATTGAAGGGGATTTGGTAAGATCAATTCCCAGACGATCTGCTAAGTCAATGGTAATATAAGCATTGCCATTAATAAGAAGACCTTGCTCATCATAATCGCGCTGATTGATTTTAATTTTAATTGTCTGATAAGTTTTGGCATTGAGGAAATCAGGAGGATGAGCGCTAACTACTTCTTGACTCCAAGCAAGCAACCCATCAGCAATTCCCAAAGCCATATTTCTAATAATTTCTTGTTCATCTGGTAAGTTAAGAAAGCCAATTTTCATGACCAAAGAAGGGATAATTAATTGACGACAAAAATCTAGTTTTCCGTAAGGAGTTGCCGTATCGGGAAAAAAACCTTCACTTACCATTTGGGGGACACGACGTGAAAGCAAAAGTAAAAGTAATTCAGCTTGTTTTTGTCGATTTGTGTTGTTAGCAATGTAGAAGATACTGGTTTCCCGAAGATGAGAATTAAGTTCTAAAGCGATATCTTCTGGATGTGAATGGTCATTAATCCATTGGATGGAAGCTTGAGAGGTATAATCATCAGGAACAGAGAGGATTTGATAACCACGCGATCGCAATTCAGAAACAATGCGATCGCGCAACAAAATAATCTGCATTGCTTGTTTATTTTGATCAACTTTTTCACTCTCTCTTTCTTTCCCAATGTTAGTACAAGCTGCAATAAAAATCCTACTCATATGGTTGATGGTTGATAGTTGATAGTTGATAGTTGATAGTTGATGGTTGATAGTTGATGGTTGATAAGACCTTTTGCGAAAATCGAACCAAAATCAATTTTTATATTTATTTCATGTAAAACTCTCCCTACTCCCTTCTCCCTTCTCCCTACTAATAGACTTTTGCAAAAAGTCTATAGTTGATGGTTGCCTTCTGTCTTCTGCCTTCTGCCGCCTTTGATGCTTGATAAATAATAGATAATAGATAATGGAAACTGCTCACCTGCACCCAGACACGATCGAAGAAGTTAAAGAAAAAGTTGACATTGTTGATATAATATCCGACAATGTAGTGCTGCGTAAGCGGGGAAAAGATTATTTTGGTTTGTGTCCCTTTCATAAAGAAAAAACACCGAGTTTTAGCGTAAGTCCTAGCAAACAACTGTACTATTGTTTTGGATGTGGCACTGGAGGAAGTGCAATTAAATTCCTGATGGAATTGGGGAAACAATCTTTTCAGACAGTGGTGCTAGATTTAGCGCAAAGGTATCAAATACCCTTAAAAACTTTAGAACCAAAACAGCGGCTTGAACTTGAGCGTCAAATATCCCTACGAGAACAATTGTATGAGATTTTGGCACTAACTGCTAGCTTTTATCAACACGCGCTACAACAACCCCAAGGAGAGGGAGCATTAACTTATTTGCAATCTGAACGCAACTTAAGGAGTGATACAATACAACAATTCCAATTAGGGTATGCACCAGGGGGGTGGGAGACACTTTATCGCTATTTAGTAGAGGAGAAACGCTATTCTGTGGAATTAGTGGCAGAGGCGGGATTGATTAAAAAACGGAAGTCAGAAGATGGTTATTATGATCAATTCCGCGATCGCCTGATGATTCCCATCTGCGATCATCAGGGAAGAATTATTGCTTTTGGGAGTAGAACTCTGAGTGAAGAGCAACCAAAATACCTTAATTCTCCAGAAACTCCTCTTTTTAATAAGAGTAAAACATTATTTGCCCTGAATTTAGCTCGTAATCAGATTATTGAGCAAGATCTCGCAGTAATTGTGGAAGGATATTTTGATGCGATCGCTCTTCATGCCCGCGGCATATCTAATGTTGTTGCTTGTTTGGGTACTGCTTTAACCAGTGATCAACTCAAACTGCTCCTCCGTTACACTGACTCTAAACAAGTGGTGTTTAATTTTGATGGAGACACTGCTGGTATTAATGCTGCTCAACGAGCAATTGGAGAAATTGAATCTCTAATATTAGCAGGACAAGTACAGTTACGAGTTCTCAACCTCCCCAATAGTAAAGATGCTGATGAATTTATGCAAGCTCACCCAGATGCGATCGCTCAATATCGTACTCTTTTAGAAACTGCTCCCTTATGGCTAGATTGGCTTATAATTCAAACTTTAACAGGTCATAACCTGAAACAGGCAGATGAATTTCAGCACGTAGCCCAAAAGTTAGTTAAATTACTTACCCAAATTGATCATCTCGACCTACGGACACATTATCTTGCCAAATCTGCTGAACTTTTGAGTAGAGGAGACGCTCAATACTTTAAAAAAATACAAGAAGATTTGCATACCCAAGTTAACCAAAGAAGAAAAGGTGGGAGTAAAAAGAATAGTAGTATTTTTTTACTCCCAGAACAAACTCAATTAGAACAAGCTGAAGCTTTACTATTAAGAATTTACCTCCACTTTCCAGCACAAAGAAATGCCATTTTTAATACCTTAGAAGAAAAAGATTTATTATTTAGTTTATCTCATCATCGTTATTTATGGCGGCAGATCCTTAAATTAGAGCCATTACCTCCAGAAAAAAATTCAGCTAGTGATATTTTAACCCAATTAGCAAGTCAAGATTTTCCAGAAATGGCTCAAGTGATTCATTTATTTGAGCTAGATGAAACAACTCAGGGAGACATTGCTCGTCTTCCCTTATTAATGCAAGCAGCGATCGCTTCTCTTGAGCTTGTGTCTTGCGAGAACCATAAGCGTTATTGTTATGAACAATGGCAAAAACTTGATTCCCACACTAACTCTGATCAATGGCAATATTACTATCAAGAGTATTTTAACTTCAAACAGCGTATGATTGCCCTAGAATCACAACGACATTTTACCCTCCTTGATCTCCTCAATTATCATTAGTGCAGAAGCCAGAAGGCAACCCTCAACCATCTTTTTGCTTAATCTCTTCAACTTTAAGGAGAATGAGATATTCATAAAAAGCCTGCAAAGTACACCAAGCAAAACCAGGTTTGCCATCAAAAATTCCCCCTAAAACAAAGTACATATAAATCCAGCGGAATACAGGACGAAAAGGGAGGCGAAGTGATAAATTTTTCAAAGCTCTTCTTCTGATAACTTCCGACTTACCCAAGAATAAATCCTGCCAATTAATATCCCCTGTTGCTAATTGTTTAATCGTTTCCATCGCTTCATCACTAGAATAACGATTATGCTTATCAAGCCAACGGCTTAAACCTTTACTACAAGTATAATGAGGATAAGTTTGTTGTAAAAAACCAGTCACTCCATCACAGACTTCTCTTTCTGCATGACCATAGTCAGTAAACCAAACTTTTCCCTTGTGAAAAAGACGCATTTGATAACGAGGATATTGAGTGCTGTAGCGAATCCACTTACCCATAAATATCACTTTTTCAGCCACATAATAACCAACTGCATTAGTAGATTTTATTGCCCCAAGACATTCCTCAAATAATTCTGGAGTCATTCGCTCATCAGCTTCCAGAATATAAACCCATTCATATTTCGTTGGCATTGTTTTTAGCATCCAAGTCCGTTGAAGACCATGACTTTCAAACTTATGTTGCACAATACGCACATCATAAATCGAAGCAATTTCAAGAGTGCGGTCTGTACTGAAAGAATCAACTACAATTAAATCATCTGACAGCATTGCTGACTCTATACAAGGGCCAATATCTATTTCTTCATTATAAGTGAGAATATAAATTGAAAACATTGTTAATGGATAATGGATAATAGATAATGAATTGATCAGGAACAATCAACAATTAACAATGGAATGGCAAGAAATTTCTGGGAGCTGGGTGTTAATTCCCCGACAACCCATAGGCGTTGTCCATTTTCTTGGGGGAGCTTTCGTAGCAACTGCACCGCAGATTAGCTATCGCTGGTTATTAGAACAACTAGGAAAAGCAGGATATGTGGTAATTGCTACCCCATTTATCAATACCTTAGATCATCTGGCGATCGCCCGTTACGTTCTCAATCGCTTTGAAAGCATTCTCGACAGATTACAAGGTAATTCAATTTTACCAACTCGCTATCTTCCCATTTATGGAATTGGTCATAGTATGGGTTGTAAATTACATCTGCTCATCGGTAGTCTTTTTTCTGTGGAAAGGGCGGGGAATATCCTAATTTCTTTTAATAATTATCCTGCTAATCGCTCGATTCCCTTTGTCGAGCAGTTAAAAGATGCAATTGAAGTTGAATTTACCCCATCCCCTCAAGAAACTAGCGAACTCATTACCGAAAATTACCAAATTCGCCGTAATCTTTTAATTCGTTTTAACAACGATGATATTGACCAGACTAATATTTTAAACCCAGTTCTGAATACACGCTTCCCCAACATGGTAGTTCAATTAAAACTACCTGGAAATCATCTGACTCCTCTGGGACAGGAATTTAACTGGCAAGTAGGGGAAATTTTTACACCTTTTGATGCTATTGGTCAATGGGTAAAACAAGGATTTTCCCGCGACTTACAGCAACTCAAACAAGAAATTATTCGCTGGTTAAATCCCATTAACAATGAACTAAACTGGACTAACTTGGGCCCGATAAAGTAATTTATCGCCTTGACGATAACCTGGATAACGAACCCTAACAGGATCTCCTATTTGAGCAGATCCTGTTATTAATTGATGGAATTGAGGCGTATAAAGTACCTCTTCACCCACAGAAGCGATCGCTTCTACTCCCCATTCTGCTAACAACTCTGTCACAGGTTTTACTAAAGGTAATAACCTCACTGCTGGTAACTCATTATTTTTCTCCACTGCTGCTACTGCTGTGGGCCATTGTAACAACCAACTTTCCAACTTTTTGATACATTTTCCCTGAAACTCCGCCTCTAAACTTTCCTTTTGTTGTTCCATTTGTGCTTGCAACTGTTGATATTCTTGTTTAATTTCTGCCACTCCCCTCAAATTTTCATTCCCCATCCCTGCCATTAATTTTGGTTCTAAAATACTCACCAACTTACTCAATGGTAATTTTAAAGCTTGGGAAATAGAAACTAGAGTTTCCAAGTCCATTTTTGGTAATAAACCTGCTTGCAGTCGATATAATTGCCTTTCCGAAACCCCAGCAATGTTGCTTAATTCTTTTAAACTAGAAATACCCACCTGCTCCATTAATTGCCTTAACAGTTGGCTATTTTTGCGGGAGTAATTATTACTTTCCATATTGTTTTAAGCTAAATGTTTTGCCAAAACCTCTCGGGGTGCGCGACGCACTCGACACTTAATAGTTTCCTTGCCGAGACGCTGATGGGCTTCATAACGATGACAACCTGAAAAACCATAGTATTGCCCTTCTATTTCTAGCACTTCTATAGGTTCTCGCAAACCCTCTTCAGCAATAGATTTCATCAACTCTTCCACTTTTTGTGGGTCTGTTTGTCGAGGTAAAGGACGGCGAATTGATCTCAGAAGAATCTCTTTAATTTCAACCATTGTTATCCTGTGTTGGGAATGATTACATAATGACTATGATTAGATTATGGGTATTCTAGTAATCTTGGCTTATCAGTTAACTGTTAAAACCCTGATCCCAAATTTCAAATAATTCAAAAAAATCCAATCTTAACTTTATAAAGTATAGCAATTAGTGCTTTCTGCAGGTAGCAACTCTTTCAGTTTGTCAATCAGCAGATCACCTCCTTCTGTAGAAGAGCTTAAAAGCTTCATGTTAACTTTTTTTCAAGTTAATGATAAATTTTGTTGCCAAAAAATCCCTAGAGCAAACCCAGGCTAACTTTTTGTTACAATTGATACAATTAAAATTAAATTCCCTAGTTTTACTATAGAAATAAATAGTACTAAAAAACCAAAAAGATGACCAACGACACTAATTCCATCCTCATCCCGATTAAAAACTTTATAGCACAAAACCAGTCTAAGTTGTTTCAAGTATTGAAGCAAAGTCAATTGACAGGAACGCTAATCCTGACAGATGCTCAAGGGACAGAAGCAGAATTTTATCTCTATCTTGGTCGAATTTTATACGTTACAGGGGGGATTCATCCAGTAAGACGCTTCCGCCGCAACTTAGCCGCTTATCTTCGGCCGACAGCTTTTGAGCTAGCAACAATCCAAAAGGATCTGACAGGAATTACTGCCGCGGAGTTAGAGTTATGTTGGGAATATCATTTGTTGTGTCTGTGGAGGGAACAGAAGAAAATCAACCATTCTCAAGTGATGAGCATAATTCGGGCTTTAGTGACAGAGGTTTTGTTTGATCTAAGTGGGCCAAGAAATGTGACATATCAATTCAAGGAAGATAAAGCCTTAGTGTCGAAGCAACTGGTTTTGATTGATCCAGAAGGAATGATCGTTGAAACTTGGAAAAACTGGCAAGCTTGGCAGGGAAGTAACTTTGCCTATAGTTTTCTCAATAGCGCCCCATTGCTAGGGAAACCAGAGCGATTGAGCGAAGAGGCTAAATCATTGCGAATTAATCAAGCAATGATTAAAATATTAGATGGCAAACGTACTATTCGGGATCTGGCAGTGCAACTTAAACGGGATCCCATTGAAGTACTTCGTTTACTAACACCTTACATGAATCTGGGGGCAGTGGAATTAGTAGAAATTCCCGATTTACCTCCGCCCATAACGCCGCTAAAGCAAAATACCTCACCGCCCATTGTCTCAAGCCAACCTGTGATCGCTTGTGTGGATGATAGCATTCTAATTTGCCATTATTTAGAAAGAATACTCACAAAAGCAGGCTATGAGTTTGTGGGAATGACTGATTCTTTAATGGCATTATCTATGATTTTAGAACGGAAGCCTGATTTGATTTTTCTTGATCTGAATATGCCAAATGCTAATGGTTACGAAATTTGCCACCAGTTAA
This sequence comes from Gomphosphaeria aponina SAG 52.96 = DSM 107014, assembly GCA_016903655.1. Classification (GTDB taxonomy): domain Bacteria; phylum Cyanobacteriota; class Cyanobacteriia; order Cyanobacteriales; family Gomphosphaeriaceae; genus Gomphosphaeria; species Gomphosphaeria aponina. The sequence continues at coordinate 33,041 of JADQBC010000004.1, forward strand.
GGCAAATACAGGATTTTCGTAATACGCCAATCATTATTTTGACAGGAAAAGAAGGAATTATTGACCGAGTTAGAGCTAAAATAGTCGGCTGTTCTGATTTTCTCACTAAACCAGTAGAAGGGAAAACAATCCTCAGCACGATCACTAAACATCTAAAACAAGGCGCTATTCGTTAGACTATAGACTAGAAAAAAATCTCCTTTGTGTTCCTGGTAGCTACTTGATAAAAATATTAAAATAACGTAAGATATGATTGAGCAGAAAAGCAAAAAGAGATGCTCTTTCAGAGCGGCTAAGTACAACCAAGAATTGAGGTTGAGCAGAATGTGAGAGCAATCTCTAAGGGATCAAAGCAATTTAAAGTAGATCAGTTAATTAATATTCTTGAGCGCAAAGATGCCCCCTAACGATACAGCTAAAAATGGTCTTCCGAATAGGGAGTTTACCGCTTCAATGCAAACAGAAATGTTTGAAGGGTTGAAGCAACGTACATTTAGTGGTAAAGTAACATTAGCAGGTTTCGGTCACAACAATTGGACATTTTATCTCTACCTGGGGCGCATCGTATATGCGACGGGAGGGGTTCATCCAGTCAGACGATTCCGCAGAAATTTAGTCGCCCACTTACCTAAAATACCTTCTACCCTCGGAGCTTGGAAAGCAGATTTGCAAGCGAGCAAGCTCGAAGATTTTCAAGGGCTATGGGAGTATGAGTTATTGTACCTATGGGTAGAGGGGGAAAAAACAAGCCTGGAAAATGTGTCGAAAATGGTGCGGGGGATTTTGGTAGAGGTGATGTTTGATCTAGCCCAGCAAGTTGACTTGAAATGCACACTGAAACCAGAGGATTCTTTGGCAAAAAGACTGGTATTAATCGATTCAGAGCAAGTAATTGCAGAAGCAAAGAAGCAATGGCAGGCTTGGCAAACGGCAAAAATAGCCGATCGCTCGCCAGATCTAGCACCAGTGATAGTACAAGCAGAAGAGCTGCAAAAAAATACCTCAGAGCAAGTATATAAAACTCTCAGCCAACTATTGGATGGACAGCACACTTTCCGTGACTTGAGTGTGCGGATGAAAAGGGATGTGTTGACTGTAACGCGATCGCTGCTGCCTTATGTGCAGTCAGGAATGGTAAAGTTGGTTGAAATCCAAGATTTACCAGCTCCAATAAATGTCCGCAGGGCGGCAAGTGCTCAAGGAGCTTCAAAACCAAAAAAAGGATCAGGAAAGCAGACAGTAATCGCTTGTGTGGATGATAGCCCTTTGATTTGCCAGACAATGGAAAAAATAATCACAGCGGCAGGGTATGAGTTTGTGGGGGTGAATGATGCACTGCGGGCGATCGCTATTCTCTTGGCAAAGAAGCCAGATTTGATTTTCCTCGATCTGGTAATGCCAAATGCTAATGGGTATGAAATTTGCGCTCAGTTACGGAAACTTTCTTTTTTTCGTAATACGCCAATTATTATTTTGACAGGAAATGATGGTCTAATTGACAGAGTAAGGGCAAAAATGGTGGGTTCTTCAGATTTTCTGACTAAACCAGTTAATTCAGAAATTGTACTTGATACAATCCGCAAACATCTTAAAGTTGATCCAGCCTCTTAAAACAATTGCTTAAAAAATCTTAAACTTACGCCAAAAAATAGGGAAAAATAGCCAAAATCAAACCAATTCTATTATGATGAAAAATAACAAGATTATCAATTATTAGTTGAGAGGTGAATGTATGGGAAAAGCACTAATTGTTGATGATTCCTCAACAGAAAGAGAAATCATCTCGAAGTATTTGGAGCAAGCAGGAATAAATGTCTCCATGGCTAAAAGTGGGGAGGAGGCTTTAGAAAAAATTGGTAATGATCTACCAGATATCATAGTCCTGGATGTGGTTTTACCAGGACGCAGCGGCTTTGAAATTTGTCGCGAAATTAAAGCCACCTCGCAAACAAGCAAGATTCCGATTATTATCTGCTCTACTAAAGGAACTGAAATGGATAAATTTTGGGGGATGAAACAGGGAGCAGATGCCTATCTCCCTAAGCCAATAGATCAAGAAGAATTTATCCGCACTGTCAAACAGTTGATCAAGGGTTAATCTGATGATGCAGTCCGATTTTTACCTTCCTACTTCTGAGCGGCGCTCATCAACTCACGACTATGAAAAAAAGTCGCAGGCTCAGTTTTTGCGCTTTCATCTTGTACCCGATACCAATGTGATGTTGCCCATTTTTCAGCTAAGTGAGGTGCTGAGTATTCCCTATGGTCAGATTGTTCCTATCCCAGCAATGCCAGCCTGGGTGATGGGGGTTTACAATTGGCGGGGTGAAATTTTGTGGATGGTGGATCTGGGTCATCTGGTTGGACTAATTCCATGGTATCAACAAACAGTAAGTTCTTCTAACCACCGAGCTGTGGTACTTAATGCTAATTTGGGCAGGAGCGCTAGGTCTTCTCATGGGAGAAATGAAATGCTGGGGTTGGTTGTGAATCGGATAGAAGATATTGAATGGTGTAACCCAGATGAGTTTTATTCGCCTCCAGCTTCGGCTGTTAGCTCTGAATTAGCAACTTTTTTGCGGGGCTATTGGTTAAAACAAAATGGTGAAATGTTAGTTGCTCTTGATGGTGAGGCAATTATGGCGGCAATGCCTAAACCTTAAGGGTGGGTTCATGGTTGATGGTTGATGGTCTTTCATGAACGATGAACGGTTAAAAATTATATAAGATGAGGTAAATTTATGACTAAAACTTCTCCTAAGCCACAGGATAAAAATTCAGCAATAGAGGCAAAAATAACTCCTACTCATGATAAATCATCCCTGAAAAAATCAGGAGAAACTGGCAAAGTGTTGGCGCAGAACTCACGACAATGGAGACAAGCTAGTTCGGGAAAAGATTGGTGGGAAAAAAAAAGTTTAGGATTTAAAGCGACTTTGGCAGCGGCGTTGATGGGCGTATTACCAATTATAATTATTGGGGGTATAGCATATTTTTTAGCAAACAGACAGTTTGAAAAACAAGCAACTGAAAATGTCCAATCAAGAGCGGTGGAATTGAAAGATAAGTTACAATTAAGTTTGGAAAATATCTATGGGGATATTCAAATACTCTCTGGGTTAAATGTTTTTACAGATCCTAGTTTAAGGGAAAAAATAACTAGGGAGGAAAAAGAGGCAATTCTTACTGAATATGTGAAAAATTCTTATTACTATGATAGTCTAGCAGTGTTTGACTTGAAGGGTGATGTGCTAGCTCAATCGGAGGGAGAAAAACTACCTAATAAGTTTGAACAGGACTATATTCAAGCAGTACTGAAAACAAAAAATACTTTTATTAGTGATCCCCAAATATCTCCGCAGACGGGAATTTTAAGTGTATATGTTTCCGCACCCATTATCAATAGGGAAACGGGGAAAATGGATGCTATTATTCGCAGTCGGCTGCCGATGATGGGATTTAATGAGATATTTTTAGGGCAAAAAAAAAGAGGGGGAAATTATCATATTATTGACAGTAGAAATAAAATAGTTTCAGCAGAAAATGAGGAGGAAATAAATAAACCTTTGGCTCAATTGTTTCCTGTGGTAGGAGCAAGGGTGGAAGAAATAGAAGCAGGAGATGAATCACAAGCACCAGAAGCTTTGACTATAACTGATAACCATGAGGGAAAAGAAGCAATAATAGGGGTGGGTTTTCTAGATAAAGAACTAGAAGAAAAATATAATTTGGATTGGAAGATGCTGGTTGCTGTAGAGCAAAATGTGGCTTTGGCGGCAAAGTCTCAGTTACTCTGGACGCTGCTTTTTGGGAGTGTAGTTACGGCAGGGATGGTGAGTTCGTTGGCAATATTACTGGTAAATAGGGCTACTCGCCCAATTCAGGATGTGGCAAGGGCGGTGGAAAAAATTGGTCAGGGAGATTTTACGACTCAGCTTGTGGTAACAGGTCAAGATGAAATCGGGTTATTGTCAAGTAATATTAACCAAATGACAAACCGCATTAAAACTTTGATCGAAGAACAACAGTTGTCGGCTACTCAAGCAGTTTTGCTACGGAATATTACTCTAAAATTGGCTGAGGCTTTAAACACGGAAACGGTGTTTAAAATTGTGGTGACGGAAATGCGCGAGGCGCTAGGCTCAGATAGGGTTTTGGTGTATCGTTTTGATGAAAATTGGCAAGGAAAAATTATTGCCGAATCGGTAGGGGATTCTTGGCCGCTTTCTTTGGGTGCAACTATTAATGACCCCTGTTTTGCGGAGCGGTATGTGCAGAAATATAAACAGGGTCGGGTACAGGCAACACCAGATATTTATAATGCTGGGTTAACGGAGTGTCACATCCAACAGTTAGAACCTTTTGCGGTGAAGGCTAATTTGGTGGCTCCAATTACTGTGGAAGGGGAGCTGCTGGGGTTATTAATTACTCACCAATGCGATCGCCCTCGCCATTGGGAAAAAACGGAAATTGACTTTTTTGCCCAGACGGCAACCCAAATCGGCCCAGCACTCGAAAGAACTATACTCCTGGAAAAACAGGTACTTGATGCCCAGTTGGCTCAAAGTCTGAAGGAAATAACTATCAGAATTGCCCAAAGTTTAAATCAGGATGCAGTATTTGATATAGCTGTGCGGGAAAGCAGACTGGCTCTGGCGGCAGATCGGGTGATTGTCTATCTTTTTGCTCCAGATTGGTCGGGGACGGTGGTGGCTGAATCGGTTGGGGATTTGTGGCCTCGGGCTTTGGGGAATACAATTGATGATCCTTGCTTTATTGAGAAGTACATCGAAAAGTATAAGCAGGGTAGGGTTCATCCTACTAATAATATCTATACCGCAGGTTTGACAGATTGTTACCTGCGACAACTAGAACCTTTTGCAGTGAAGGCTAATTTGGTTACGCCTATTATAGTAGAAGGGGAACTAATCGGTTTATTAATTGCTCACCAGTGTTCGGGCCCGCGCAAATGGGAGCAAGGGGAAATTGATTTCTTAACTCAGGTTGCTACTCAAATTGGCCCGGCTCTTGAGCGGGTAAATCTTTTGGCGGGGCAACGCCAGGCGGAAGCAGAACAACGGCAGGAAAAAGAAAGACTGCAACAGCGAGCTTTGGAGTTGTTGATGGAGGTGGATCCTGTGAGTCAAGGGGATTTGACGATCCGCGCTAGTGTGACTGAGGATGAAATTGGGACTATTGCTGATTCCTATAATGCGATGATTGAAAACTTGCGGCGGATTGTTGATCAGGTACAATCCGCAGCTATGCAAGTGACGGCTACTACTAGAGAAAATGAGATTTATGTGGGAAATCTCTCCGCTGAGTCTCTGCGTCAGGCTACTGATATTATGCAGACCCTAGATAAGATTCAAGGGATGAATGAATCTATTAGCGCGGTGGCAGCTTCCGCTGAACAAGCAGAGGTGGCAGTGAAACTGGCATCAGACAGTGTGGAATCTGGGGATGCGGCAATGAATCGCACGGTGGATGGGATTTTGGCGATCAGGGAAACTGTGGCAGAAACGGCGAAGAAGGTTAAGCGTCTTGGGGAGTCAACGCAAAAAATCTCGCAGGTGGTTAATTTGATTAGTAGTTTTGCTGACCAAACTAATTTGTTGGCCCTGAATGCTTCTATTGAGGCGGCTCACGCTGGGGAAGAAGGTAGGGGTTTTGCTGTGGTTGCTGATGAGGTGCGCAGTTTGGCGCGCCAGTCAGCTGCAGCCACGGCGGAAATTGAAAAGGTGGTGACCCAAATTCAGGCAGAAACTAATGAGGTGGTGGCCGCAATGGAAACTGGGACTCAACAGGTGGTGCTGGGGACTAAGTTGGTGGAGGAAACTCGCCAGAATTTGAACCAAATTACGGCGGCATCGGCTCAGATTACCCAGTTGGTAGGGGCGATCGCTTCTTCTGCGCTTGAACAATCTCTTACTTCTGAAGAGGTTACGAAAACTATGTCTGATGTTGCAGAAATTTCTAACAATACTTCTAAGACTGCTAGTCAAGTGTCAGAATCTTTTAAGGATTTGCTGGCTGTGGCGGAACAGTTGCAAGCTAGTATTGGTCGGTTTAAAATCCATTAATTTTCTGGGAATTTGGGTTGAAGATAATAAGTTTAACTTATTGTCTCTTACCCATGACCAGTCAAGGTGAAGATGAAAAACAAGCATTTAATTTTCTGGATAAGTGTGATGATTATTTCTCAATTGGTTGGGGTCAAAAAAGTAGCTTCAGTTGAGGCAAAAATTGCTCTGGATGCTAGAGAAACAAAGACCATCACTAATAGTAATCCGACCACAAAAACCAGCAGAAATCTAGCCAAGATGATCAAACAAATCCCTAATGAGTCTAACGTAGAAACAGTAACAGGAACAGTTGCTTACCGTGAAAGAATTGCTCTGCCTCCTAATGCGGTTGTTAAGGTAAAATTGCTGGATATTTCTCGAGCTGATGCACCAGCAATTGAGATTTCTGCGCAAATAATTACTACTGCAGGGAAACAAGTTCCTATTCCTTTTGAGTTAATTTTTAACCCCAGCCAGATTGAAAGTAATCATGCTTATGCGGTGCGAGCTGAAATTTTTATGGCAGATCAATTAGCTTTTACCACAACTAAAATTTATCCTGTGATTACTCAAGGAAATCCGCAAACTGTTGACTTGGTTTTGCAAAAAATTAATAAGGAAAATTTGCCAAATCAGTTAATTGGAAGTGAATGGTTGTTAACAGATTTGGGGGGTAAAGGGGTAATAGATAATTTGCAAACTACAATCAATTTTGTTGATGATAACCGCATTGCTGGTAGTGGTGGGTGCAATAACTATTTTGGTTCATATAAAATAGATAATAATGTTTTGAGTGTATCGGGGCTAGGATCTACATTTAAAATGTGTCCAGCGGCTGTAATGAATCAGGAAAGTGGTTATTTTCAAGCTCTGCAAAAAGCGCAAAATATTTCTATAGATGGACCATATTTGTTCATTGAGGTTGATGGTTTAGAGCAACCACTAAGGTTTATTCGTATTATGGAATGACCGAGGAGTGGGGAGTGGCCAGAAGGGAGAAGGGAGTGGCCAGAAGGGAGTGGGACTCGCAACGCCTCTAATCATAGTCTTCATTTAATCATGAGTATCATAGTTAAAATCGCCGTTGATATCTAACTTTAAACTCACTAAAAGCATAGTCGTAGGAAATATTAATAAAAGTATTTTCCTCGAGACGGTAAACCCCATCAAGAGTGGGAAAAACTCGTAAGTCACTTAAACCTATTCCTCGCCCAACCTTACGGGATTGTTCATTTACGCGGTTGATAAATAGCGGTTGGGCTACATATTCTACGGCAAATTGGACAAAACCACCTTCTGCTATTTCTCCTGAAGTAAGCCCCTGTAGTTGATCGGCAATTCCCGTCGCTAGCAAATTAACAATTTCTCCTTGACTTCGAGGGGGACTGCTTGACAAACTGACAATACTTGAATTTAGCAGTTGATTGTTAGTTCCTTCTTTTGTTTGCAAAGCCCCTAACTGAATACATTCGCCGAATTGTTGTAATTCTGCTGGTGATAAATTAGGTGGTTCAGGAATAATTTTCCCCTGATCTGCTCGAATAGTACAAAGATCTAAAGCTTGTTTTCCCAGGAAAGGAAGTAAGCGATCTGCTTGTCCATCTATCCCTAGGGTGACTCTAATACTATCAGAGTTGCCTATTCTGGAGAGAGGATCGGGAGTTTCGTTATCTGATGAACCTCTAATTACTCCAGCTTCAGATACTTCGGAAACTATGGTTTCTAATTGCAGATCTAAACTGGGATTCATTGTTCCCTCTGCGGGGATAAACTTAATGGTGTTGTCATGGAGGCGGTTTAAGTCAAATCTGGTATTTAAGAAAGTTATTTGACCCCGATCTAACACAATTACTCCGTTTGACTGCAAGTTTTTTAGGTCAAGAATTGAGCCATTGGCCGTTAAATTTCCCCCAAAACTAAACCGATATAAGGGCCATTGGGAAATGTTTAGTTGGTTTAAATTTATTTGAAAATCTTTCAATTTTGGCACAACCAGAGGCGGGGCGGGTTGATTATTGTTGGTGCTATCTTCAGTGTTGCTGTTTCCCTCGGGTACAAATATTTGACCTCTAGCTAAAGTAACTTCTCCACCAATTATGGGCGCTAAAGCTGCACCTTTTATTATTACTTCCCCGTCAATATTCCCCCTGTATAATCCTGTTAAATTTATTTGTTGATTTTCTATGGCGAGGGTGAGGGGATTAGATGGATTTAAGCTGGGTTCAAATAGGGGGAGCGCCCCACTTACTAATAAGTTACTATTGGCTAATGTACCTGTTATTTCTTCTACTTGCAGTAGCTTTTCGTCTGCTAAGATTTTTCCCGTTACCTGCAGGTTATTTTCTAATGCTGCACTCTTAATGGTGGCATTTTCTAGGGTAATTTCTGTATCTAATTCTACTTTTTCTAGGTTGGTGGGATCTGTGACGGGAATACTTGCTGCTACTACCACCTCTCCTGCTCCCTCTACTAACTCTAATTGTCCTTGAGTTAAAACACCAATTAGGGCGATCGCTTCTGTTCCTAAATTAACATTTACTGTTGCTCTTTCCTCTCCTCCTTGGGGTAATGGTACATTTGCTTCTACTTGAATATATTCTGGTTCAGTAGTTGCAAAATGCAGTTTTTCTTCTGCATATTTAAAATTGCTTACAATATTGCTTTCTATCGCTTTGCCATTCAAGGCGATATCCTCTAATGTTACATCTCCTGCTACCACTGGGTTTTGGGGAGTGCCAGTCAAATTTCCTGCCACATTAATGTTAGCTTCTGCATCCAAAGGTAGTGCAATAAAGTTTTCCACTAGATCTAAAGTAAAGTTTTCTACCTTAAATTCCCCTGTGGCCTTTGTGGGTGATACTTGCCCTGCTAAAGATAATACAGTTGTTTCTCCTAACCTAATTAAAGCTGGTTCTATTTGCACCACATTCCCATTCAAGTTTCCCCCTAGCTTAACTTCATTAATAGAAACCACCCCAGTTTTTGCTGTTACCAAGCCCAGAGGTTCTACAATATCTCGATAAGAGGGATTGGGTAGCCATTGCCAATTTTGTCCCTCTACTATCAAGTTTGCCTGGGGATTTTCTAAGCTGCCACCCACATCTATTTTCCCTGTATATTCTCCTTCAATATCTAATTCTGTTGGTATTTTTCCTGCGGCTATAGTTGTTGCTGCCTGGCTAATTTTTTCACTAATAGCAAATCCCAAGTTTATTTGCTCTCCCAGAGGTGCATTTGGTTTCCCCACTGACTCTGACTGAACTTCAGCCGAGGACGTTGCATATTTTTCTTGACTGAATAAGGCGGCGATTCTTTCCACATTATATAAATTAGTAGCATTTATAATATCTTTTACGTTTCCAGCGAAATTCAATTCTCCACCTATTTCCTCAGTTTGCCGATTGAAACTGGCATTATTTACCAAATACTTACTACTCCCAAAGGTTAATTGGGCTGATGTTACTTCTGCCAATTCATCTGTGAGGGAGAAATTTGCTTGAATTTCATCTGCTTGAATTTCCCCTAATCCTGGTTGAGTTACTGTTAAATCCCCTTTTCCTTGTAAATTAAACAGATCAACAGCTACATTTGCTAAAACATTTCCTTTAACTATTCCTGTAATTCCAAACTCACTGGCTGGGGCTAAACCTAAAATACTCAGAGGGAAATTTTGGACATCCACCAAAAAGCGATCGCCTTCCCGTTCCCCCAATACTATAATCTCCTCTCCCTGAGTTTTTCTTAATTCTATTTTCCTGGGCAGATAGGGAGCAAGACAGTCATTTCTGGTACAAGGTTCTATCTTTGCTACAATTGCATCTTTTTCCCCCCGCAATTCCACCCCCATTTCTTCTCCTGGAGCTACCTTTACCGTGCCTGCTAACAGCGGTTCAAACCCCACCTCATTTAAATTCAAATCCCTTAAATTCAGATTTCCAGTTAACAATAAATTCCCAGGTGCTAAAGGATCACTCAGTAATTTCCCCCCCGCCAAACGTCCCTGAAAATTTGCTAATCCAGTTAACTTTAATTCTTTTGGCAACAATTCTTTTTCCTCAATTGGCAATACAGCCATTAACTCTTCTAGAGGTAAACTGCCTAAATTAGCAGCCACTTCCACATCCAGATTTACATTTTCTATTTCTGGCTGAGTTAACAACTCTGTCAATAACACCGTCCCATTTCCCAAGAGTTTTTGTTCTCCCAATTCTCCCACAATTTGCTCTACTTGAATTGGCACTCTTTCCAGATTACTCACATCCCCAGAAAGCCGAACATTTGCCCTTAATTTTTCTTCCCCAAACAAAGGATTCACCAACTGAGCTGCTGCCAAATTTTCTGCCGTAATTTCACTCTGCAACTGATTATTATTTAAATTCCCCGTAACATTTACTGTTCCTGCTGCAGTTGTTAATAAAGCATCTGCGGTTACGTTTACTTGACTCAAATCTTGACTTGACTGTAATGCCAACAAATCTGCCAAATTTGCTGTTAAATTTACTCTGCTTCCCACCAACCCCACAGGCACTGGTAAAGTAGTAACTATTTCGCTAATTGGTATTTTATTTGCTGTTGCTTCGGCATTAACAATTCCCTGATTTAACTTACTATTAACTAATACTGTTCCTTCAGCTACATTCAGCCCCAGATTTGCCACTCCCATAATTTTTTCTGGGGCTAAAGCGTAAGTATTTCCTGTTAATCTAATCCTAGCATTTTCTAAATCAACATTGTGAGGAATTGCCAACTGAGGTAGTTGAATTTGGGCTAAAATTGGGTCTAAAGGAAAATCCTTCCCATCCACAGCCACCTGCCAATTCTGACTAGCAATATTACTGCTCCCCTCAACATTTATTTCCCCCGTTGCTGTCCTTAATTGGGTGTCATTTAAAATCAGATTTTTATCATTCAGCAATACTTGACCATCTCCAGAAAAACTTTCCCCTGCTAAAATAATTCTGGGTATTTCCCAATCAAGATTGCCTTGAATATTTGCCAAAGTTCCCCCTACTTTTCCCCTAGTTGTTAACTTAGAAGGAGTATCAGCTTTAATCCCATATTCAGCCGCAATTTTTCCCACTGGTACTTCCCCCTGAAACTCAAAATTCAGAGGCAAATTCATCACATCTATAGGTAGATTTTTTGCCAGAGACTCCTGCAAATTCAAATCTACTTTTCCCTGAGCAGTCACTGCTCCCCCAGCCGTAAAAGCTGCTGTTGCATTTTCCAAGACAACCTGAGAAAGATCCCCCCTAAAAAAGCCTTTTATTTCCTGAAAACTCACCCTATCTACACCTACTGGCGTAATACTTTCTAACTTTCCTGTAAGTAATGGGTCTTTTATTGGCCCGCTCACCTGCATTTTCAGCTGCATTTTTCCCTCTACCTCTACAGGTAATGAAGGTTGGACTATTTCCAGGGCATTTTTTAGAGAAAAAGGCTCTACTTTCCCTTCAAGCTGATAACCTTTTTCCCAATTGATTAACCCCTGAGCCGTAGTCACTATTTCTCCTAACTGAGCAGTTACCTCTTCTACTAAAACATCTTCCCCTGCAAAACGTAACAATGCCCTCGCTTTTACAGGGAGAGATAATTCTTCCACCTTACCTTCCACCCCTAAAAGACTAACTCCTCCCTCAATATTAGTAGAAGTTAACTCTTCGTAAGAAACCACTTCCACATCCAAGTTAGCATTAAGTTTCCCATCATTAATTATTACTGGAGGGTTAGGCAATAATGACACCACATCATTTATGCCCAATTCTTGAATATTTACCAGTGCTGCTGTTTTCCAGGTCTTCAAATTTGTTTCCCCTTGAGCCTTAATTTTCCCTGACCCTAGTGTGGCATTTATGTCATAGTTAACTTGCTCAGTTTCTTTTTTGAGATATGCTGCATTTCCCTCAGCTTTTATTATCACTGGTGTTGTTTTTTCATAGGGAAGCAAACTCAAGGCTGCATCATTTATCTCTACTTTTAGATCCAGATTAATAGGAGGTGGATCCCCCCCTTTTTCTAATTGCAGATCCACCCAATTTCCCTGAGCATCTTGTTCTACATATCCATTTATTTCTGTAAGTTTTACTTGAGCTGGTAAAGTCCGTTTAAATAAGAGAGGTAGAAGATTAAAATCCACCTCTATTTTTTGCAGGGAAACCCGATCTGGATCTGTTGGTGTTGGGGGAATATTTACTGGTCCCAACTCAATGTGATTTAAAGACAGTGATTGTACCTCGCCAATAGTTACTTCCCGTTTCAGAGTTTGAGTCAATAAAGGCTCTACCCAGTTAGGGATATTTTCCTTAACAAACGCCTTCCCAGCGGTATATCCTACCACACCGATCGCCACCAAACCACCACCTACAGCCAGGGTTGATGGTCGTGTTGCCGTTCTCAGTATTCTTCTTATTAAATTAGGGCGAGCGGGTGATTCTCTCATCTTTTTTTACCAGCAATCATCATAATTTTTATTCTACAGCACCAGCTCTAGTTCGTCAAGTATTTTAAACTTGTTTTTTATACTTGATCAGGTTAATATTTGATGTTTTTGATAACTAAGTAGATCAGCAAAATTATTTACACAATTTTTGTAGGGGCGGGTTCACCGAAGAGCTTGGCGATGGCCACGTGAGCAAAAAATCAAAACCCGCCCGAACCTGCGGTAATTAATTTTGTGCGACCACTTACCTCACCCATAATCTAATCCTAGTCCTCATTTAATCATGAGTATCACAGAATTGTTGATTTTTCAATCGATAAGCTTCTAATACCTGAAACCAACTTTTAAACAGTTCTTCATTTGACCTGTTTTTGATGACAAAGTTTACCAAATTTTCCCATTCAGGGTCATTTTCTGGCAAAATCATCCCATAATATTCGCAACTGAGAGGTTTGGCTGGAATCAACTGGTAATCTAGCAAAGAAACCCCTTGAATCATTACTTCGCCTAACAACAAAATCCCATCACTTGCAAAAGCATCTATTTTCCCTTCTCTCACCGCTTCCACTCCCCTAACTCTTCCTGTAACTCCTTGATATATTTCTTGATTGGCTGCGGGATATTCACTTTCTATTAACTTTTGAGTAGTACTATTTGCCAGAACCCCAATAGTTATATTTTCCATCCCTGCCGACCAATCAATTTTCTGAGCATTTTCTTGGTTAACAAGTAACTGAGTTCCTGTGACAAAAAACGGTTGAGAAAAGGTAATATTTTCCACTTCCCTAATTGTGTTTGGCCCACATTCAATATGCACCAGTTCTTCTTCTACCAACTCAAAACGATTGATCAAAGTGGATTGAAATATTCTCACTGTAATTATCTCTCTATTAGTTGCTTGTTTGATTTGTTCTTCAAGAACAGAGATAAAATCCACACAGACTCCAGTTAGATGATAATCTGAATCTATATAACCAAAAGGAGCAGCATCTATTCTCAGCCCAACTTTCAGCAACCCCGTGGCTTGAATTTCTTCTAACACCGTTTCTGCCCTTGTTTGTAAAGGCAAAGTTACTATCAATAACCAGCTAATGATTCCACTAATTATATTTTTCCTCATTGCGACTGCATATTTAGTTATCAATTATCAGCCCCCAGAGGTGCGTTACGGCTGAGTGTTTATTTTCCAGGCCAAGATAATTCCAGCCTAACGCACCCTAGGTGAGCTTAGACCAATGATATAAGACCAATAATTAAGGATAAAAACTTAAGCGAGGGAGGCCCAAAGTTTCCTCCCAACCCATCATTAAATTGAGACATTGTACCGCTTGACCCGCTTGACCTTTAATTAAATTATCAATTGCTGACATCACAATCACACGGGAAGTACGCGGATCCACTTCCACCCCAATATAAGCCAAATTAGTCCCACAGGCCCATTTAGTTTGAGGATAAACCCCATTTGGCAAAATTGTGACAAAAGGAGAGTTACGGTAGAAAGCCGTATATATAGTAATCAAGTCCTCCCGCACCAAACCTGGATCTCGCAAAGTAGCATAAACAGTTGCTAAAATCCCACGAACCATAGGAATTAAATGGGGAGTAAACTGGACTCTAACCTCATGTCCCGCCAAATCACTGCAAATTTGTTCAATTTCTGGAGTATGGCGGTGTTTAGCCACCCCATAAGCCCCCAAAGAATTATCAGCCTCTGCTAATAATAAATTAATCTTGGCTTGACGACCACCCCCAGAAGTCCCCGACTTCGCATCAATAATTGCCGTTTCAGGGAGAATTAAACCCTGCTTTAATAAAGGAGAAAGGGCCAACAAACTGGCGGTAGGATAGCAACCAGGACAACCAATCAAAGGAGTTTCCTTTATGCGATCGCGGTATAATTCTGGCAGACCATACACTGCTCGGTTAGCCATCTGCTGGTCACTGCGTTCTTTGTTATACCAAGCAGTATAAGTATCTAAGTTGCTAAATCTATAATCTGCTGATAAATCTAACACATTACACCCCTTTTCAATCAAGGTAGGTGCTATGTCACAAGCTAAACCATTAGGTAAACCCAGGAAAACCACCTGAGTGCGAGAAGCAACTACGTCTAGGTCAATTTTTTCCACTGTCAAATTCACCAAATGACCAAGATGGGGGTAAATATCAGAAAACTGTTTCCCCGCACTACTATCTCCACCTAAATAAACAAGATCAACATTTGGATGTTCCATCAGCAGTCGTACCAGTTGTACGCCGCCATAACCTGATGCACCAATAATTCCGACTGGGATACCCATAAGCTTTATTTTCTAGAATTACTTCCATCAAGTTTAACTGCTGCTGCATTTTAATACTAAAAAGCAATTTGGGGAGATCAATTTTTTACCAATTTTGTAACCATGTAGGCTATTGTTGAGGTAACGAACTCCAAGCTTTTGTTAGTTTTTCTTTATCTTGCTTGTTTTATTTACAAACAGAATACATACTTATATTTAAAAATGTATGCTTGATTAAAGTTCCAAATTAATGGGATCAGGAAACCAATCATTATCTAGTAACTGTTCTAAAGTGTAAGGACATTGAGGGGGAAAAGTTTTTTTATTTAAACCTGTTTTTATCGTCACATATTTAATTGCTTTTCCATAAATATTTTCTTTTTCTTTACCTAGATGTTTTCGTAAATTAGTCGTCAGATCTATTTCTAACTCAGTGCGAAAATTAACAATTTCAGCCGCCCAATGACGATGATGAATCCTTTCTGAGTGCCAAAATTCAATCAATAATAAATGAATGATAATTTGTTTTAAATAACTTTCGCCACTGCGTTTAGTGTCTCTGACCAAATTTTCTAAAACCTTACTTAAAGTCTCTAAATCTAACTCATTTAAATTCTTCTGTTTCACTTGTTCTAAAGTAGCTTCATACCAGGCTAAATAATCTAATTCATATAAAGATTTCAAGCTGGTTTTAGTTAAACTTTGCATCAGCTCACCCCATTAACTAGAATTGATGATAACCTCTTGAGAATTGCTAACTCAGTTGAGTGTCTTAGGAGGTTTTGGTTTAACTCCCCGCAAACGGTAAGCGGTTGTAGGATTGCTCAGAATATACTCCTCAAAAGCCGAGTTAGCCCGATCGAGTAACTCATTAAGAGCATCTAGCTTGCGACAAACTTCCTGCCAATTCTCAACTGTTCGCTGAATTACTTCTGGAGAAGGTAATTGAGGTTTATTTTTGTTCATAATAAGTTCCAATCTTTCTTAGTTTCTAAAACAGTAGCTTCTATGGCATCAGCAGTAGCTAGTGCCTCTTCAATGGAACGATAGAATAAGTCTAACAAATCAGAAGGAGCAAATGGTTGGGATTCATAAACACGCAGCAACAGATTTCCAAGACGAGAATAGGAATTAGTTAACCTTACATTCCGCACTTCAAAATTTAGCCTAATTGATTGCCCAACATTTCCATTTGATTACTGAATTTAGGGTAGATTTTGACAAATTTGCGATCGCCAATATCTTAAATAAGCTAAGTATAAGTACTTAATTAGCCTC
>JADQBC010000066.1 GCA_016903655.1 Gomphosphaeria aponina SAG 52.96 = DSM 107014
CAAAACCAAACCCAGAAATGGCTTCGCTGGTGGGATAGTGAAGGGAATTTGTTGTTAATTGGTTCAGAACAAGCTGAATTAGAAAAATACAGAGCTGAACAGGAAAAACAACGGGCTGAATTGGAAAAATACAAAGCTGAACTGGCCCAAAATCAAGTTGAACTCGAAAAACAACGGGCTGAACAAGCTGAAAAGCGGGCTGCCAAACTAGCAGAGCGTTTACGCGCAATGGGAGTTGATCCAGAACTCGAAGATATCTAAAAGACTTTAATGCTACCCAAAAAGACCAGATCTGCATCAAAGTAGCGGGGAGTTTGCCCAGTAGTCAGTTTGTTTTAGGTACTGCTGCATTAGATGCTGATGACCGCTTTATTTACAATAAAGCAGGAGGAGCATTATTCTACGATGTAGATGGGTTAGGAGGAACAGCTCAAGTGCAGATAGCAACTTTAACAGGCGCTCCCACTTTAGCGGCTAGTAACATTCACATCTTCTAAGTTTTGTAGGTGGGGGGAGAGGCTGCAATGCCATCCCTTTAACTATAAAGGTTTTTCGTGTACTCTTTAAACCGTTCTAAATCAGCTTGAATAGTAGATTCAACTATCTTACCTAAAAAGAGATTATCCATTAATTGACCCATTAAACCAGGAATAGCATAAGCAACAGTTAATTTAACAATACTGCCAGGGTGGCGATCGTAAAAACGCACAGCACCTCGATTAGGCAAACCATCAACCGATTCCCACTGAATAATTTGTTCAGGCACTAATTTAAGAATACGAGATAGCCAGCTAAATTCTATACTTCCTGTGGCTAATTTCCAGCGAGAAAGTTCAGGATTATCCTCTAAAATATGAACAGAATCAATCCACTTCATCCAACGAGGCATTTGCTCTAAATCTGACCAGAGACTCCAAACAAGATTAATGGGCGCATCAACCTCTACTTGTACTGTATGTTCTAACCAATCTGTCATTAAATTCGAGCTACTAATAGTTTAATTTTTGAATAAATAAATTAGAGATAAACTGGACTTTTTAAGTGAGTAAAATCGTCAACTATCAACCATTAACTATTAACTCAGCATTTTCCAATATAGCTTTTGCTGCTTGACGACCAGAAATAGTCGCCCCTTCCATGCTATCAATATAATCTTGTTGAGTATAGCTACCAGCCAAAAAGAAATTAGCAACAGGAGTTTTTTGTGGTGGACGATAGGGATCCATTCCAGGAGCTTCTCGATAGAGAGACTGAGCCAACTTAACCACACTATACCAAGTCATGTTCAATTCTCGAGCAGAAGGGAAAAGCTGGTGAACTTGCTCCAAGACATGATGGGCGATCGCCTCATTCTTTTCTTTGATCCAAGGGTCTCCAGGAGTCAACACCAACTGTAATAAAGAACCCTCACCCTGCCGATAATAATCCCCAGGACTAGTCAAAGCCAAATCAGCAAAACAGGAAAAATCAGCATCAGCAGTATAAAGTAAATTATCAATTCCCGCCGCTTTTGCCAACTGTTGACGCTGTTCGGGTTCATTTAACTCTGTCACCCAACCATCAAAACGGAGTTGCACAGTTGCCACAGGAACAGCTTCTAATTGATAAATATTGTCAAACTCAGCCCACTTGCGCCAAGCTGCTGGCAAAACCCGTTGAATACCAGGAACATCACAAGCAAATACATAGGCATCAGCCGTAACAATTTCCTCAGTTTCTCCAGCAGCTACAACAATTCCCGTTACTTGAGTTGTTTCCCCATGATCCTCATAGAGAATTTCCCGCACCCCTCTCCTGGTATAAATTTTAGTTCCCCTAGCCTCCAAATAATTGATAATCGGTTGATGGAGGTATTCAGCAGGAGAACCCTCAAGCATTCGGAGTACAGAAGCTTCAGTTTTCGCAGCGAAGAACTGAAAAATGGTAAGCATACAGCGAGCAGAAATATTTTCCGTATCAATAAAACCGAGAGCATAGGCGATGGGATTCCACAGCCGCTGCAAACTACTATTATTGCCTCCATGAGAGCGAAACCAATCAGCAAAGCTAATAGAATCAAGATTGCGAATAGTTTTCATTGCCCCTTCAAAATCCACCAAACCGCGTACAATGGGGCTAGTTCCCAAAGCCAGAGAGTTAGCTATTTTATCAACTGCAGATAATTGAGAAGTAGTGAAAAAAGCCTTTAAACCATTAAAAGGAGCCCCAGTAAGAAAGCGAAAATCCAATGCGCCAACTCTTCCCCCCTCATTAATAAAAGTATGAGTATGTTCCTTCAGACGCAAATTATCCCAGGCACCTACTTTTTGCATTAAAGCAAACAACTGGTAATAACAACCAAAAAAGACGTGCAGACCCATTTCGATATGGTTCCCATCTTTATCGATCCAGCTTCCCACCTTCCCGCCCACAAAAGGACGCGCCTCAAAAATTTCCACTGAATGGCCAGCATCGACTAAATCCACAGCCGTCGCCATTCCCGCCAATCCTGCACCAACAATCGCAACCTGCATTTACCTTCCCGTTTCTCAGTTTCTTTACAGATCTTAACAGATCACGAAAGAGGCGGTGAGCTTGATCAGTTTTTTAGCTTCCCCTTTTGACAACAACTTTGGTGAGCAACTGTTTTTAGCCTTGAATAAAATTGGGAAGGATCTGCTCGCGGGGTTAATTGATGAATGGGAGAAATAAAACTTGCACTCAGGGATTTATTTTGTTCATCGGAGAGAGGAGTTTCTTTTTCTGCCGCCAACTCTGTTAATTTTTTCATTAATTCAGGGGATGTGAGTGTCTCTTCTTTACCTTGATCGAGATCATGGTGTTTTTTCTCCAACAGATCAGGGGAAACTGGTGGGTGAGCTTCTTTTTCCTGCTTGTCAGTGGTTTCTGCTTTTAAATTCGGGTTATTGGTATTGTCAGTTTCTGAAGCTGGTGAACTTTTTTCCCATTCTTCTGTTGATAAGGGGGAAGTTTCTCCCATTGGGAAAGAAGAAGAAGGGTGAATTGTAAATGGGACAAAAGTTTTATACTCATATTCCATGATATCCACAGAAAAGCTACCCAACATAGTAGTGTTCTCGAAAGTAGCGAGAGAGCGAGGCAGTTTAGAGCAAATCAAGCTTTCAAATTCATGGTTAAAATGAAATTTGGGATTACCTCGCCTCAACCAGCTCCTCAATATTTGCTCTACCGAAACAACTTTATAACGTCCTTGATACAAAGCCTCAATTACAGCTAAACGAAGCCAAGAGGCTGGATACTCATGTAACCACTCAGAGACTAATTCCCCCGCACCGTATCCTTTCAGCTCAAACTCATAGCTAGTTAGTAATGCCACTGTTTGAGCAACTACATTTTCAATAGCTAGCTCTGTCATGGAAAAGAACCGATTAAATTGTGAGATACTACCTAGAGTTTAAAATAGAATTTGAATTTAGAAAAAAAATTAATTCTAGGACTGTAGCTCAATATAAAGCACAAAAGCCTCAGAGCTGAACCAGAGAAAGCAACTTGAGATTGACATACTCCCACCGCCAAATCAAAGATTATGGCGGGGGATTCTCTGCACATCACTATTGCAGATTCCTGCTTCAATGAGACGACTTAATTCTTCAATTTCACAATTGAAAAACCAGAGATCGGACTCTCCACAGGCTTTTGGGTCGGTTCCTATATGTCCTACAGTACCGTTGAGATATATTCCCAAATATTGCAACCCTTTTTTTAGAATATTTATTGCTGCGTTATGGTCACGGTCTAAAACTGTTTTACAGTTGGGACATTGATGAGTTCTGGTACTTAATGTTTTTTCAACTCTTGCACCGCAAACCGAACAATCTTGAGTCGTGAAATGAGGAGGAACAGCAACACAAACTATTCGATAAATCTTGGCATAATAATTCACCCATTCAGTGAATTGATACCAAGAAGCATCACTAATTGATTTAGCTAACTTATGATTTTTCACCAAATTTCTAATCTTTAAAGCTTCATAAACTACCAAATCATTAGATTGGACTAACGCCTTTGCTGTTTTAATAACAAAGTCCTTACGTTGTCTTGAAACTTTAAGATGAATTTGGGCTACTTTTTGCCTTTTTTTGTGATAATTATTAGATTGTTTGTTTCCTTTACGATGTTTTTTAGATAATCTCCTTTGTGCTTTTTTAAGTCTTTTTTCCGCTTTTCTTAAATAACGTGGGTTATGAACAGTGTTTCCTTGAGCATCTGTTGAAAATTCTTTTAAACCTACATCAATCCCTGTGATTTTCCCCGTAGGTTCATGGTTTTCTTTTCTTTCATAATCTATCAAAAACTGGCAATAATATCCATCTGCTCGTTTTACTATTCTTACTCGTTTAATTTGTTGCGAAGCATAATAAACCAGAGTTTTATTACTGCACCATAAATCCATTGTCCCTGCTTGAAACCCATCAGTAAAAGTTATTTTCCTGCGGTCATCTGATAACTTATAACCTGTTTGTTTATATTCAATTGAACGGGAATGTTTTTTAAATTTAGGAAAACCTTTTTTGCCCCTTTTATTTTCACGACAGTTAGTATAAAACCTTTGAATAGATTGCCAGGCTCTATCAGCAGAAGATTGACGAGCTTGAGAATTAAGTTTTTTTACCCAGGGTGTTTCTTTGTCTTTTGCTAGTATAGAGCAAAGTTTTTGGAGGTCGTTTCTTGTGACCCCTTTCTTGTCAATCCAGTATTTTACACATTTGTTTCTGACAAATTGCCCTGTTTTGATAGCATCGTCAATCAGTGCATATTGTTCGGGTGTTCCGTTTTTCAACTTGGCTTCTACTACTAACATAAGCATCTTTTCCCTCGACCTGTTAAATATTTTAACACACTTTACCCACGATTGGTGGAATTAAAGAGTGCGCTTCGCACAGTTTTTTTTGAGTGGCGATTCATCCCCCGCTAATTGCAGTTTGTTGTTTTTTTAGAGCAATATAGCGGGGGCATTCTCGCCACATTTAGGTAAAACCTGAAAATTAACCTAAAAAAGGACGTGCCAGAAAAAAGCTACAAATAGATTTAGCATCCACCGATTCCCCTGTCAAAATCGCTTTTTCTAATTCCTGGGGAGTCATCAAAACCACTTCCAAGTCTTCATCATCATCAGGAGCCCGAGGTTGGTCAAGTTTAGTCAAATTCTGGGCCAAAAAAGCATAAATATACTCATCAGAATAACCAGGAGCAAGAGCAAATTTCCCCAAATTTTGCCAACTTCCAGCGTGGTAGCCAGTTTCTTCCTCAATTTCCCGTTTAATTGTCTCTGCTGGTTCTTCATTTGGTTCTATAGTACCAGCAGGAAACTCCAAAAGTCTTCCCCCAACGGAAAAGCGATACTGTCGCACTAAAACAAGTCTTCCATCTGAGGTTACAGGAACTGCTAAAGCACCTCCTCGATGACGAACACATTCAAAATTCCCCTCAGCACCATTAGGTAAGCGAAGTTGATTCACCTCGAAATTAAATTTACGTCCACCATAGAAAAGATGTGGTTTAAGAATTTGGGGAGCTTCGTCAAATTGCGACATAAATTTTTTAATGAGTTATTTTTTAGAATTGAGCTGCCATTATTTCTTGATTTTCCCTGTTCTTTGGTGTTTCCATCAAAAAAGGAAGAGAAGCACCTGTTAATCCTCGTTTAATCCGTTCTGGAGTGGCTTCAAAAACCACAAACAGAGGATAAATTTGGTCTGCTCTTTCACTAAACATATGCTGATCGCCAGGTGGCATAATCCATTCATATTCATTATGGAGCAAAATTTGAGTTTGTCGCCAGCGAAGGAGCAAATTAGAAAAATCTTCCCCAGGACCATGGATAAAAACCAGAATTTCTACTCCCATTTTAATTTTCCATTCTGCATCACACATCAAAATTGCTAAGTCACAGGGTAAAAGCGTCACCTCACTTGAAGCAAAATTACTTAAACCATTTTGATGTCGAATTTTTGCCACAGGTAAAGGAATAGCAATTACACTTTCTGAAGGTCGGCGCAAACTCGGTATCATTTCTAGATAAGGTCGATATTTTTTTAACAATGCGATCGCCCCATCTCGGTTACTATATTCTGACAAAAGCGTCTCGTATTCTAATTGCTGCACATCCATTTTTCAGTTATCAGTTATCAATGAGCAATCTACCATCTACCATCTACCATCTACCATCTACCATTATTATCCTAACTGATCAAAGATAGAGAACATTGGTAGATACATAGACAGCAGAATTGTTCCCACCATACCTGCAATCCCAACCATCATTATCGGTTCGATCAAACTTGTCAATCCTTTTACTGCTTGCTCCACCTCATCTTCATAGAAATCAGCCACTTTCATCATCATCGAATCCAACTCACCTGTTTCTTCCCCGATACTCATCATCTGAATTGCCATTGGGGGAAAAATCTTCTTTTTCTGGAGAGCAATACTCAACATTCCACCTTGTTGAATTTCCTCTTTTGCCGCTTCTATCGCATTTGCTATTACCTGATTACCTACTGTGCTACCAACAATATCTAAACAGTTAAGAATTGGCACACCCGAACGAGTCAATGTACCAAAAACGCGGCAAAAACGAGCCACTGCTGTTTTTTCATTCAAATCACCAAACAAAGGCATTTTTAAGAGGAACTGATCTATTTGTAGCCGTCCTACTGGAGTTTTATAATATTGCTGAATAAAAAACACCAATCCGAAAACCGCAACGATGGGAATCAAAATTTTCGGACTTCTAAACACCCCACTCAAGAAAACCATAAAAGCTGTCAGCGCAGGCAATTCCGCTCCCATATCTTGAAATATTTCTGCAAAGATAGGAATCAGAAAGATTGTCATCGCAAAAAACACAATTACCGCAAAAATTCCCACCGTAACAGGATAAGCCATTGCCGATTTAATTTGGTTTTGCAGCCTTGCCATATCTTCCAAAAGTTTAGACAATCTATTTAGCACATCATCCAGCACACCCCCAGTTTCACCTGCTTCTACCATACTCACATACAACTCATCGAA
Source organism: Gomphosphaeria aponina SAG 52.96 = DSM 107014 (assembly GCA_016903655.1). Classification (GTDB taxonomy): domain Bacteria; phylum Cyanobacteriota; class Cyanobacteriia; order Cyanobacteriales; family Gomphosphaeriaceae; genus Gomphosphaeria; species Gomphosphaeria aponina. Next base: position 7,036 of record JADQBC010000066.1, read on the forward strand.
ACACTCAGGGTATTTGCTCATAGCATCAGAAAGATTATTTCCTTGTTGAATTTCAGCACTAATTCCCAATAGAGCCTTTTTTAACTTCGGATTACCACATTGTTCTCCTAATACTCCTAATGCTCTTACAATTGCCACCCCTGCATTTACCAACACTGAAAATTGACGGGAAAAAATGGCTTTGTCTTTAACTGAAACCTTGGCCATTGCCATTTCCAAGTTAGACAAGTCCATATTAAACTCCATGCTCATCCCAGCTTTTTTCGCCTTCCCAATCGCTGGATATTTATGTTTTAATTTATTCCGTGCTTGTTCTGCGCTCTCCGCTTCTACCTTTTCAGTTAATAACTTGCCTTTAATATCTTTTACTTGAACTATAAAACTTGCCATTTTTTTTGCCCCATTTTTCAAAATTTATAACTGATAACTGATAACTATTATCAATGAGCAATTAACCATCAACCATTATGCCTTCATTTTTCCAGAAGACATTGCGCCACTAACAATTCTTTGTAACTCATCTGGTTTAGCACTCTTAGATATACCTTCCTCAAAAGAAATCATCCCACTTTTCACCATAGTAGCCAAAGCCTGTTCCATAGTTTGCATTCCCAACTTACTACCTGTTTGAATAGCCGAATAAATTTGAGAAGCCTTACCCTCACGCATCAAATTAGCGATCGCTGGCGTAACAATCATTATTTCCTGGGCCATTGCTCGCCCAAACTCCCCAGGTTTAGGAGCCTTCTTTTTCACCAAACATTGGCTAAAAACTGCAATCAAAGAATTCGACAACATCGCCCGAATTTGTGCCTGTTGCCCCGAAGGAAATACATCTACAATCCTATCAATTGTACTTGCCGCTGAATTTGTGTGCAAAGTTCCAAAAACCAAGTGACCTGTTTCCGCCGCCGTAATTGCCAAAGAAATTGTTTCCAAATCCCGCATTTCACCCACCAGAATAATATCAGGATCTTCCCGCAGAGAAGACTTCAAAGCATTAGCAAAACTCTTAGTATCCTCACCCTTTTGCCGTTGGTGGAACAAACTTTTAATATTCGGAAAAACATATTCTATCGGGTCTTCTACTGTCAGAATATGTTCAGCGCGGGTTTTATTAATCATATCCAACATTGCCGCCAGAGTCGTTGTTTTTCCCGAACCCGTTTGCCCTGTTACCAGAACCATACCCCTCGGTCTTTCCGCCATTTGTTTCACCACTTCAGGCAAACCTAACTGATCAAAATTAGGAATTTTAGAAGACAAAGCCCTTAAACAAGCAGCATAACAACCCCGTTCCTTATAGACATTAACTCGAAAACGAGCCAAACCCTTTACCCCATAGGAACAATCCAATTCCCAATTCTGTTCCAACTCCTTGCGCTGAGTATTATTCAGCATACTAAATATCAACCGCTGACTTTCCTGAGGAGAGAGAACATCCTCACTAATCGGTCCCAATTTCCCACTAATCCGAAAATAAATGGGCGCACCTGCCTGAATATGCATATCAGAACCACCCATTTCCACCAACTGCTCCATCAAATCTTCAATCATCAATTCCATAATTCTGACTCCCATCAACAAAATTTCTTTTTCACCCAAGGCAATTTAGCTCTCACCGGCCACGGAGTTTTGTTTTCAACCCCTTACATTATTTATTATGCTTGAGTCCTTAGTCTGAAGCCATGCTAATTTTACCGATAAAATACAGCTAGCTAATCAGTAAAACGAGCCGTTGTACAATAAATACAATCCAACCATTCAGGTTGCAACTCAGCCTTACAAGTCTTACAAGTCAAAGAACTCTTACGTTTAGCCTTCAATTCCGCTTCCAATCCAGAATCAGTAAACGTTACCCGCTCCACCTCCTCCAAAGTCGTATAACCCTGTCGCACCAAATTCAAGCTATAGGCCAAGATAGTAGTCATCCCCTCTTCCACAGCCGCCTCTTTCAGCCTGTCGGTAGTTGCCCCTTCATTAATTAAAGCTGCAAGCCGTTCAGTCATCCGCATCACTTCATAGACCCCCACCCTGCCCTTATAGCCACCACCATTACACTTCAGACAAAGATTCCCAGCCGCCTTTGCTTCCAGAATCTGATCTACAGTCAAAGAATTAGCCTTATAGAAAGTAATTTCCGACTCCGCTACAGCAGACAAACCATATCTAGCCAACTCCTCCTGCGTCGGCGTATAAGCTATGCGACATTCACTACAAACCCGACGCATCAAACGTTGAGCCAAAACCCCAATAAGGGATCCTGAAACCATAAAAGGTTCAATCCCCATCTCATCCAGACGAGCGATCGCCCCAGGAGCATCATTAGTATGGAGAGTAGTCAAAACCAAGTGCCCAGTCAAAGCAGCTTCAATAGCAGTTTTTGCTGTTTCCTTATCCCGCGTCTCACCCACCAGAATCACATCAGGGTCTTGGCGCATAAAAGCCCGTAGAATAGAAGCAAAATCCATCCCCTTTTCCCGAATCACCTGCACCTGAGTAATACCTGGCAAAGAATACTCAATCGGGTCTTCTGCCGTACTAATATTTACCCCTGGTTCATTTCTTTCCGCCAAAACCGAATAGAGACTAGTTGATTTCCCCGAACCCGTTGGTCCTGTCACCAAAAGCAGACCAAAAGGACGCTGTGCCATTTCCCTCACAATTGCCAGCGTTTCCTCATCACTAATCAACTTATCCAAACCTAGCTGAGTTGCCGAGTTATCCAAAATCCGCATACAAATCTTTTCCCCATAGCGCGAAGGCAGACTATTAACCCGAAAATCCACCTTACGACCTTGGAATATGCGTCTAATTTTCCCATCTTGAGGCAAACGACGTTCAGCAATATCCAAATCCGCAATAATTTTCAACCTTGCCACCACCGCCGTAGTAATATGCCTTGGCAAAGAGTCAAAAGCTTCTTGGAGTACCCCATCTTTGCGGAAGCGAATGCGCAAACTTTCCTCTTGAGGTTCAACATGAATATCAGAAGCCCCTTGTTGTAGAGCCTTAATGAGGATTTTGTTCACCAGTTTAATCACTGGTGCTTCATCCCCCTCATTTGCCTTACCAATATCATCCCCATCATCATCATCTTCTTCCTCAGTGATCGGCTCTAACTTTTCAACCAACTCACTCACATCGAAAAATTTTTCCTGTTCACGTTCGTTTGCGAGACGTTGTTTTTCCTGATCTCTTTCAGACTTTTTGTTATAATACTGATCCAACAGCCTTTGATGATCTTCTGCCGTAATCACCATCCGTTGCAGTTCCAAATTTTTCCGTTCCAGTATGCGCTTCAGTTCATCCAGAGTTTCAAGATGATCAGGATCAACCATTGCCACTAAAATAGCTTTGTTGTTCCCTTCAATTTTTTTCAGGGGCATCAGTTTAAAACGAGTACAAAGATCTATTGGGATCAGAGTTTCGATCAAATCTGCCATCTCATCAGTCGTTACAGGATGGAGTTCTGGATCTAGAGAATCTACCCCGTAAAGAATCTTTAGTTCAAACAGATGATGTTTTTTGTATTGTCTTAATAAATCTGGTGTTAGTTTTCTTCCTGTAATTTCTTCTACTACTTGAAGGAGGGGACGACCAGATTTACGGGTACTAGCCAAAGCTTGGCGCATATCTTCAGGTTGGAGAAAACCCGCTTGAATTAGTTTATTGCCAAAAGGGGAAAAATAATTGCGCGGGGCGATCGCCCGTGAGAGTCGCTTATTGGATGTGGAGGAAGAATTCATAAAACTATTTACTCTTGAATATGGATATACATTAGCGATGAGAGAGATCCAGAAAAGGTTCTGAAATCCTTATATATCAAAATTGCCACCCTGGTTACTGGAGATTTCTCTTGCTCCCCAAAGTCTAGATTAAATTGATTAGGCAAAACAAACAAAAAGCATACAAAGTAATCAAATTAAACTAAAGATTTGGGCATGAACACAGGGAGGGAACTATCCTCTTTTATCCTAATGTAGCTTATAGGAGAAAATATTTTTCCCCCCGTAGGGCATAGAAACTTTCGGACTAGCTGAATCAGCCAATCCCAGAATATGTTAAATTTATTTACGTGCCCTCGCCCAAAGCTCAACTTCGCTTTTTTTCAACGAAATAACCATGCTTTTTGTTGCTTTGGGGTTCGCTAAGATGATAAAACAAAAAGATAGAAAAATTGAATGCGCAAGGGAAATTTAATCAGGCTTCTTGTAACTATTAATGTTAAATATGATTGACAACGAAAAACAGCTAGAAACTACTTCAGAAGCTCAAGAAGAAACGTCAGCAGTACCCGATCAAGGAGAAAACAAGGATTTTGACCAAGAGCAAGGTTCCTTAGCAGCAGGAACTGAGTCAGAATCAAGTGCAACTGAAACTCAAACAACAACAGATGAATCATCTTCTCCAAGTTCAGCAGCAGATGAAGGGGAAAATCAGCCAGAAGAATCGGCAGCAGCAAAGGAGCTAGATTCAGTAGAATCTCTGCAACAGGAAATTGCAGCTTTACACGAAAAGCTCGAACAAGCTGAAAACCTCCAAGTGCAGTATGCAAGAATGGCAGCAGACTTTGAGAATTTTCGGAAACGCACTCTGAAAGAAAGAGAAATACTAGAACAACAAGTGAAAAGGAATACAATAAATGAAATATTACCAGTAGTAGATAATTTTGAACGGGCAAGAACCCAAATTAAACCCGCTAATGAGGGGGAAATGGCAATTCACAAAAGCTATCAGGGGGTTTACAAAAACTTAGTGGATAGCCTCAAGCGCATTGGAGTCGCAGCAATGCGTCCAGAAGGGCAACCATTTGACCCGAATTATCACGAAGCTATGCTCCGAGAACCAACTAATGAATATCCAGAAGATACGGTAATAGAGCAACTGGTGCGGGGATATACCCTTGGTGATCAGGTTCTGCGTCATGCAATGGTAAAGGTTGCTGCTCCCTCAGAAGCTGTGACCAGCTCAGAAGAAGAAAATGTGGCAGCGCCAGCAGAGGAAAATAATTGAGCTCTCTTGCAAAAAAGCTTCTAGGTGTCAGTCTCTCTTTCACCTAGCAGTTGGGCTAAAAAAAAATATCCCATTCGACAGATAGAGGTTTTAGCTAGAATAACAAATAGGTAAATTGCCGCCACCTTTTTGTCGGCTGGTAAGCTGGAGTTGACCTATTTTAGTATCCAAGACAACAAGATCAGATCGAAATCATTGAGGCAAACATGAGCTGACAAAAATTAATTGCCAACTCGCCTTCGGGAATGGGGGGTAAGCCGTGGATACCCTGAGTGCTAAATCCACTCAAAACGTTATTGATTAGATTTTTCTAGTTGTTAACGAGCGGTTTGTTAGAATGGAAAAATAGTAAAAATTAAAGCAAGCAGAAGCTGCCGCTGGCTATGGGAAAAGTTATTGGAATCGACCTGGGAACAACAAATAGTTGTGTTGCTGTTCTTGAAGGGGGAAAACCAGTTGTGATACAAAATCAGGAAGGGGGGAGAACAACTCCTTCTATTGTGGGGTTTGGCAAAGGAAATCAACACCTGGTTGGTCAGTTAGCCAAGCGGCAAGCTGTCACAAATGCTGAAAACACAATATATAGCATCAAGCGTTTTATTGGTCGGCGTTGGGAAGAAACGGAAATAGAACGATCTCGTGTCACCTACAATTGCGTAAAAGGGCGGGATAACACAGTAGATATACAAACTCAAGACAATAAATATACACCGCAAGAAATTTCTGCAATGATTTTGCAAAAGCTGAAAACTGATGCGGAAAACTTCCTAGGAGAAGGAGTGAGTCAAGCAGTAATTACTGTACCAGCATACTTTACAGATGCCCAGCGACAAGCAACAAAAGATGCAGGAACCATTGCAGGGTTGGAAGTTATGCGGATTATTAACGAACCGACGGCGGCAGCTCTCGCTTATGGACTCGATAAACAAAATGTAGAACAAAACATTTTGGTCTATGATTTGGGAGGTGGCACTTTTGATGTCTCCATTCTTCAGCTTGGGGGTGGGATTTTCGAGGTAAGAGCAACTTCGGGAAATAATCACTTGGGGGGGGATGATTTTGATAATGTAATAGTGCGCTGGATGATGGAAAATTTCCAAGGGCAAGAAGGGATTGATTTAGGAAGTGATAAAATGGCAATTCAACGCTTACGAGAGGCGGCAGAAAAAGCTAAGATTGAACTTTCAAGTATCCTTACAACTTCAATAAACTTACCTTTTATCACAGCAGATGAAACAGGGCCAAAACACCTAGAAACAGAACTATCGCGGTCAAAATTTGAAGAGTTAGCCCATGAGCTAATCGAAAAAACAATTCAACCAGTAAATCAAGCGCTGAAAGATGCAGAATTGAGTGCAGATGAAATAGATAAAATCATTTTGGTAGGTGGATCGACACGAATTCCCGCAGTTCAAAAGACAATTGAGGAGATTTTTCCGAGAAAACAACTAGATCGCTCAGTAAATCCAGATGAAGCAGTGGCACTGGGAGCAGCGATCCAGGGAGGTGTACTCGGAGGGGAAGTAAGAGATTTGTTGTTGCTAGACGTAACACCGCTATCACTGGGAATCGAAACCATTGGGGAAGTGTTTACGAAAATTATAGATCGGAATACGACCATTCCTACGAGTAAGTCGCAATCGTTTTCAACAGCAACAGATGGTCAAACAGAGGTGGAAATTCACGTTCTCCAAGGAGAGCGGGCAATGGCTAAAGATAATAAAAGTCTAGGGAAATTTGTGCTGACGGGGATTCCACCAGCACCAAGAGGAATACCTCAAATAGAAGTGTCATTTGAAATAGATGTGGATGGGATTCTTAAGGTTGCAGCTCAAGATAAAGGAACGGGGAAAGGACAGAGCATTGAAATAAGCAATACAGGAGGGTTGAATCCCAGCGAAATCGAACGTATGCGACGAGAAGCGGACAAATATGCAGGTCAAGACCGTCGTCGTGTAGAGGTGGTGGAACTGAAAAATAAAGTGGATAGTTTGGTGTATAATTATGAATCGATTATTAAACAAAACAGCAAGTTGATCGGGGAAGATCTCAAGAACATAATTAGGCAGAAACACCAAAAGGTAGAAGCAGCAATGCGCAATCCTTCTGTAAGCATAGAAAAGGTGAAAACACTAATAGAAGAATTAAGAGAAAGTATGTTAGGAGTGGGGGCGGCGGTATATGGGCAAGCAACTCCAGAAATGAAGCTAAATAGGGCATTTGAAACAATTCAAAGTGTAGAAGATGACGAGTTTAAAACGATAGAGGAGGAAATATTGACAGGTTTGAGTGAGTTTTCAGAAGAAGGGACAGAATATGAGGAAGAGTTTAAATTTGATTATGATAAAGATGAAACAGTAACTGGTGACTATGAAGCAGTGGACTGATTCAGTTAAAGTAAAGATAAATAAGTAATAATTAAGAATTGATAACCGATAAGTAATAAGTGATAAGTGATTATGGCAGGCGACTACTATGAAATCTTAGGTATTTCCCGCAGTGCAAGCAAAGAAGAAATAAAAGGTGCTTACCGTCGCCTCGCTCGGAAATATCATCCCGATGTAAATAAAGAGGCAGGGGCGGAAGAGCGTTTTAAAGAAATTAATCGCGCCTATGAAGTGCTGTCAGAACCAGAAACAAGGGCAAGATATGATCGCTTTGGGGAAGCAGGGGTGGGAGCTAGTGCGGGCTCAGGTTTTGATTATGGGGATATCGGTGGTTTTGCTGATATCTTTGAAAGCTTTTTTGGTGGTTTCGGTGGGGGGATGGGAGCCCAGCAACCTGGAGCTCGTCGCCGAAGAGGACCAGTAAGAGGTGATGACCTGAGATTGGATTTGAAGCTCGAATTTAGAGAGGCTGTATTTGGTGGGGAAAAAGAAATTAGGATACCCCATTTAGAAACTTGTCAGGTTTGTAAGGGAACTGGGGCAAAAGCAGGAAGTGAAAGTAAAACCTGTCCGACTTGCGATGGCAGTGGTCAGGTACGTCGCGCAACTCGTACACCTTTTGGGAGTTTTGCTCAGGTTTCTGTTTGTCCAACTTGTAATGGTGAGGGCCAGATAATTGAGGAAAAATGTGAGTCTTGTGGTGGGGCGGGTCGGAAACAGGAGAAGAAAAAACTGAAAATTACCATTCCTGCAGGGGTGGATAATGGGACTCGTCTGCGGGTTTCGCGGGAAGGAGATTCGGGTTTGCGTGGTGGCCCGCCAGGGGATTTGTATGTGTATTTGTTTGTGGAATCGGACTCGGAGTTTAAGCGGGATGGGAATAATATTCTCTCGGAAATTAGTATTAGTTACCTGCAGGCAATTCTAGGCTGTCGCGTGGAAGTAAATACGGTGGATGGGACCCAGGAGTTGATGATTAACCCAGGAATTCAGCCAAATACGGTTTTGACTCTGGAAAATCACGGTGTACCGAAGTTGGGGAATCCAGTAAGTCGTGGGGATCATTTGATTACTGTGAGGGTGGAAATTCCGACGAAGGTAAATGCTGAGGAAAGGGAATTACTGGAGAAACTGGCAAAATATAAGGGGTTGAGCGTGGGGAAAGGTGGTCTAAAGGAAGGATTTTTGGGGGGTTTGTTTAATAAATGAATAAGCGGGCATTGTTGGATTTGCGGGGGACTCCTTGTCCAATTAATTTTGTGCGGACTAAGTTAAAGTTGGAGCAAATGTCCCCTCAAGAGAGTTTGGAGGTTTGGCTAGATCCAGGAGAACCGATTGAACAAGTGCCTGTGGCTTTGGTGATGGAAGGTTATACATTGGAGAAAATTGAAGATCGGACTGAGTTTTTTGCCCTGTTGGTGCGGCGATGATGGGAGATGGGGAAAAAGAGGGTTGGCGGGGTACGGTTGTGGCAGTACAAGCGAATTTTTATCAGGTGATATTAGATGAGACTGAGGGGAAGATTTTATGTACTAGGCGCAGTCGTTTGAAGAAAATAGGGCAGCAGGTGATGGTGGGCGATCGGGTGGTGGTGGAAGAGGCAGATAATGATTCAGAAAGAGGGGCGATCGCTTCGGTTCTACCCAGGCTTACTGAACTCGAACGGCCACCTGTGGCTAATGCTGACCAAATTATGTTGGTTTTTGCTCTGTGTGAACCCAGTTTGGATGCTTGGCAATTGAGCCGTTTTCTGGTAAAAGCGGAGTATTCGAGTTTGAATCTGTGTTTGGTGCTGAATAAGGTTGATTTGGTAACAAAAGAGCAGCAAGAGGAGTGGCAAGTACGTCTCGAAAATTGGGGTTATCACCCGATATTTATTAGTGTGGTGAGTAATTGGGGATTGGAGGCGCTGAGGAGCCAGTTGAAAGGAAAAATTACGATTTTTGCTGGCCCTTCTGGGGTGGGTAAGTCGAGTTTGATTAATAAACTGATTCCTGCTGCTGCAGTGCGGGTGGGAAAAGTTTCTGGCAGACTTAGTAGAGGTCGTCATACTACTCGCCATGTTGAATTGTTTGAGCTTCCTGGTGGGGGTTTGTTGGCTGATACTCCTGGGTTTAATCAACCTTTTTTGAACTGTGAGGTGGCTGATTTAGCTTGGTGTTTTCCTGAAGTAAGGGGAATGTTAGACGCGGGGAATTGTTATTTTAGTGATTGTCTCCATCGAGATGAGCCTGATTGTGTGGTACGGGGGGATTGGGAGCGCTATGAGCATTATCTGAAGTTTTTAGAAGAGACTGAGGCCAATGCTGAAGTTTTGCAACAGCAACCCTTGGAGTCTTCGAGTGTGAAGTTGAAGATTAAAGGTTCTGGAGAGCATTTTTATGAACCGAAGTTGGAAAGCAAGAAATATCGCAGGAGTAGTCGTCGCTCGCGTCACCAGTCTATTAGTAGGGAGTGGGACTCAGGGAGTGAGGAGTAGGGAGTGGGGAGTGGGGAGTGGGGAGTAGGGAGTGGGGAGTGGGGAGTTGGGAGTGGGGAGTGGGGAGTTGGGAGTAGGGAGTAGGGAGTGGGGAGTGGGGAGTTGGGAGTGGGGAGTGGGGAGTGGGGAGAACTTGATAGTTGATGGTTGATGGTTGTATGTTAGAACTGATTAAGTAAGAAAAGCGTAGGCGCACCAGCGCTCAATTTTAATTATCAACCATCAACTATCAACAGGTTTTAACTTTTGATTAACTTTTCGGGTCCTTCTCCTCTTGGGTGTCCTGCACCTTTACCTGGTGAGGTGGTGTTTTTTGCTTCTCCGTTTGGTGCTGCTTATGTGTGTGTCCGTCCTTCTTGCCGCTCTTTTTCTGGGTGGGTTTGTGTGGTGTTTTTTGTCTGTCTTGCGCAAGGGAAAACATTTGCGCGAGCGGCGGAGTATGAGTTTGGCTTACCTTTTTGTAAGATTCGTTCCTGTGGTTCTTGGTTCCTGGTTTCTGTTCCTGTATCTGTTCGTTCTTTTGCTTATGTTGCAGGGCGATCGCTTCCTTGTGTGTTTGGCGCTCTTTAAGAATTGTCAAAATAACGCTATTAATGACAATCAAAATAACAAATTTAGGATAATATATTAGGCATCTATTTGATTTTGTTTGATTATGAAAATATCAAGATTCAATGTAAAAAGATGCCTGATTTTAATTACTGTTTTGTTTTGTAGTTTGACTTTATGGTCTAAACCAGCAAGCTCAACTGTGAAATTGGAAGGTGAATTTAAAGCTACAGAAGCTTGTGAAGCTTTTCAATCATTTCGTAACGAAACTAATCCTGGAAATGTAAATCTGATACCAGATACAAATTATACAGTGATTGGGAAAAATAAAGATGAAGCATCTCATTATTTACTAAAAATAGATGAAGCTACACCTTCAGAGCGTTGGGTTGCTGTAGAGTGTGGGGAACTTATTGTAGATTCTACTCCACCTTCTAAGTCTGGGGAAGAATATGTACTAGCTGTAAGTTGGCAGCCATCTTTCTGTGAAACTAAACCCACCAAACCAGAATGCGAAAGCGAAACAGAAGAGAGTTTTCAAGCTAGTAACTTAGTATTACATGGACTCTGGCCACAACCACGAAACAATATTTACTGTAGTGTTAGTGATGAGATCAGGGAACTTGATGAAAGTAGGCAGTGGTCAAAATTACCACCAATTGATTTATCTCAAGAAACTCGTGATGCTTTAGCAATCAAAATGCCTGGGTATGCCTCGGATTTACATTTGCATGAGTGGTACAAGCATGGAACTTGTTATGGTGCAACCCCAGAAGAATATTATCAAGAGTCGCTGTTGTTGTTAGAGCAAGTGAATGATTCTGGTATTCGTGATTTGTTTGTCAGTAAAATTGATCAACTTTTAAGTAATAATGAGATTCGGAATGGATTTGATCAAGATTTTGGTACGCAAGCGGGTGAAAAAGTTAATGTCTCCTGTAGTAGAGATATTGATGAAGATCAAGCAACTTTAGTGTTGGAATTAAAAATCAACCTTAAGGGTGAAATTGATTCTGACACAGAGATTGAAGAGTTGATTCAACAAGCAGGAATAAACGATGCTGGATGTTCTGTTGGTGAGGTAGATCGAGCAGGGGTTAATGAAGCTTAAAAAGCTAATTATTTACCTGTAATTTATGCAGTTTTTTCTTTTTCAACAAGGCTGAAGACCTACAAGCATCAACTATCAACCATCAACTATCAACCTACAACTATCAACTATCAACTATCAACCATCAACTATCAACTATCAACCATCAACTATCAACTATCAACCATCAACTATCAACTATGATTCCTGAAAAGATTCTACCTCACAAACGCAGTGCTTGGCAACCGATAACTATTGATGGCGATGGTGTTTTAACGGCTTCTAAATTTGCAGGGAAACCTTGGTTAAAAAAAGATGAACAATGGCCGCAATGTCCCCATTGTAATAATTATTTACAATTTTTTCTTCAGCTAAATCTTAATAATTTACCAGAATTATTACAGCCTGAATTTGGTACTGGGATTCTGCAAATGTTTTATTGTACTAATTGCGATTATGAAGGCTGGAAACCATTTTCTGATGTTCATTTGATTAGAATTATTCAACCAAAAGAAGGAGAAGAACAAGATGTAGAAATTCCAGGAAATAGTTTTCCCCCAAAATTAATTGTTGGTTGGCAAGAGTTAGAAGATTATCCAAATTATGAAGAAGCAGCAGAACTTGGTGTGGAATTAGATGATGAGTTTTTTGAAGAAAACTTTCCCATCTCAGGGGATAAATTAGCAGGATGGCCTTTCTGGGTTCAGGGAATAGAGTATCCCAATTGTCCAATTTGTAATGAGAAAATGCGCTTAGTTTTTCAGGTTGATTCTGAGGATAATTTACCTTTTATGTTTGGGGATGTTGGTTGTGGGCATATTACCCAATGCAAAAATCATAAAAATCAGGTAGGGTTTGGTTGGGCTTGTGGCTGAAGTGTTCATAACCACTTATCAGGTATGATTAATTAATAACTAAAAACAAAGCTATGGAATTTGACACTACCTCGTTTCTGATTATATTTATGATCGCACTTATTGCCCCACTAATTCCTGAATTACCATTAAAATTAAGATTCCCAACAGTAATTATTGAAATTGTTTTAGGAGTAATCGTCGGCCCTTATGTACTCAAGCTCATCACTTTACAGGAAGGATTAATTTTTTTTCAGACCTTCGGCTTAACTTTTCTCTTTTTTCTTGCAGGTTTAGAAATTAACTTTAATCAGATCCAAGGTCGTCCGATAAATTTAGCCATTCGTGGCTGGTTTCTTTCTTTTATCATTGCTATTTTAGTGGCTAGTTTCCTGCATCTAATTGGTTTTATTCGTTCCACTCCTTTTGTGGCTATAGCTTTATGCACTACAGCAATGGGAGTTTTAATACCAATTCTCAAAGACACAGGGAGGTTAGAAACTCAATTCGGCAAATTTGTTGTGGGAGCAGGTTTAACGGGGGAGTTTTTTCCCATAATCAGCATCTCTCTGCTATCAAGCACTAATCATGAGCAAGCTGTTCCAGCTATTTTACTCTTAATTTTTACTTTAATTACTATCTCAATAGGGTTAGTAGCTATATATTACCGACCTCCTAGATTTTTGGAAATTTTGAGTACACATATTAATTCTAGTTCCCAGCTTCCTGTGCGTTTATGCCTCTTAATTATGATGATACTTATTCATTTTGCCTATCAGTTTAAACTTGATTTAGTTTTAGGAGCATTTGCGGCGGGAATGATTGTTAATCTGGCTACAAGAAATGAAGTCGGCAAACTTGTTCGCTATAAACTAGAAGCAATTGGTTTCAGCTTTTTTATTCCTATTTTCTTTGTCTCTACTGGGATAAATTTTGATTTAGGTAGTTTATTAGAAAGTACCAACACTTTGTTAAGAATTCCTGTGTTTTTATTCCTTTTTCTCTTAGTAAGAGGAATCCCTGTATTTATTTATCGCCATCAACTCTCAAAACCTGAATTAATTGAACTAGCTTTATTCTCTAGTACTGGACTACCTCTCGTGGTTGCTATTACTCATATTGGTGTGGAAACAGGACAAATGCTTACAGATAACGCTACCGCTTTAGTTGGTGCTGCTATGTGTTCCATGATTATTTTTCCTTTATTAGCCTTAAGTATGAGCCAAAAAAAATAGACTTTTTGCATGCATTCTATTAGTAGCGGAGTTGCGGAGTAGGGAGTAGGGAGAGTTTTACATGAAATAAATATAAAAATTGATTTTGGTTTTAGTTTCGCACTCATGTCTATTGTGTAAATAATTTTGCTTATCAACCATCAACCATCAACCATCAACTATCAACCATCAACTATGATTAATCAGCTACGCAAAAAACATCCACGATTACTTTATCAAAAGTATAACTATCAAATAGTTGAACAGCAGCTCAGAGTTACCTTTAAGTTTTTCTTAGAACCTGATATAACTTTCAGGCCAGCGGTTGTTATACCTATTGATAGAAAGCTCGAAATAAAGCAACTAGAAAATTATATCTTCCATCTAGGATTAATTGAATTAATTAGTTATTGGAAAGCTACTTGTTCTCCAGAAATAATTATAGATGCTGGTTACATTAATCAAGAACAAATTGATTGGCTGCATGACCTTTTCATTTATGGTTTAGGAGAGTTTTATTATACTAATAATCTTGACTTTACAGCTCAAGATTTTCTGACTATTACTTGCTCAACAACAGCTACAACGAGCCATAATTTACTCCCAAACAATAAGAATAATGGAGATTTAATTCTAGTTGCAGGAGGGAAAGATTCTTCGGTAACTCTAGAAATTCTCAAAGAGTCACCAAACAGAAAAGGGACATTAATTCTTAACCCCACAAGAGCAGCTATTGATAGTATTAAAATTGCTGGGTATCAACCTCCTTTAATTGTTAAAAGAACTATTGATCCCTTATTAATTGAGTTAAATCAAGCTGGATATTTAAACGGACATACTCCATTTTCTGCTTATTTGGCGTTTTTAGGTACATTAATTGCGGATTTATACGGTTATGAAAATGTAATTGCTTCTAATGAAAACAGTGCAGATGAACAAAATACTATTTTTCACGAACTGCAAATAAATCATCAATACTCCAAGGGTTTTCGGTTTGAAACAAGGTTTAGAGAATATTGTGGCAAATATTTAACCTCGTCAGTAAATTATTTTAGTTTTCTCCGTCCTCTATTAGATTTACAAATTGCTAAAATTTTTGCTCAATTTACCAGCCATCATTTATCTTTTCGTAGTTGTAATGTTAATCAGAAAAAAGATTCATGGTGTCGAAAATGTCCCAAATGTGCTTTTGTTTATTTATCCCTCTTTAATTTTTTACCTTATGAGCATACAATTGACATTTTTGGAGAAGACCTTTATCTAAAACCAGAAATTCAAACTGCTTTTAAAGCTGTTGCTGGTATAGGTACACATAAACCTTTTGAATGTGTAGGTACAGTTGAAGAATCAAGACTTGCTCTCGCTATGAGTTCTCAAAAATATCAAGCAATGAATCAAGCAATACCTGATATTATTGAATTGGCTAATCAAGAGATTTCACAAGCTCATAAATTCTTGTCCTGGCAGAAAATTCTTAATCAATGGAGTGAGCATCATTATTTACCACCAGAACATGAAAATCTTTTGAGAAAAAACCTCAATTAATGTGATATTAATTGTTGGTGGTTGATTAACTATAAAACTAATCGCTGAAGCGATTACTACAAAACTAATCGCTGAAGCGATTACTACAAAACTGCGATTACTACAAAACTGGAAAAATGGAAGAAATAAAAGGAAAATCAGTTTTAATTCTTGGCTATGGACAAGAAGGGAAAAGTACTCATAAATACTTGCGAGAAAAACACCCTGACAAAATTATCGGTATTGCGGATTTTCAGGAAGTTAAAGACTGTCTTGATTCTACTGCAACAAAAATTCATACTGGTTCAAATTATTTATCCTTTATTGCTGAATATGATGTAATTGTACGTTCCCCAGGCATAACTTTACTAACTCCAGAAATACAAGCAGCCATAAATCAAGGAAAACAAGTAACATCAGCAACTAATATTTTTCTGTCCCAAGGTCGGGGTACTATAATAGGTATTACGGGGACAAAAGGGAAAAGCACCACCTCTACTCTCATTTTTAATATTTTGAGTAAGCATTATGCTGACGTAAAATTAGCAGGCAATATTGGCAAACCAGCACTAGATTATTTAGCAGATAGTAACGAGAATACTATTTTTGTTTTAGAGCTTTCCAGTTACCAATTGTTTGATCTAAAATCTAGCCCACATATATCTGTTCTTCTCAATATTGTACCAGAACATTTAGATTATCATGGAGGATTTGAGAATTACATAGCTGCTAAAGAAAATATCCTGAGATATCAAACTGAGAAAGATTTTATCATTGCTAATCCTAATCATTCAACTGTCTTGTTGCTGCTGGCTAAAACTGCTGCCAAAAAAATCTATTTTTCTCCAGAAAAAACAGCACATTATCATTACAATTCCTACATAGAAGATGGCTATATTGTTACTTGTAAAGATGGAATTAAACAACAAGTTATTTCAATTAAAGACATTCCTTTGATTGGAGCTGCTAATTTAGAAAATATTCTAGCCGCAACAACAGTAGGAACAATTTTAGATGTACCGCTAACATATATTGCTGAAGCAATTAGAGAATTTAAACCCCTCAGACATCGGTTAGAATTTGTTGGGGAATATAAAGGCATTAAATTTTATGATGACTCAATTGCTACAATTCCCCAAGCAACAATTAATGCGATCGCCGCCTTAGAAAAAGTAGAAACATTGATTGCTGGGGGACATGATCGAGGTCTTGATTTTGCAGAATTAGGAACTTACATCATCAATAAATCTATCAAAACTCTAATTCTCTTTCCAGAAACAGGAAATAAAATTTGGGAAGCAGTATGTAAAGCTAGTCCACATAAGCGACCCCAAAAATACGATGTAACCTCGATGGAAGAGGCAATCAAAATAGTCTATCAAACTGCATCAGTTGGTACAGTTTGTTTATTTTCTCCTGCTTCTCCTCGAACCCGTTGGTTATTCAATACTTTTGATGAAAGAGGAGACTTATTTAAAGAGTATCTGATTAAATATGGTTGATGGTTGATAGTTGATAGTTGATGGTTGATGGTTGATGGTTGGTAAGTAGATAAGCTTGCATTAGACATCTCCAGAAAATAAAATTAAACTCGCTTGCCCAAGGGGCAAGGCCTGCGGCCATCGTAGTAAGGGCAAAGCGCCCTTCTCAACCCTAATATAGCAAAGAGGGAGATGGTTAGGATATAATAAAGATAAAAAAGAACAAAAAATTTAAAGGATTCAAATTATGCCAGCTCCTTACAGTAATGACATAAGACAAAAAGCCGTTGAAGCAGTGGATCGTGGTGAAAAGA
>JADQBC010000019.1 GCA_016903655.1 Gomphosphaeria aponina SAG 52.96 = DSM 107014
CAGGGCTGTTTCATTTAAAAATTTAAGGCTTTTTAAAACCCTTAAAATCTAACGGTTTCAGGCTCAAATATTTGGCCTTTGTAGCCAATTTAAGTAGTTGAGCTTCAGCTTTTGTAACTCGTAAAAAAGTAGGAGGAACTCAGGCAACAGAGGGCGCGCGCTCAAGCGCAACTACGAGCAAAAAAAAGTTAGTAGTTGCGCAAAGCGCGCCCTTTCATCATCATAAATATTGAAGAAAAACTTAGTAGTTGCGCAAAGCGCGCCCTTTCATCATCATAAATATTGAAGAAAAACTTAGTAGTTGCGCTTTAGCGCGCCCTTTCATCATCATAAATATTGAAGAAAAACTTAGTAGTTGCGCAAAGCGCGCCCTTTCATAATAATCCATTGCAAGCATAACACAAAGCAGCCCCCCTTTCCCGGCGGGCAGGGCAGTTTCATTTAAAAATTTAAGGCTTTTTAAAACCCTTAAAATCTAACGGTTTCAGGCTCAAATATTTGGCCTTTGTAGGCAATTTAAGTAGTTGAGCTTCAGCTTTTGTAACTCGTAAAAAAGTAGGAGGAACTCAGGCAACAGAGAGCGCGCGCTCAAGCGCAACTACGAGCAAAAAAAAAGTTAGTAGTTGCGCAAAGCGCGCCCTTTCATCTCCTGGAGCAAAAATCATTGCTAAGATTATGATTAATAATTAATCAACAGAGAGCGCGCGCTCAAGCGCAACTACGAGCAAAAAAAAAGTTAGTAGTTGCGCAAAGCGCGCCCTTTCATCTCCTGGAGCAAAAATCATTGCTAAGATTATGATTAATAATTAATCAACAGAGGGCGCGCGCTAAAGCGCAACTACGAGCAAAAAAAAGTTAGTAGTTGCGCAAAGCGCGCCCCCTCATCTCCTGGAGCAAAAATCATTGCTAAGATTATGATTAATAATTAATCAGAGGAAACAGTGATGCAGCTAACAGCAATATTTCAAAAAGTACCAGAAGGTTATATCGGTTTTGTTGAGGAGTTACCAGGAGCAAATACTCAAGGTGCAACTCTAGAAGAAGCAAGGGCTAATCTACAGGAAGCTGTTATGTTAGTGCTAGAAGCTAATCGTATTCTAGCTGAGGAGTTGCTGCATGGTAAAGAATTTATTAAAGAACCATTGCTCTTGAATCAATCATGAAAAGACGCGATCTCATCCGCTATTTGGAGGAGCATGGGTGTGAGTTATTGCGTGGGAGTGGTAATCACACTATCTATGTTAATCGTCAAGAGCAGAAAGTATCAGCAATCCCAAAACATAGAGAAATTAATGAGTTTTTGGTAGGCAAAATATGCAAGGATTTAAAGATAGCTAAACCCTCATAAAAATCCTCATTGTTTTTCCCTCATAAAAGATGGTAAATTGAAATTGTCTTCGCCTTTTTCTAAACATATCCCATAACTGATTACTTCTGCTGTTATTCCTGGAAAGTTAATATTTTCTGTTGGTATTTTTCTAGTTAGAGTTTGTGGGGAATCATCTATTTTTTCAAACCACCAATTATGAGTATCATAACGGGCAATAATTTGCTGATTAGCAGCGCCTTCTGTGACTAAATGCACGGGTACTGGTTGAAGATTTCCAGCTTCATTTATTGGGTAAGCTAACCAGGTTTTTCCCTGCAACGGATAGGCGAGTTGTAAATTAAAAGGTTGGAGGAAGTTGAGGTATTCAGTTATTGGGGAGAGTGTGGGTTTGCCTACTAACTCAGCTACTTTAGCATTCAGTGGTTTAAATATGCCCCAACCTGTAAAATCTGGTGGTTGGGGAGTTAATTGATAAACAATGTCATCTACTGATATTTCTATCAAACCTCCTGCTACACAAGGGGCGAGAAATTCCGTTTCATTTAACAGTTTGTCAAAAGAAGTCAATTGATTGATTAGTTTACCAATATTTTCCATACAATTATCAATTATCAATTATCAGTTTTAAAGTGGTCAGTTATCAGTGGTAACAGTGCATGGGTAACAGTTCACAGTTTCTTGGCAATCATTCTAGCAGCAATCACCCCACCGAGGAAACCAAATAAATGGCCCTGCCAAGAAATTCCTGGTTGTGAGGGGAAAACTCCCCAAACTAAACCACCGTAAAGAAAACCAACAATTAATGATAAAAAGATTGAAGGTAAGTTACGTTGAAAAAATCCGCGGAAGAGCAGAAAACCCAGATACCCAAAAATCAGAATACTTGCGCCAATGTGAATTGATGCTGGTGGAGCAAATAACCAAACTCCTAACCCCCCAACCAACATGGTGATGATGGTAACTATAAAAAAGTCGCTGGTTTCTTGGAGCATGACCAACCAACCCAGGGTGAGAAAGGGTATAGTATTGGCAATAAGATGGGTAAAACCGCCGTGTAGAAAAGGAGCCAACAAAATCCCCCTTAAACCCATGAAATTATGGGGAATAATCCCAAATCTATCGAGGGCACCTTTGAAAACAAATTGATCAATGATTTCGAGAATCCAAAATATAGCCACAAAGCTGCCTAAGATTGTGGCTTGGTTTTTTACTTCCCTGGAAAATTTGCTCATTTTTCTCTCCTTGTCTTTTTTCTAGCATATTAGTATTGACATGGACAAGGGGTTTAAACCCTTTGTCTCCAACCATTTGGATGATTGTCCCTTACAACTCTTTCTTTACTATAGCAAAGTTTTAGATTTTTGTATGTCACTATTGGTTGATGATTGATGGTTAATTGATAATTAACTAATAACTAGGGAGTGGGCGGGCAATGAGATCAAGATTTTCCTTTGTTATGTTAAAAACTAATTAGATAAGTAATTAGACAAAATTAATTACATGGGTGAGGGCGGGTTTTGAACAATCAATTTTTGTTGTGCAACATAGGTTATCCCGCTGGCCCGCCCCGTAAGAAATTAGACTTTTTGCATGCATTCTATTAGTAGGGAGTAGGGAGTAGGGAGTAGGGAGAGTTTTACATGAAATAAATATAAAAATTGATTTTGGTTTTAGTTTCGCACTCATGTCTATTGTATAAATAATTTTGCCTACTTACTTAAAATACTTAACCCAACGCGATCGCCATCTTTTAATCCTGTACCACTATTTACCACAAATCTTTCTCCCGCTTCAATCCCAGATACTATTTCTACTTTACCATTAACACTTTTTCCGATGGTAACTTTTCTTGCTTCTACCTGTGCTTCTCCATCTTTTTCATGCAAAATCACAAAAACTGTTGTTTCATTTTCTCCTGCTAAAACTGCTGATGAGGGAATAATTATTTTAGCCTTTTCCTCTGTCTGAAACTTGACTCTTGCCAACAGTCCGCTACTAATCTGATTATTATAATTAGGAATTATCACTTCTACTTTTATTTGACGAGTTGTTGCATCAGCTACAGGAGAAATGCTGCTGACATTTCCTGTCAAAGAATCATAGACAAGGGCATCTAATTTTACTTCTACTGCCTGTCCCATTTTTATCTTTGACACATCTAATTCTGATACGGGTACAATCACCTTAATCTGGCTAAAATCTCCTAATTTGAGAACTTCTGCTCCAGGGCTAATTAAATCTCCAGGATCATTTGCTCTTTCTAAAACTACTCCTGTAACGGGAGAAATTAAACTAGCATAACTTTGACGCTCTTTTTCTTGGCTAATTAAAGCTTTTTGGGCTGCTATTCTCCCCCTTACTGCTCCTACTGCTTCCTCTTCTATGATAATTTGCTTTTGGGTGGTCAACATTTTCTGTTGCGCAACTTTTGCTGCGGTTTGAAATGATTCTGCTTCTTGTCGAGAAATAGCCCCTTCTTCAGCTAGTTGGCTATATCTTGCTGCATCATTTTCTGCTTGCTCAAATTCTGCTTTTGCGCTTTCAAATTCACTATTTGCTGCTGCTACTTCTGCTTCAGCACGGGCTAATTCGGATTGTAAAACAACAAGATTATTTTCTGCTTGATTCACTGTAGCACTTAATAATGTATCATTTATTTGGCCCAGGATTTGCCCTTTTTCAACCCGATCGCCTACATCTACATTCAGATTGAGCAGTTTTCCTTCTACTTGCGATCGCAGTGAAATTGTTTGCACTGGTACTGTATCTCCTATATACTCGATTGCCGTTTCTAGAGTTCCTTCACTTGCGATCGCTACATTTACGGGAATAATTTTTCTTTCTTCTTGTAAAGACTGGGTATCTTGTTGATTTTCGACATTAATATTACATCCTGTGAACGCAATTCCTAAGATCAACAACAAAATTAAACTATTACTTAACCCCATAATCTTCATTTCTGTTCATTGTTAATTGTTCATCGTTCATATAGCAAGTCAATGGATAGTTAAAATATTTTCTTACTTTAATACACTTGACTATTGTCCCAATCAACTCTTATCGAAGTTATAAGTGGTCGCACAAAATTAATTACCGCAGGTTCGGGCGGGTTTTGATTTTTTGCTCAATTGCTCACAAAGATCAAGGCTAAACCCGCCCCGTAAGAAATTGTGTAAATAATGCAAGCTTATCTACTTAGTTAATGGAGTATGTCTAATGATTCTTCATGGAAGACCATCAACCATCAACCATCAACCATCAACCATTATATTTTTGTTAGGAGTTAACTTAGTTAAAGCTTGTTGAATAAAACCTTGTAAAAATGCTGTTCTTTGGTTTTCTTGAAACACTTTTTGCAGTTTTGCTCCCAATTTTTCCAGATTAAACCCTTCAGTACAAGTTTCTTGTTCTTGGAAATATTCTATCAAACTCAACCCTGCTATACGAGTGAGATAAGCTGCACTTACACCCTGAACTGTTGCCCCAGCCACGTAGGTAATTGCGTTAGTTTTAAGAATACTGCCAATTGTTTGAGTAGAAAGTTCCACTAACCCCAATTGTACCATCAATTTAGCAATAGTAACCGAGCCTGTTTGTCCTTGAGACAGAGATAATTTTTGTTGATAAATTCCACTTAAATCTACTAGCATCTGGGTATTTATTGCAGCAGTTGCTAATAAATCCAGGGCAGCTACTGGGTTAGCAAAAGTCGAAATAGCAGCCAACCATTGATATTTTTCTATCATTGGCAGAGCGCGGACTTTTCTAACCGCGTTTAAAATATTCTTAGCCTCTTGTTCCAGTTTAATTGCTGTTCGCCAAGTAGTTCCCAAAAGTAACTGCTCTTTCTCTTTTGTGAGAATTTCTGACAAGCGATCGCCTAAATTCCCTAACTCTGAGCCTTGTTTTTCCATCCATTCTTTTGTCGCTCCATCTATTTGATGTTGACGGACTTTTACCCCAGTAGGAGCAGCAGCAATTGCCACAATATTTGCCGCGGGAATTATTTCCTTGACTCGGGATTTCAACTGTTGCCAAATAACAGCTCTTTCTTCTGGCACATACTGATCTTGCTTATTCAAAATTAAAATTATTTGCTGATGTTCCGCCACCAGTTGCTGTAAAACTTGCCATTCTGATTCAGTCAAATCTCCTGTAACCATAAACAAGACTAAATCAGCAGCAGTAGCTAATTTTAAAGCTGTTTTTTCCTGGGTATCTGTTGCGGTAAATAGGGCGGGGGTTTCCACCAGGCAAATATTGGCTGCATTTTCTAGTAATTGAATCAAAGTAGTTTTCCCCACTTTTTTCCCCCCAGTCACAGCTATTTGTAATGTTTGGCGTTTGCACAATGCTGGTAAAGCAGCTAACTGTTGTTTTAACCCACAGCAATCTTGCGCTGGTGCTTCTATTTCCAAAGAAGTTATAGTATTTTGAGCTAAAGCGATCGCCTTGGCTACTTTTTCTTGATTCAAGGGTAATAAAACTGTGGGAGAGAGTTGAGGTTTACTTAATTTTTGTTGAACATACCACCAACCAGTCCCAAGAGCGATCGCCCCTACCACACTTAACTCTCCCACCTCTAAGATAGACTGCCCGAAATTTTGCCACAACCACAGTCCAAAAGAAAGACTAATTCCACCCAATAAAATCGGTTTGCGTAACTTTACTGTCATTTTTCCTTTTTCTCCCACATTCCCTAATTCTATGCTATGCCGAGAAGGTCTCATTCTGTGATTCCAACATCAAGAATTGTAAAAAAGACTTGACAAAAGGAGTAAACTTAATCTCAACAGGCGCTTAGAGCAAGTTTGGGTAGTATTAAGCAGCTATCCAGTACTCATTATTGTGAACAAAATTTATTGGCTCGATCAGATTCAAGCAGAAGAACGTTTCCTTGTGGGAGAGAAAGCCTTTGCTTTGAGTTGGATGCAGCAAAACGGTTATCCCATTCTCCCAGGTTTTGCCATAAATGCCTCCATACTCAGGCAATTTCTCAAAATTATCGGCAAGTCTGAATCCCTGCTGGCTGATTTTCCCCACTCAGCGCTCCATTTAGATCCAGACAATTATCATGTTTTACAAACGGTAGCTCAAAAAATCCGTCAAAAGATGATTGAGACACCTTTACCCCCCGAATGGGAGCAAGAAATCTTCTCGGCCGCTCTGAAATTAAATTCTCCCACCCTCATTTTGCGCTCTTCTCTGACTTTACCTTACCCAGTAATGGCAGGTTTACTCCCTGCTCAAGTTTGCTTATGCGAGCGAGAAGCTCTGTCAATGGCAGTTAAACTGACTTGGGCAGAGTTATTCCGTGCTAGAAACTTGTTTTACTGCCAAAAAGCAAAAATCCCAATCGAACAGCCAATTTTAGCTCTTTTAGTCCAACCAATTGCCGCAGCTAGAGTTTCAGGAACAGTAGCACTTGATGATAATCATATTTACATTCAGGCTACCTGGGGATTGGGACATAGTATCATCAGCGGCGAGGTATCACCAGATTACTATCAAATAAATCGCTCAACAGGAAAAGTAGAAGTGCAACAATTGGGCAATAAACCTCTTGCTTATGGTTTAAAAGCTGAAGCCAAATCAACAGATTTCCACCAAACCTGTCTAGAAACTATCTTACTGAGTGAGGAACAACAGACACAATATGCCCTAGATCAAGATTCTGCCAATCAATTAATTAAACTAACTGAAAAGCTAGCAGATATGGGAACAATTGAATGGACATTTCTCGCCGACGAGGAAAAAACACCACAATTGTATATTAATCAATTTTATCCTCATTTTTCCCCCACCAGGAAACCCTTGATGAAACAAAAATTATTCAAAGGATTAGCCGCTTCACCAGGAGTAGCGATCGCCCCAGCTCAAGTTTTAGCTGATTCCAATCTGGAATTAGTTGATTCATCAGGAAGTATTTTAATAACTAAAGAAATTACTCCCCATTGCTTACCATTACTCAAAAAAGCTGCGGGTGTGATCGCCGAAAAAGGGGGAATAACTAGCCACGCTGCAATTATTGCGCGAGAATTGGGTATTCCTGCCATTGTCGGGGCTAAAGATGCTACTACTTTAATTCAAAATGGAGAATCTGTGTTACTCAATGGCGATCGCGGTTTTTTTTATCCCCTTCCACAAGGAAAAGAAGAATATCTCGCCCCCAAGGAAACTCCCACTTCTTCTTTTTTCCCCAATTATCCCTTTGGGACTCAACTGTTAGTAAACTTAAGTCAACCTAGTTCAATTAACAGTGCTGCCCAACTACCTGTAGATGGAGTAGGGTTAATTCGTGCTGAATTAATGTTATTAGATTTGCTCTCATCTCAACCCCTAGAAGAGTGGCTTTTTGGCGCAAAAAAATTAACATTACTGGACCATTTAATTGAGTTAATGTGCCAGTTTACTGCCGCTTTTGCTCCCAGACCTGTATTTTATCGTTCTTACGATTGCCAACCCCAATTTTCTTCCCAGCAAATTCTGAAGGCCAGAGGAACCCAAAACTATCTCTTAGATCCAACTTTTTTTTACTTAGAATTAGAAGCGATCGCCGCTGTTTTTGCTGCTGGCTTCAATAATCTTAACCTCATTTTACCCTTTGTGCGCAGTGTGGAGGAGTTTACTTTTTGTCGCCAAAGTGTTGAACAATTCGGCTTAAATAAATTCCACTCTTTTCAACTCTGGATTATGGCCGAAGTTCCTTCTGTTATTTTCCAGCTTCCCGAATATGTTCGCGCAGGAGTACAGGGCATAGCCATTGGCACAAATGATTTATGTGAGTTACTTTTAGGAGTTGAAAGAAATTTACCACTTCCAGGATTCAATGCCCGTCATCCTGCCATTTTAAAAGCCATCAAACAGTTAATTGAATTAGCCAAAGATGCAGGTATTCCCTGTTCAATTTGTGGTCAAGCTCCAGTAGATCATCCTGAACTCATCGAGCAACTAATTAAATGGGGAATTACTGCCATTTCCGTTGAACCCCTAGCAGTAGCAAAAACCTATCAAGCGATCGCCCGTGCCGAACAACGCCTTTTATTAGAAGCAGCTCGCTCTCAAACAACTTAACTTTTTTCTCTTATAACCTTTCCAAAATATCAATATTTTCAATCAGCCACCCTTCTTTATATACCAATTTGTAAGATAAAACCAAGCTACTATCATAAAACTTAGCTGGATTTAATTGTCCATTTTCATAATAATTCCCAATTTCTCTTACTTTTGCTTCCACCGTTGCTTTTGTAGGCTCTCCCTCATTAATTTTCACTGCTCTTACTTCAATTAACGGATGTTCATATTGCCAATAAGAATTACTTTCCTTCATAGCTTTACCCAAGGATTCCCAGCGTACTAAAATAGGCTGTGCTAACACTGATTTTAATTCCTCAACCTTCCCCTCAGAACCCAAAGCTCTCGACTTAGTACTTAGCCAATTTGTAATTACCTGCACTGCTATTTCATTATTCAGCTCATTAATACTTTCTGTATTTTCTGGATTTTCAACGGCGGAGGAAACCTCTGGCTGAATTTCTGGCTGAGGAATTTCTAGCGGCGGCTGATTTAAACCAATCAGCAAACCTTCTTCCCGCTTAAAAACATTCATTATTCCTCTCAACAATAAGAGGAAAGCAAGCAGCATCAATCCCAAAAATACAATGCGTTTTGTTTGATTAGACAACGTTGCCTTGCTTGACCTCCGTTTTCGCACATTACTGCGCTTACTCATCGGTATTTGTTGGTCAATTTTTGAGGTTGTTCTCAGAACATTACCTTGTCTTCTTCCACTTTTTCGGCGGCGAGATTCACTCTTATCCGACTTACGATATGATTTTGTTTCCACGAAATTTTTCTTATATTCTTTACGGTTTTCTTCTTGAGTATTGCTCAAAGCAAAAGAGCCTACGGGAGAAGTCAAATTTGTATTATTCTCTGCACTTTTTACCGAAACATCCTGTTGAGAAAATTGATCATAGGCATATTGCTCAGGATTTTTATTTGGGCTTTGCTCATTGCTAGTATTTTTGCTCTTTTGGAAAAACAGTGTGGGATAATTTTCCCTTTCTGTTGTTTTTTCACTCTGCTGTTTTTCTGTTACAAAATGAGATTGTGAACTTGTTTCTCCTGCCAACTTTTCTAAATAAATCTGTACCTGACGCTCTGCAAAGTATTTTTTTAAAGATGCTTGCTCCTTTGCCAAATCTCGAAAATGTTTAAATACTTCAGTTGTTAGCCATCTTTCCGTATATAAACACAAACCAGGTAATAAATCTGGTGAACCCTGAGAATTTTTCCGAATAAATGTCAAAGCTTCCTGTTCCTTGCTCTTTTGTAGTAATTCACTACACTCTGCTGTCTGTCCTAACAACAAAGCACAGATAGATTCCTCCAAATAAACATCCTGACATTTTCCCAATTGCCGCAGCATTTCTTGCCCACGCACAATTAAAGCTGGTTGTTTCTCCACAAAGCCTCTAGCTAAAAGAGCATAAACTGCCAGGTAAGTTCCCACTGCCGAGGGACGCTCGGCTTCAACTTCAAACAATTCCTGCTGTTCTGCTACCGTTAAATAGCTGCGTATCTGCTGAATAAAACGCAGAAAATCATCAATATTTAAACCCGAATGATCCTCTCCCTTGCCATCAATTCCCTGACGTTGTGCTAGCATCTCTTTGAGTAAGTGCAACCCCAAACGTCTTTCTTCTCCTTTTGTGTTGTCTAATAGATCCAAAATGCGGTATGGTCGCAACTTATATAAATCTGCCGTGATTTCTTCTTGAATGCTAGTAAACTTTTCTGACTGTAATAGCAAATCTAGCCCTATTTGTAAAGAAGATGCTGCATTTTCATACTCTTGTTGTTGCCATTTTTCCCTCCCTAATTCTAGAGTTGCCAGAGCCATAGTTAAAATCACATCATTTGCCAACTGCTGTTCTTTAACATTATCGATGCCTGCAGTTTTGTTATTTTTCAGGTCACTCAGATAAGGAGGTGCTAGTTGGAGAACCTGTTCATATTCTCCAAGTTCTTGCAAAATTAGCATCGCCCCAGGAAACTGCTCCACCGAGATTTTGATTAAGAGGCTATTGGGATCTGTTTTGGGAGTCTTTTTGGCTACGACTAATTCTTTTTGGAGTTCATCATTTGTTTCTAACTGCTCTGCCTGCTCCAAAAATTTTGCATTATATTCACTACGCCTTTCCGAGTCTGATAGAATCTCATAAGCCTCGTCAAGCAGTTGTTTACGAGCTTTAATTGCTAATTCACTATACTCACGGCGAGGCAGTTGGTCAGCGCGATCGCGATAAGCTTGACTCACCTGCTCATCTGTTGCCTGAATTGGCACACCCAAAATTCTGTAATAATCTAGAGGAATTCCCACAGGTTCGTTTCCTACAGCAGAGTAATTAAAGTATAGTTAGATAATCATAGCTCTTAAAAGCGGGTTTCCTTGGAAGACTAGAAAGTTGATTATTTTCCTTAATTTTTACCACCATTGTGGCGCTGCCATAGTTAAATACTGGGTCAGTCCCCTTTTAAAAGTTAACCATCTAGCTCGCCAAATTACCCTGTTTAATCTTAAACTATTTTTGCTGTTTTTGCGCTCAAAAGTAGCAAACTGGTATCTGTCTGTTCTAATTTTACTCAGTTTTAGTTTTTATTCACTTTATATCCTACATAGCTTATGGTTTCCGAAAGAACTCTCCCTGAATTTAACACTGCTGCGGCTCAGATTACGAAAGAGGAAGGATTGATTCTTTATCAAGATATGGTTCTTGGACGCTTGTTTGAAGATAAGTGTGCTGAAATGTATTATAGAGGCAAAATGTTTGGTTTTGTCCATCTGTATAACGGTCAAGAGGCTGTTTCTAGCGGCATGGTGAAAGCTCTCCGCACTGATTACGATTATGTTTGCAGTACTTATCGTGACCATGTTCATGCTCTCAGTGCTGGCGTACCTGCCAAAGAAGTGATGGCTGAGTTATTTGGCAAAGCAACTGGTTGTAGCAAGGGGCGCGGTGGTTCGATGCATATCTTTTCTGCTCCACATCATTTCTTAGGTGGCTATGCTTTTGTGGCAGAAGGTATTCCTGTGGCGACAGGAGCAGCATTTCAAAGCAAATATCGCCGAGATGCTTTAGGAGATCCCAATGCGGATCAAGTAACTGTTTGCTTTTTTGGGGACGGTGCGAGTAACAATGGTCAATTTTTTGAATGTTTGAACATGGCAGCCCTTTGGCAATTGCCCATAATTTATGTGGTAGAAAATAATAAGTGGGCGATCGGGATGGCCCATGAGCGGGCAACTTCTGAGCCTGAAATTTACAAAAAAGCTAGTGTTTTTGGAATGCCAGGAGTGGAAGTTGACGGGATGGATGTTCTCGCAGTCCATAGTGTTGCTCGTGAAGCAGTGGCTCGCGCCCGTGCTGGGGAAGGCCCCACTCTGGTTGAAGCTCTTACCTATCGCTTCCGTGGTCACTCCCTCGCCGATCCCGACGAACTTCGTTCTACAGATGAAAAACAATTCTGGAGCGGACGTGATCCCATTGAAAAATTAGCTGCTTACCTCCTTGAGCAAAACCTGTGTGTTCAAAATGAACTCAAAGAGATAGACCGCAAAATTCAAGCTGAAATTGATGCGGCTGTGAAGTTTGCTGAAAACAGTTCAGAGCCAGATCCTAGCGAATTATATCGCTTTGTTTTCGCTGAGGATGAGTAAGGTAACTTACTAATCACTAACCAGTTATCAGTTCATTCTTGATTGTTCACAAGTTCAACCAGTTATCAGTTATCAGTTATCACTTCAACCATCAACTCCGAATAACTGGTTTTTTATTGGGTAAATAAACCTGATTGTTTTGAGATTCAGCTTTTTGTAGTTGAAATTGATACTTAACTATGTCAGCCAGATCCTGTAGCTGGCCGATCGCCTCGGCTCCTTCTAATTTCATCAATTCCCTTTCATCGCGCATTTCTGTCCAGGTGATTCCGTAATCCGAGACTAAAAAGCGAATTAAGTGGTTATCTTTTAAGCTCACCATAAATGAGGCACTATTCATTTCGTTGCCACAGGTATAGCAGGAAGCTATATAACCCCTGTTTTCTAAGACTATGGCTAGAGCCTTCAGATTCATTACCAAGTCCCTCACAAACTCACGATGCTGTTGTGCTAATCGTCTAAACACTTTTTTCCTCCAACACTCCTCGTCAAAGTTTAATCTTTTTTTACATTTCCTGACAGGGAAATGATGATCTCGAACAGGCAATTTGCCAAATTGCGCTATCATCAGCTTGCCACAAGACTAGCCTGATCTGCTAGGATACCCAGTATCACCAGCTACACTCGGCTTTTTTTGGGCAGATACTCAGGCCATTGAAAGGGCGCTAAAGCGCAACTACTAACTTTTTTTTCAATATTTATGACGCTGAAAGGGCGCAAAGAGCGCAACTACTAACTTTTTTTTTGCTCGTAGTTGCGCTTTAGCGCGCGCCCTCTGTTGCCTGAGTTCCTCCTACTTTTTGACGAGTTACAAAAGCTGAAGCTAAACTACTTAAATTGGCTACAAAGGCCAAATATTTGAGCCTGAAACCGTTAGATTTTAAGGGTTTTAAAAAGCCTTAAATTTTTAAATGAAACAGCCCTGCCCGCAGGGAAAGGGGGGTAAATACCAACGCAATACCAGATAAGTTAGTGTACTTACTTAAGGCGATCGCTCTCATTAGTTGTTATTTCTGCTTCAAGTGCATTTGCTTCTGTTTCAGGTTCAATAGGTTGAGTTGTTTCTGGTTCAATTACTACTGGACTTTCAGGTTCAATAGGTTGAGTTGCTTCTGGTTCAATTACTACTGGACTTTCAGGTTCAACAGGTTGAGTTGTTTCTGGTTCAATTACTACTGGAGTTTCAGGTTCAACTATGGGAGGTTCTTCGAGAGGAGGAGTGGGTGGTTGATAATTAGGATCGACGAGCCCACGAGCTACTGCTAAGGAGAGTTCACCCCGAACCAATTTTGAGAGAGTATCCTCACCATTGGGCTGATAGGTAATCACCCGTACAGTATTATTAAAAACATTTTTTATATTATTACCCGCCTCATCAATGAATTCCAACTGTACCCAGTTTTTTCCCTCATTAAAACCTTTCAAATAGACTGGTTGCCAGCTATCAAGGAGAAAACTTTGACCATTAATAGTAGCGCGAATGCGCCAGTCAGAAATCTGGTCATCCTCCTTTTGCTGGGCAACTAGGTGGAGAGGAGCATTAGTTAAATAAAAATCCAGCAAAATTGGCTCTGCTCCGTAAGTGCCTTGAGGACTGTTGTAAGTCAATAAAGGCTGAGAAAGATCGGGGTTATTATCCTCCGTTTTACTAAAAATATGAAAAGTCACCTGGTCATAAGCACCTTCATTTTTAAAGCTTTCATCCCAGGGGCGAGAGGCAAATACTCTAATACTATGAGTTCCTGGGGATAAATCTTCAAGTAGAAAAGAGTCTTTGACATTATAGATAGGGCGAGATGGCTCATTATCGAGGATCAAATTGAGGTGAGGGCCAATTGAGAGAGCTTCATTTTGAAATAGAGGTAAATCCCGCACTTGAAGCTGGACGTTAACAGATGTGTCTTGGAGTAACTGATTGGATTTGGGAGAGAGGATAGAGACTTGAGGCTGATAACTTTCTAGAGTCTGAGCAAGTTCTCGAATAACTGGGGGAGGAGCAACCTCAGAAAGTTTTGATTTTAGTGGTTGGGGAGATGGAGAATCCCCAGTAGATTCAAGGCGATCGCCACAACTGATTAAACCCAAACTCACCACTATTAATAATAGACATAAACAAATTGTTCTCATTTTTTTTAATCTATGATTCTTCCCTAACACTTGATTCTCCTTAGATTTCAGGCAATAAAGATATTATCCCTTGACTAGCAGCCAGGTGGGTGAAGCGGTTAATTATTTAGTTTTGTTAAGAAAAATGTTGAGATATTCACTAATGGGGGATAATGGGCGGCTCATCAGTCATAGGGGATGAAAAGTAAACCAAATTTTACGAATTGTTAATTGCCAGGAAAAAAAAGTAACGATAAGATCTAATATCAAGTTAACGCCTTAGTTCAGAGGTGAACAACCAGGGACTAAGTGCGGTAAATTAAAAACCTGTAATAAACTGAGCGAGAGTTAGCAACCCATGAGCAAGGCGTGGGTGTGGAGCGAAAAAGGTTTTAACCACTTTCTTATTAGCGAAAAAAGGTTTTAACCACTTTCTTATTTATGCTATAGTCTGGGAAAATCAGCGACACGTTGAACTGCGCGCTATGGTAGGTGTAACTCCTGCAACAAGATTGAAACAACGGATTCAAAGAATCGTCAGTATGACAATTTGATGGCAAATAGGCAACTAGTCAGTGTTCCGAACTGGCTATAGCTGAATAAAAAAAGTAAGCATACAGCTAGGCATAAGCCGAAGTCAAGGTGTGTAGGGCGATATGAGCTGCGCCAAATAGGTATTCTCTACATCAATCCTGATGGAGAAAATATCGAAAAAAGCTGGAGCAATCAACGGCTTGAGCCTAGATTGCGAATTACTATAAGAATCTGCGTCTTTTTAAAACGCGGAGAAGTCAACTGTTCTAAGTTCGTTTCTAGAGAAGAGAAGCCTCATGACAATTAGTCCTCCAGAAAAAAAGGCGAAAGTCAGGGTAGCGGTAGATAAAGATCCAGTACCTACTTCATTTGAAAAGTGGGGCAAACCAGGTCATTTCGACCGTACCCTGGCAAGAGGGCCCAAAACCACCACCTGGATTTGGAACCTTCACGCCGATGTTCATGATTTTGATAGCCAGACCAGTGACCTAGAAGATATTTCTCGGAAAATATTCAGCGCCCACTTTGGTCACTTAGCAGTAGTTTTCGTTTGGTTGAGCGGTATGTATTTCCATGGCGCTCGGTTCTCCAACTATGAAGCGTGGCTAAAAGACCCCATAAACATTAAGCCCAGCGCTCAAGTAGTCTGGTCAATTGTCGGACAAGACATTTTAAACGCTGATGTGGGCGGCGGTTTCCATGGCATCCAGATAACATCTGGTTTCTTCCAGCTCTGGCGAGCTTCAGGAATAACTAACGAGTATCAGCTATACTGCACCGCCATCGGTGGTTTGGTAATGGCAGCCCTAATGCTATTTGCAGGTTGGTTCCACTATCATAAACGGGCTCCAAAACTGGAATGGTTCCAGAATGTGGAGTCAATGATGAACCACCACTTGGCAGGGTTACTGGGTCTAGGCTCGTTGGGTTGGGCAGGGCACCAAATTCACGTATCTCTGCCAATAAACAAGCTGTTGGATGCTGGGGTGGCACCAGAAGATATTCCTCTGCCTCACGAATTTATCCTGGATAGCAGCAAGATGGTAGAACTATATCCCAGTTTTGCAGAAGGGTTGAAACCTTTCTTTACATTGAACTGGGGAGTGTATTCTGACTTCTTGACCTTTAAGGGTGGTTTGAATCCTGTAACAGGTGGATTGTGGTTGTCAGATACAGCCCACCATCACTTGGCGATCGCGGTGTTGTTTATCATCGCAGGTCATATGTACAGGACAAACTGGGGCATTGGCCACAGCATGAAGGAGATACTGGAAAATCATCGTGGACCGTTAACTGGGAAAGGACACCAGGGTTTATATGAAATCCTGACAACTTCTTGGCACGCACAGTTGGCAATCAACTTGGCATTGCTAGGGTCACTGACCATAATAGTGGCACAGCATATGTACGCGATGCCTCCCTATCCCTACCAGGCAACAGACTACGGGACGCAAATATCTCTGTTCACCCACCATATGTGGATTGGAGGATTCCTGATTGTAGGAGCAGGCGCACACGGAGCAATATTCATGGTCAGGGACTACGACCCAGCGAAGAATGTTGACAACCTCTTAGACAGAGTACTGCGTCACAGAGATGCAATTATTTCCCACCTGAACTGGGTATGTATTTTCTTGGGTTTCCACAGCTTCGGTCTCTACGTGCATAACGATACGATGCGAGCATTTGGTCGTCCTCAAGATATGTTCTCAGATACAGGGATTCAACTCCAGCCAATTTTTGCCCAGTGGGTACAAAACCTGCATACTTTAGCACCAGGAACAACAGCACCAAGCGCAATAGAGCCAGTAAGCTATGCTTTTGGCGGTGGGATAGTAGCAGTAGGCGGGAAAGTGGCAATGATGCCCATCGCCCTGGGAACAGCAGACTTCATGGTTCACCATATCCATGCTTTTACCATTCACGTAACTGTACTGATTCTGCTGAAAGGAGTACTGTATGCCCGTAGTTCTCGTCTGATTCCAGATAAAATGAACTTAGGCTTCCGTTTCCCTTGCGATGGCCCAGGACGTGGCGGTACTTGTCAGGTATCAGGTTGGGATCATGTATTCCTCGGATTGTTCTGGATGTATAATTCACTGTCTGTAGTGATTTTCCACTTTAGCTGGAAGATGCAATCAGATGTCTGGGGAACAGTAGGGGCAGATGGGACAGTGTCTCACATAACTGGAGGAAATTTTGCCCAAAGTGCAATTACCATCAATGGTTGGTTGCGGGACTTCCTCTGGGCGCAAGCAGCTCAGGTGATTAACTCCTATGGATCAGCACTGTCTGCTTACGGCATAATGTTCTTGGCAGGTCACTTTATCTTCGCCTTTAGCTTGATGTTCCTCTTTAGCGGTCGCGGCTACTGGCAAGAATTGATCGAGTCAATCGTTTGGGCGCATAATAAACTAAGAGTAGCTCCAGCAATTCAACCCCGCGCTTTGAGCATTATTCAAGGTCGGGCTGTAGGCGTAGCTCACTACCTCTTAGGAGGAATTGTAACAACATGGGCTTTCTTCCTCGCGAGAATACTCGCAGTAGGATAAAGCTAAAGAAAAAAAAAGGTAACATCAGGGAATGAAGACCTGAGATTAATCAATTTGAAAACTTGAGTGCCTGGAACTTCGGTTCCAGGTGAAAACCAAAACAAGAAGTTAAAACTTTTTGTTAAGCCTCATTTAAAAGAGAGGAGAATTTCCTAAAGAGCTATGGCAACTAAATTCCCAAAATTTAGCCAGGATCTCGCTCAAGATCCGACAACTCGTCGGATTTGGTATGGGATTGCTACCGCCCACGATTTCGAGACTCACGATGGCATGACGGAGGAAAATCTGTATCAAAAGATTTTTGCTTCTCACTTCGGCCATATCGCGATTATCTTTTTGTGGACATCGGGCACCCTGTTCCACGTGGCCTGGCAAGGTAACTTCGAGCAGTGGATCACAGATCCGTTAAATATCCGTCCCATTGCCCACGCGATTTGGGACCCCCAATTCGGCAAAGCAGCAGTAGATGCGTTCACCCAAGCAGGGGCTTCTTATCCAGTTGACATAGCCTACTCTGGGGTTTACCACTGGTTCTATACCATTGGGATGAGAACCAATGGGGAATTATACCAGGGCTCAGTGTTCCTGTTAATTCTGGCATCAGTGTTCCTGTTCGCAGGTTGGCTGCACTTACAACCAAAGTTCCGTCCGAGCTTGTCTTGGTTTAAAAATGCAGAGTCACGCTTAAATCACCACTTGGCTGGTCTATTTGGTGTAAGCTCTTTGGCTTGGACAGGTCACTTGGTACACGTGGCAATTCCAGAATCTCGCGGACAGCACGTGGGTTGGGATAACTTCCTTTCCACAGCTCCTCACCCAGCAGGGTTAAAACCTTTCTTTACAGGGAATTGGGGAGTGTATGCTGAAAACCCAGATACAGCTAACCACGTATTTAGCACGGCTGACGGTGCAGGAACAGCAATTTTGACATTCCTCGGTGGGTTTCATCCTCAGACAGAATCTCTGTGGCTGACAGATATGGCTCATCACCACCTGGCGATCGCCGTAATCTTCATCGTTGCTGGTCATATGTACCGCACAAACTTCGGTATCGGTCACAGCATTAAGGAGATACTGAACGCTCACAATCCCCCATCAGGTACTCCTTTTGGTGGACAGTTGGGAGCAGGTCATAAGGGTCTCTATGACACCATAAACAATTCCCTGCACTTCCAATTGGGTTTGGCCCTGGCTAGCTTAGGGGTAATTACTTCCTTGGTGGCACAGCATATGTATGCTTTACCTCCCTATGCTTTTATAGCGAAGGATTACACAACCCAAGCAGCACTATATACTCATCATCAGTATATCGCAGGATTCTTGATGGTAGGAGCTTTTGCTCACGGTGCAATCTTCTTTGTACGGGACTATGATCCAGAAGCTAACAAGGATAATGTGTTGGCTCGGATGTTAGAACACAAAGAAGCCCTGATTTCTCACTTGAGCTGGGTGTCTCTGTTCCTTGGTTTCCATACCTTGGGTCTGTATGTCCATAATGATGTTGTTGTAGCTTTTGGGACTCCAGAGAAGCAGATTCTGATTGAGCCTGTATTTGCTCAGTTTGTACAAGCAGCTTCAGGAAAAGCTCTCTATGGCTTCGATGTCCTGTTGTCAAATGCAGACAGTGTAGCTTATACAGCATATCCAAACTACGCAAACGTCTGGCTACCAGGCTGGCTAGAGGCAATTAACAGCGGCACAAACTCTCTGTTTTTGACCATTGGCCCTGGTGATTTCTTGGTACACCATGCGATCGCTCTTGGTCTGCACACCACAACCCTGATTTTGGTTAAAGGTGCTTTAGATGCTCGTGGTTCTAAGCTGATGCCCGATAAAAAAGACTTCGGCTTTGCTTTCCCTTGTGATGGCCCAGGTCGTGGCGGTACTTGCGATATCTCTGCATGGGATTCCTTCTACCTAGCTATGTTCTGGATGCTGAACACTTTGGGTTGGCTCACCTTCTACTGGCACTGGAAGCATCTCGGTATCTGGTCTGGTAATGTGGCTCAGTTCAATGAGAACTCTACCTATCTAATGGGTTGGTTCCGTGACTATCTCTGGGCTAACTCTGCTCAATTAATCAACGGCTATAACCCCTATGGGACTAATAACCTGTCTGTTTGGGCTTGGATGTTCCTCTTCGGACACTTAGTTTGGGCAACTGGTTTTATGTTCCTCATCTCTTGGCGGGGTTACTGGCAAGAATTGATTGAAACAATCGTTTGGGCCCACGAGCGCACTCCTCTGGCTAACCTAGTTCGCTGGAAAGACAAGCCCGTTGCTCTATCTATTGTTCAGGCTCGTTTGGTTGGTTTAGCTCACTTTACTGTGGGTTATATCTTAACCTACGCCGCCTTCCTCATTGCTTCTACGGCTGGTAAGTTCGGTTAAATTCAGCCTAGTTTTGTAAGTAATTAGCTTAAATCCCCTACCATCAGGTGGGGGATTTATTAATTGAGTATTTAATATAAAAAAATACAATTTTACTATCGCGTTGCTAGCCAATCAACAATCGCAGGTGGCAAATCCCGCTGCACTTTACCACTGACATACATCCCGATGTGTCCAACTGGGAACGAGCGCACCGTATAATCTTTACTAGAAACGTACTTCTCTAAAGCCAAAGAGGATAGGGGCGGTACCAGATGATCTTTTTCAGCGTAAAGGTTCAAAACTGGCATGCGGATCTTCTTCAGATCCACTCGCTTATCCCCGAGCTGGATCTCGTTTTGAATCAGTCTATTCTTTTGGTAGAAATCCTTGAGAAACTGGCGGTAAGCTTCCCCCGCCAGGTCGGGGCTGTCGAAGATCCACTTTTCCATCCGCAAAAAGTTTAGCATCTGCTCCTCACTCTCCATGATGTCCAGAAAGTCAAGATATTTCTGGATTCCTAGCTGATGGGGTTTTAGCATTAAAAATTCTAAGTTGAGAAAATAGCCTGGAATATTTCCTAAAGCATCTACCATCAGATCCACGTCTAGTGCATCAGGACCCAAAGTAGAGCCCCCTCGGATATTGAGAAGCGCATTGGGGATGTGAAAATCCACAGGAGTAACCATCACAATCAGATTCTTGACCTTTTCTGGATAAATGGAGCTATAACAGAGGCTAAAAGTTCCCCCCTGACAAATTCCTAAAAGGTTAATCTTCTCCAAACCATGCCTTTTTCTAACTACATCGACACAGTTATCAAGATAATTATTAATGTAATCGTCAAGAGTCAGCCAACGGTCAGCACGGGTAGGATAGCCCCAGTCGATTAAGTAGATATCTAAACCCAGTTTTAGCAAATTAGCAACTAAAGAGCGATTCTCCTGTAGATCCACCATCAAAGGACGATTGACCAAAGCATAGATAATTAGCAAAGGAATAGGTTGTTCCACTATGGGTTGAAAGCGGTAGAGTACTATCTTGTCCTCTCGGTAAACTGCTTCTTTGGGAGTAACACCAATTTCAATGTCTGTGTCCTTCAGGTGGCTTAAGTTTTTGATACCCTTAAGTATTTTTTGTGTAAATTCAATATATTCATGGGTAGCATCTTCAAGACCTATCTGAGTCAAAAAAGGTAGCATAATTATCCAAATTTTAAATAGATCATTTAAGATTCCTTACTCAATTGGGCGAAACTTCGGATTGAACAATAACCTGTTTCAAACTCTGAACCTCCTTAAACAACTCTAAGGTTAGCTGCTCTTGTGCTTCGTATTTGGCTAAAGCTTGTTTAAGCATTTTAACCTCCTTACGCAGATGATAGATATTTTGATGAACTTCATCCACTTCACTGCGCAGAGGTAGATTCATTGTTTTGAGCCACAATTCCATCAGTTCTTGCCCGCAAAGCCGATAAGTATTCAGTGCATTGAGAAAATGACCCCGAATCTTGAGGTTGTTTTCAGCTGCCAATTCCACCTCAAATACTTCGTCAGCGACGCGACTCCAAAGCCGCTGAAACTGTTGCCAATCCTGGACTTTTTCCCCTTTTTCTGCTAGAGCAACTAACTCGGCGATTAGTTGCTCAAAAGCGCGAATCTGAACCTCGCCTAGCACCAGTTGATAGTTAAGACTAGCTCGATAAAGATTTGTCCAAGCTTCAAAAGCCCTCAGCGCTTTACCATGGAAGTCGCGGTTCAGTCCCAAACGAGGACTCTGCATCAGGGGGGTTTTCCCATACAATAAATTCCAATAGAGGTTATTGAGCTCGATCCAGGGCGCTGCAGTTCCCTTACCCGTTTTACTCATCAGTTTGAAGAATGACTCCATGGCAGTTGTCCAATTTTGGCTCAACTCCTGAGTTTCCTTCATATAAAGCTGCCACAATTGGGCTGTGTCTTGAGTAGTTTGGCTCGTTCTCGCAGAAAATTCCCTGAGCCGCTCGCGCATCTGCTCTGTATATTTGCTCATAACCTGTTGCCAGCCCTCACCAGCTTCAAAATTGGGCAAGATCTCCTTCCCCGCTTTAAATGAGAGTTTGAGAAAGCGGCTGAGGATCTCCTGATGCTCCTCAAGCCGCCAGACATCTTCAATCATTTCGCCAGTCTGTAAGATACACATCTGGTCAAACCAACTTTTCTGGATCTCGATTCCCGTTTGGACCCAGGTATCGATCAGATGATTCGTCATTTCACTCGAGCTACTAGGTTCTTTTTCCATCTGTCCTTTTTTGAACGAAACCGATTACAAATACTTTTTTTTAATCGGAGAAACCTACCGAAGATCAATGCTTTGGGCTAATTTTTCACGATTAAACTTGAATAAAAAAGTATAATCTTTTGAAATACTGTCTATTAGCCGAGACCGCCTTGGATAACCAAGGAATTGAAAAAGATGCGTTGCACTGAGCGCCGCCGAAGTGTTGATTGCCCCAGTTAGATTAATTACTTTTCGATTAATCCTCGCCATTTTCTGTTGAATTTTGCGTTGATGTTCTCAAGATTTAAAGCTTTAAGTTTTGCTAATTTTTCTAAATCTTTGGAATCCGTAAACTGATGACCACTATGACCATCAAACCCAGAGGATTAATCGTCTAATGCCAACTAAATTGCTCCTCTCCAGCTTATGTATGATAAGCTCCGTTAACTCTAACTACTTCCCCACTAATATAGCTGCTAGCAACGGGAGAGAGAAGAAAAGCGATCGCCCAAGCCACCTCTTCTGGTTTGCCAAAGCGACGCAAAGGAATCTCGGTGATAATTTTGTCTCTAACTTTGTCAGGGATTGCTTCAGTCATGGAAGTATCAATAAATCCTGGAGCAATGGCGTTGACCCGCACCCCATAACGAGCAGCTTCTTTGGCTAGGCACTTAACTAGACCGATTACTGCTGCTTTGGTAGCACCGTAGTTAGTCTGACCAATGTTTCCCCTTTCACCCGAAATTGAAGTGAGGCAAACAATAGAACCTTCGCTGCGCTCATACATCCTCGAGATAAAGGGCTTAATGGTATGGTTAACCCCCTTCAAGTTTACGTTAATCACAGCATCCCAATCTTCAGGGGTCAGCTTGGCATAAAAGTTATCTCTGGTAATCCCTGCATTAGCTACTACTCCATAAACTGGTCCGAGTTTCTCTTCCACCTGTTGGGCTGCTGTTTCCATTGCTTCCCCGTCAGATACATCCGCTTTAATAGCATAGCTATCCTCAGGGCAGTGAGCAACATTGGTATAGGTATAAGCTACTTGAGCTCCCAACCCTTGAAGCAAAGCCACCGTTGCCGCTCCAATACCTCTGCTGCCCCCAGTCACAAAAATAACTTTATTTTCCAGTCCGAGAGATTTCATTAATATCTGCTCCTCAAAAATATATCCGATTTCTATACTCGTTCAAATGCGAGGGCAGTCCCCCCGCCAGTCCCGTGGCAAATAGCGGCTAAACCCCTTGTTTTTTCGTACTCTATGAGAGCGTGGAGCAAAGTAACAACGATTCTTGTTCCCGAGGAGCCAATCGGATGCCCTAGAGCGATTGAACCTCCGTTAACATTCAGTTTGTCGTGAGCAACTCCTAATATCTTGCTGAAAAGCAAATTGCTAATCGCAAAAGCTTCGTTATTCTCAAACAGGTCAAAATCAGACAGCTTCATCTGCATCTTGTTTAACAGCTTCTTCGCTGCATAGACAGGATATTCAGGAAAGCGCCAAGTCTCCCCCCCTTCCCAAGCTACTCCGAGAACCTTGACTATGGGTTGAAGTCCGTACCGTTCTACCGCTGAGGAACTAGCTAAAATTACGGCTGCTGCTCCATCTGAAAGCTGGCTGCAATTTCCCGCAGTTAAAACTCCTTCTTGCTTAAAAGCAGGTTGCAGTTTACTTAGTCCTTCTAGGGTCGTATCAGCACGAATCCCTTCATCTTGATCTACTATTTGCGAACCTTTTTTAGTTTTAATTTCTATGGGGGCAATCTCATTACGGTAGCTACCGCGTTCTGTGGCGGCGGTTGCTCGCTGCTGGGAATATAACGCTACTTCATCTAACTCAGAACGGCTAAATCCGTGCTCTTTTGCGAGCCGTTCGGCTTGTTCTCCCATGCTTTCTTTTGTCGTTGCATCTATTAGCCCATCACACAGTAGTATATCAGTTAACTGCTCTGGTTCTTTGAGCAAAAATTTGTAACCCCAGCGAGCGCGGTGGGAAAGAAAAAACCCAGCCTGAGACATGGATTCCATTCCCCCTGCCAGAACCAGTTCTGCATCCCCGACCCTGATGTGATTGATAGCATTAATCAGACTCATCATCCCTGATGAGCAAACCATATCGAGCGCATACCCATTCACCGTTTCGGGAATACCAGCCTTGAATGCAGCCTGGCGAGGCAGCAATTGTCCTTGTCCTGCTCTCAACACATTGCCCATGATATAGATATCTAAAGCCTCTTGAGGTATTCTAGCCTGAGCCATTGCACTTCCCATCACATGGGCTCCCAACTCCACCGCTGAAAAATCTAGCAACTTCCCTCCGAAGCGACCTAGAGGTGTGCGTACTGCTGATATCAGATAAACTTCTCTCATTTGTTTTCCACTCCTCAATTATAGTTTACACTTTACCAGCTTGATTTTTACATTAACCCCCTTATTCTAGGTGATATTTTATTTTCTGCTCACGTTTTAATTAAAATGTTCTTTTCTCACAATTAACTAAGTCGGCTGAGGATAGTCAATCTGAAAATTTTTAGGTTGCATAATGGGTTTTTTTTGATTAACAATTACTTAAATACTATAACTGTCAATTGACAATTATAGACTTTTGTCAACTTAATTTAGATGGGTTTACTCTGAGTAGGTAACATTAAATAAAGGTAAAATAGTAGGCGCTAGCTTCAGGGAGAGATTTCTCTTTTTTCAGGTTTCACGGTCGAGTTCCTACTACTATAAGGATAAGCATTTTGGAGAACCTTCTGATTTTCCCAAGTGAGTACTCAAGAATAGTTATTCTCAGGAGAAAAGCACTGAATATGGAAGAAAAAAAAAGACTGGCAATTGCCTGTCAGGGTGGTGGGAGTCAAACTGCTTTTACAGCTGGAGTTTTAAGAAAATTGCTCGAACAAGGTGTCCACGAAAAATACAAAATTGTGGGATTGAGCGGAACTTCTGGGGGAGCTATCTGCGCTCTTTTAGCTTGGTATGGCTTGTTAAAAGCAGCTAAAGGCTCACCTGAACCTGTATTCAAAGGAATAATTGAATTCTGGAAAGATAATTCAGCTAAATTGCCTTGGGAAAGATTTCTCAACGACTCCTCGATTAAAAACACTCAAATGTTAGAGCAGGGAAAATTGCCCTATTATGAAACTAGCCCCTATGATTGGCGATGGCAATGGACTCAAAAGTTTTTATCCTCTCAGGCTCCGAGAAAAGAGTTTTTGGACTTAAGAAAACTGCTCGAAAAGC
This sequence comes from Gomphosphaeria aponina SAG 52.96 = DSM 107014, assembly GCA_016903655.1. Lineage (GTDB taxonomy): Bacteria > Cyanobacteriota > Cyanobacteriia > Cyanobacteriales > Gomphosphaeriaceae > Gomphosphaeria > Gomphosphaeria aponina. Next base: position 25,121 of record JADQBC010000019.1, read on the forward strand.
ACGTCAACTTCTCCTCCATCGGCAATCTCTTAGAGCCTTCAAGTCCAAGATTGTTGATGGGAGCAGTCAATGTTCTTTCTGGGGAGTTCAGAACCTTTGACTCAAAACAAGATCAAATTAGTGTTGATGCGGTTCTCGCTTCTGCTGCTGTTCCGACTCTTTTCGAGGCTGTGGAAGTTGACGGCAATTTCTATTGGGACGGATTGTTTGCGGAAAATCCCCCTTTAATCAAATTGCAACAAACCATTCCTGATGAACTCTGGATCATCGGCATTAATCCCATCGAGCGAAAAAGTGTGCCAAAAACACCTCAATGTATTCTAGATCGACGTAATGAGCTAGCTGGCAACATTATGCTATCTATTGAACTGCGTTTCTTTGAACTGTATAACCAATTACTCGAACGAGGCGCTCTCAAAGAAGAGTTTCTCGCCTCGGTGCCGCTCACACCAACTAAACTCCGCTTGCTCAATATGAGCGAGCCGTTGGCAGAAAGTTTGGACTATTCCTCAAAGCTAAATCGCAACCCGTCTTTTATCGACCATCTGCTCAATGACGGTGAAACCCAAGCAGAAAGATTTTGGCAAAATCCTGATGACGAACAATATGCCATTCCTGAAGTTTGGCATACTGGGGAGCAATTATTTGAGAATCTCTCAAGCTAATTGAAAACTGATAAACTTTCTCCCCCCTGCAGAGCCTACTGTTGAACAACGGGGGGAGTCAAAATTTTAATTTGAGCTTGCACTTCCTTGAGCTTTTGACTAAGCCGCTTTCTCTTCCTCTGTTTTCATGGAAGCTGTCTTGCGGAGCAGCTCAAAATAGTTGTCCCAGAGTTTTTCTTGAGCTTCCATTGTTAGATCAATTGCTATTTTTTGATTTTTAAGTGCAGTTTGGACAACACTTTGTTGAAAACTCAAAGTTTTGTCTAAGGAATCGGAAAGATTGAACTGATTGTCTATACTCGGAATGTTTTCAAACCAACTGTCAAAAAACTTTTGCTGCCACTGGTTAAGTTGCTTTTGGTATTCTTCAAAAAAGTTAGCATCCATATTCATATATTCCCCCTAAATATTCCAGTTTTTTAGTAAAGAGAACAGAGAAACCAATTCTCTTTTTTCTTCTCTAATTATAGCCACATAAACTTAATCCGACCCCAAAAAATTATCATTAAGAGTTGTGTGCTTGACACACTCGATGAGTGTGCCTCAAGGAAACTGTGCCCTTTGAGCAACTTTTGGAAGTCGGAGACGAGAGAGCAACGCTCAAAAAAATACCCCATGCTGGGGGTATTTTCAGCCACTAGCCTAGAATTAATTAGGCATCAGTTTCAATGTAGATAAACAACAGACCCATTACCACTGCAGGCATGAGCCAACAAACTACAGGAATTAAAATCCAAGGCAAGAAAGAAGCTGCGTATTCGCCTGTCATGTCAAATTCTCCTATCTAAAATTACTACAAGTAGATTAAACTGTCCTAGTTAAAAACCCCGCGCATAATGCCATCGACAACGCCTAAATTTTCCAAGAGGAAGTAAGCAACAACAGCGCCACCCATACCACCAATAAAGAACCCAGCCGCAAACTGGCTCCAGCCTTCTGCAGTTTGTAAATAATCAGCCCCTTCTTTCACATTCCCTTGGAATGAGGCAATGCCGTAAACTGCTAGGCAGGCAGTGCCAATGAGTACAACTGCGATCGCTGAAATTAAGCCGCCCAGATAGGCAACGTCTGAATCCCGCAATGGCCCGAGTAAGGTCCAGGGTCCAACTAGGAAATAACCATGAGCCATACCGATCTCTAAACCACGTAAAATGGGGGATAACCCTTTACGATATGCTGGTAGATTGCCGATAAAAGCTTTTGTAAAACCAGAAGCAGAAATCGGTGTTGCCAAATGACCCACTTGTGGATCACCATAGGGTAGAATGAACTCCATATCACGAGCGTCAGCCATCTAAATTCTCCTCTCTTGTGCTGATGTCAAATTTTCTAGAAAAACTTAAAATTACATTTTAGGCAAGAATGGGATCTTCTATGGCCAATTCTGCTCTCACCTTTAGAAAAGTTAATCAAACTTGCCAAAAATAACCAGCCACTGTATAATCTGGGTTTTTTATCTGAGCTTTAGAAGCCCCTGAAGGTTTAACATTTCTGGAAACAACTGTTTTTCCTCATTTTTTAGCTTATTTTCCGATTAATCTATCTTGGGAGCAATATTTATGACTCGCAAACTTTTTCAACTTCTTCTCTTTGCCTTCTTATCCCTCCTGCTAGCAACTGGACTCAACACTGCACCTGCTAACGCTACTGGTGTCTATGACCTCCCGAAAATAAGTTCTGGGGAAACTACCTGGGTTGTAGATCAAGGAGATGTGCTCAGTTTCGCTACTGAAGGAAAACTAAGCAAAACTTTACAAAATTTAGCCGTGGAAACTGGTAATGAGGTGCGGCTGGTTGCTATCCGCCGCCTCAATTATGATGATAACATTGAAAGTTTCACAGAGAAACTTTTTACAACCTGGTTTACCACCCCAGAAACTCAAGCTCATCAAACTCTCCTGGTGCTAGATACTTTAACTAATAACAGTGCTATTCGCACTGGAGAGAAAGTTAAAACCCTTCTGAGCGATGAAATTGCTAGCAGTGTGGCTCAAGAAACATTCCAAGCTCCACTGCGCGAGGGGGCAAAATATAATCAGGCTTTTGTAGATGCAAGCGATCGCCTTGTAGCCATCTTATCTGGTCAACCTGACCCTGGCCCGCCCGCAATTAAAGAGGTTAATGTAGAAGGAACATTTACTACTGCTGAAGAAACTGATGACCGCAGTGCTACTATTTGGGTAGTTGTTCTCCTACTTGTTGCTACCATCATTCCCATGGCAACTTATTTCTTCTATGTGGGTTTCTCTAACTAATCCTGAACATACTCTTCCCCACTTACCAGAGCATTCTCAGCCCGCATAAACTCTCTCCCTAAATATGCCGCATGATCTAACATAGTTAAAGGGACTGGCTGAGTCTGCTCTACTATTTTGACGCAAATTTCCTTGGCTGTTCTCCCAGTAAACACAGTTGTGGCAGTTCTTTCCACTCCACCTTTACAAGCTATGACTTCCCCTGTTTCTGGGTCAGCTGCCAAACCCTGGTCATTGATAATATTGGTATAGTGTTTAGCACAAATTAATCCCCCTTCTCTGTCTAGGTAAATAACAAAATACCCAGCAGGATCTAAGTCTATCTGACGCTTTGATAACTCATTGTCAATTTCACTTCTTGCAATAATTGTTTGATTCATTGTCTCCATAACCCTCAGACTCGTATTTTCTAGGTTATGACATTTACCGAATTTGCACAATTAGCAAAATCTCTCTTCTTTCCCAATACCCATACACTTGAATAATGCCCTTTACTGGTAGCTTAAACTAGGAATGGGAATACATTACTCAAAAATCACTGCTGAAATTTTAACAATGAACTTTGCAGGAATTATTTGCACATTTTCTACAGGATTTTTAACAGCTTCCGTCCTCTCTACCCCCGATGTGAAAACCATTGCTCAAGAAATTACTGTTAAAATCGAGGGTGCTGCTAGTGGAAGCGGTGTAATGGTGGAAAAAGCAGAGAACACTTATTATGTACTCACAAACTCTCATATTGTGGAGGAGTCGGGGACTTATATAGTTATTACTCCAGATGGCAATCGTTATTTAGTGGATAATAGCCAGATAATACTCATCCCCGAAGTAGATTTAGCCATTTTGCCTATCAGTAGTAATGTATCCTACCCCGTAGCTGTTTTAGGTAATTCTGACCAATTAGCCCCAGGGGAAAAGGTGTATGTCAGTGGTTGGCCCCGCTCTGGGGAAACCGAACTAGAAAGAATATATGTCAACACAGAAGGTATGATTACAGAAAATAACCCCCAAAATGCTAGAGGCTATACCCTCAGTTATACTAATTTAGTGCGATCGGGAATGAGTGGGGGTGCCATATTCGATGAGCAAGGCAAGGTAGTAGGAATTAATAGTTTAGTAAGGTTAGTAGAAAATTCTGATACTATTGTCGCCTCTGGGGTGGGAATTAACCATTTTATTAATTGGCGGAAAACCCAGACACTCCCCACTTTACCCCCGCCCCAACCTATTCCTACCACTTCTGATGTTGTTACAGAATCCTCTCTTAACTTTAGTTTAGCTACTACTCTCAATTCCAAGGGTGAAGTAAGTTCCCTAGCTATCAATCAAGATTTAATGGTAAGTGGTAATAGTGATGGTACTATTTCCCTCTGGAGTCTGGGAAATGGTAAATTAATTACTAGCTGGAGGGGTCACTTTCAGGCTGTTAACTCAGTGGCGATCGCCCCTGATGGCAAAACTCTGGCTACTGGCAGTGATGATCACACTATCAAAATTTGGGACTTAACCACTAATAAATTAATCCGCACTCTCACAGGCCATAAAAATGCAGTGACAACCCTCACTTTTACTCCCGATAACCAAACTCTTGCTAGTGGTAGTTGGGACCAAACTATTAAACTGTGGCATTATCAAACTGGTCAACTCCTCCATACTTTAGCAGGACATTCCGCTTTAGTTAGTTCTCTTGCTATTACTCCCAATGGTAAAATTTTAGTTAGTGGGAGTAAAGACACAACTATTATTTTATGGGATCTTAATTCTGGGAAGTTAATTAACATTCTTTATGGTCATTCTTTCTCGGTTTTGTCTGTTGCTATTAGTCCAGATGGTCAAACTTTGGCAAGTGGTAGTGGTGACGGTACTATTAGTTTTTGGAATCTTTCTACAGGAAAACTAACTAACACTGTCAGAGGGCATACAGATGGTGTTTGGTCATTAGCTATTAGTCCAGATAATCAGACATTAGTTAGTGGTAGTTGGGATAAAAATCTTAAACTTTGGGATGTGAAAACAGGGATTTTAAACAGTACTTTAACTGGACATTCTAATTATATATTTTCTGTGGCTTTTACTGCTGATGGAAATACCATAATTAGTGGAGGTTGGGATAGTCAAATTATGATTTGGCAGAGTGGGGAAAAATGAAACTGCCCCCGCCCCGCCTGCGGCGGCGTGGCATCCTTGCTCCATTTCGTTGAAAAGAGAAGTTCCACAGCAGCTTTTAGATAGCAAATGAGGAAGAAAATTTTTTCTTCCTTCTAAATTTAACTCAAAATCACTTATTCAAGATTTATCCATCGCTTCTTTTAATTTTTTCTTATTCTCACGCACACTATCTTGATAAGTCTTCAACATCTCCCTCAAACTTTGAGGTTTCTTACATCCCTCCCCATTGGGTTGAGTTTCACATTGTATTTGTTCACCATCTTTGGTAAAAAATTTACCATTTTCAGGATGAGATTTTTGCCCCATTGGTAAAAATTCAGCTACTTTTTCCCTGGTTGCAACTATCAACTTGGGAAAAAAAGGTATAACGATGATGATTCCAAGAATCGCTAAAACAGTGAGCAAAAAAGTTTTCTGCTTTGCTTTTTCTTGCCGTTTTTTAGTTGTATCAACAACATATTCAATGGCACTTTCCCGAAAATCATCCTCAACAGCTTTGCTACTTGACTTTCTCTCTTTACCGCTCATTTTCCCTGCTCCTTCCTGGCTAATAATTTCACTAGGCGATCGCCTCTTCTGACAAAATTATAACATAATCTAACTGTGTAAGAAATTTTTCGGGATTACTTGGCGCTCACTGAGCAGAAAACTTAATGGTTTATCTAAATTGCGCGTTTCGACTCCCGCTAAAATTCACATCAAAAAAGAATAGATGAATTTAGCGGGAGATGAAACGCGCCAATAAATTAATCGATCGCAAGCGAGTCCTCATCTTTCGGCTTAGGAAGGCGCTTGCCATAATTTTAAAAATTTCATATATACTAACTAGTTGAGACTTGGCGTAAGCAACAAGGCGTTGCTTCTCGTCGGAATTTAAGCGAACAATTAAATTAAATTTTCTAGCCACTTGACAATATTGCAAAAACAAGATACAATAACTATTGTACTGAATCAAAAAGAAAATGATCAATCTGACTTTCGCTTACAAAATTAAACCGAATAACAATCAACGACAAGAGATAGATAAAACTCTTGACGTATGTAGGTCGGTTTTTAATTTTGCTTTAAAGGAAAGAAAAGATTGGTATAATTCCAGGAAATCACCGATAAATTCTTGCAGTATCAGACAAGAATATATAATCCCTGCTGATGCACTGTATCCATCCTATAATAATCAAGCAAAAAATCTAACTCAGGCAAAGAAGAATAACGAGAGATTAAAATCTGTTCATTCTCAAGTATTGCAACAAACCTTGAAGCAATTGGACAGAGCTTTTTCTGATATGAAATCTAAAGGCTTCGGCTTCCCTAGATTTAAAAAGGAAATGCGGTCTTTTTTGTTTCCTAGTCTTCCTAAAGATTGTCTGGGAGACAATAGAATTAAACTTCCAAAATTAGGATGGGTAAAGATAAAACAATCAAGGGCATACCCTACTGGTTTTAAACCAAAACAAGCAAGAATTGTTAAGAAAGCTTCTGGATATTACGTGATGATTGCTTTTCAATCAGAAGAAATAATCCCAGAACATCCAGTAGGAAAAAGAAGCCTGGGAATAGATGCAGGGATTGAAAGTTTTGTTGCTACTTCTAGAGGAGAATTAATCAAAGCGCCTAAATTCTTAAGGGATAATCTGCGTAAGCTGAAATTGCTGCAAAGACGACTTAGAAACAAGAAAAAAGGCAGTAATGCTTGGTTAAAGATTCAGAAGAAAGTAGCAAGATGACATGAAAAGATAGCTGATACAAGACGCGATTGGCATTTTAAACTCGCTCATAATCTTTGCGACCAAACAGATAATATTTTCCTAGAAAACATTAATTTTAAATCTTGGTCAAGAGGGATTGTTCGCAAAGCTTCTCTTGACAGCGGGATTGGACAATTCATCAACGAAATATTGCCTTTTGTTTGCTGGAAAAGAGGAAAATATTACCTAAAAGTTGATAAAAACTATTCCTCTCAGGAGTGTCCTGAATGTGGACACAATACTGGCAAAAAGCAATTGGATGATCGAGTACATAAATGCGAAAACTGCGGCTATAAATCCAATAGAGATACAGCCGCAGCTCAAGTAATTGAAAATCGCGGAAAAGTGGCGGTTGGGCTACCCGTCCAAAGAAAAAGCGTGTGGAGTTGGGCTAGCGGGGCACAGCAACTTGAGTTGTTCGACTCAAGTTACTATGCTAGCTAAGTAGCTTTGAAGCACGAATCCACCGCTATAGTCGCAGACTTAGCGGTGGGAGTGTCAAAATATTTCTCCAACTCCGTTATTAACCCAGTAAAAATGCAAATTACCCAGTGTCTTCATACCGCCCTTTTAGTTTCTGACTTAGAAAAAGCTCAAAACTTCTACAGCAATGTCCTCGGACTGGCTAAAATAGACAGAACCCTCAACTATCCTGGTGTCTGGTATCAAGTGGGAACATATCAAATTCATTTGATGGTTCATCCCCATCTGGAAAACTCCCTGAAAAATGAGGAAAAATGGGGCCGTAACCCTCATATTGCCTTAGCTGTGGATAACTTAGATGAAGCAAAAAAACGCCTTCAAACAGAAGGATATCCCATACAGATAAGTGCTTCAGCTCGTGCAGCTTTATTTACCCAAGATCCAGATGGCAATATAATTGAAATCAGTAAAATGTAAAGATTGAGAAAATGACCACCATCGCTTATCTCTTTTCTAATCCACTCCTAGATCCCCCTGGTGATCCATTAATGTGGGGGTTAGAAGTAGAGCGAGTTTATCAAGACTGGGGAAAACGCAACGAGTTACAACAGTTAATTTTAGATTGTGAAAAACAACCCCCCAAATATTTATTAATGCGCCGTTTAGAAGAATTAGGAGATACCCTAGAAGAAATAAGCGATCGCCTCTTACAAATAGAATCATTGGGCATAAAAGTTATTGTCACAGAACAAACATACAACTTTGCCACTTTCGCCCAACTCTTGCAAGAAATACAAACAAACCTAGGCAGTCGTAGTCTCCGTCTCGGACAAGCACGCAACCGCATTAATGCTTTACCGCCCCCAGGAAAAGCACCCTATGGTTATCGCCGAGGGAAAGACCGTTATCTTCTTGACCGCAGTACAGCCTGTGTAATTAAGGATTTTTTTGACCAGTTTTTGCTCTATGGTTCTATTCGTGGCGCAGTACGATACTTAGAAAAACGCTACGGCAAAAAAATCTCTGTTTCTACAGGTAGCCGTTGGCTAACTCATCCAGTTTATCGCGGTGACTTAGGTTATCATAACCAAGATGTCATCCCCAACACCCATCAGCCCATACTTTCGAGGGAAGAGGCAGCCCAAATAGATCGTCTCCTGCGTCGCAATGGGCGTTTAGCCACTCGTAGTGCTAGCGCCCCCCGTTCCCTCGCTGGCTTAGTATTGTGTCAACAGTGTCAGTCTCCTATGACCATTACCCGCGTTACAACTAGGGAAAAAAAAAGAGAATACCTTTATCTTCGCCCGATTAACTGTCAAAAAAGCCCCAAATGTAAAGCGATCGCTTATCAAGCAATCTTAGCAAAAACCATAACTTGTATATGTGAAGATTTACCCCGCCAAGTTGCTGGCATAAATAGTAATAATTTGGAGGGAATTAAAGGTGATTTAACGGTTGAAATTAACAAAAAACAAGATATTATTGCCCAGTTACCTAGTTTACAAGAACAAGGAATACTTGATGCAGAAACTGCCCAGTTACGTCGTTATAAATTAGCCACCGAAATTTCTCAATTACGCTCCCAACTGGCGGGGTTACCACCAGGAAATTTAAAAGCGATCGCCCAGACAGTTTCCCTCCCCCAATTCTGGTTAGATTTATCAGAAACAGAAAGACGTTTTTACTTTCGAGAATTTATTCGACAAATAGAACTGATTCGCTCTTATAATAATATTTGGGAATTAAAACTTGTCTTTATTTTTTAGTTATGTGGGCGGGTTTTGCTAGCCAGTAACTTGTTTGTAACTTACATTATTCCTAAACCCGCCCCTACCATTAATAACTGATTATGCAAGCGGTAAATCAAACAACACAGAAGTCATGTAATGTTCAGCCCAATCAGCCCCAAAAGCTTTCTCTAAAACGCGACGAGTTTTATCATTTTTTTGTTGTTTAGTACAATAATAACGTTGTCCTGCTAAATATAACTCTTGCTCTTGGGAAGATACTATTTTACTATTAATAGCAGCTTGACAATGAATTGTTAAAAATGCCTCAACACGAGTGAGAAACAGAGCTTCTTCTTCAGGAGTATGAGGGCGAATAAACAGGCAAAACTCAGAGAAGATATCCGCCCATTGAGGGAGGTCACGAGGCTGAGAAAATTGGATTTTAGGCAGGGCACAGAGAGCTTTGTGATAAGTTTGAGAGAGGGTGCGTTGTGAATTAGTTGGGGAAAGATCAACGATCGCCGCACTAATTGCACCACGCCCAGCAACAATATCACAGCCAAACATGGGCAGAGGATATTCTGGTTTCGGAAACATGACGCAGTGTAAAATATCCAGAGTTTCCCCCACTTTGGCTAATTCCAAGTGCATTTTGCGAAACTGGGGCGATTGATAACAACGGTTTTCGATAGTTAGTTTTTCCCCTTCGAGTCTTCCTTCCACATAACCCAGTCCTGCTGGTAACTCGTAGGGAGATAGATCGAGATAACGCTGCCAATGGGCGATAATAGAATCAGCAAGCTGACGTATTAACGGGTGTTGTTGCTCTTTTAAAGAGGGGGAAACAGTTTGTTCTAAAGTTTTAATCATTAAGTAATTCCCTATGAAACGGCAATAGTCTGTATCTTAACGATATAGTGAGATTAACCTCTGTCTAGATGGTACTATTAATAACTTAACGATTACGGAGAGCTTAGATGTTTGGTTTAGGATGGCCAGAAATAGCTTTAATTGCGATCGCCTCCCTGTTACTACTCGGACCGAAGAAAATTCCCGAAATAGGTAGCGCTCTGGGGAAAACATTCCGCGGTTTTAAGGAAGAGGTGAAAAAAACACGGTCAGATGATGATCTTGTTGACCACGTTGACCAGTGATAGAAGACTGGGCGGGTTGAGGCTAAAGATCTAGCCAGGAAAACCAGTCCTTCTGTTCATTATTAAATTATCCTGCTTCGTGCCCCGTAAGTTTTAATCCTCCAATGCGCTCTGTGGGCCAAAAACGGAAAACAGCGTGACCAATAACATTTTTTTCTGGCAAAAAGCCCCAGATATGGGAGTCATTACTGTTATTACGGTTGTCTCCCATAACCAAAAGATAACCTGGAGGCACTTGCACTGGTGGTAAAAGATAATTTGGGGGTTCGAGAATATAATCTTCTTCAATGGGCTGGTTATTCACATAGAGAATGCCATTATTTACAGCTAGAATATCCCCTGAAGTGGCAACTACTCGTTTAATAAAAGCTTGATCTTTTTCGTAACCTTGCATTTGCAGTTGCTCAGGTGGAGCAAAAACCACAATATCACCCTTTGCTGGTGAATGAAAATAGTAAGAAACTTTTTCTACTACGAGGCGATCGCCTTCTGCTAAGGTTGGCAACATGGAATCAGAAGGAATGTAGCGAGGTTCTGCTACAAAAGCCCTGAGCAACAAGGCTAAAACCAGCGCAATGGCAATTATTTGCAGATTTTCCCAAATCTGTTTCCCCAGGTTAGAACTCTGCTCTTTTGTTTTAATTTTAGTTTCAGATGTCATAAAGATTTAAGATTTTGCTAATTGTGCTTTTGCTTGCTGCCAGAGTTGCTCTAATTCATCTAGGCTATATTCTGTTAGGGGTTTTGCCGCTAATGCTTCCATTTGTGATAAGCGCTGAATAAAACGTTTATTTGTGCCCTGCAAAGCTTCAGAACAGTCGAGGTCATACCAACGGGCGATATTAATGAGGGTAAATAATAAATCCCCTAATTCTGCTTGTTGATGAGCTTTGTCTTCTGTTTCGAGTGCTTCTTTAAATTCTCCTAATTCCTCGTGAAACTTCTCCCAGACTCCTGCCACATTCTCCCATTCAAACCCTGCACCAGCGGCTTTTTGAGAAATTTTTGCTCCTGCCATTAGGGGGGGGAGTGTGCGAGCATAACGTTTAAGTTTATTACTGAGTAACTGGGCTACTGCTGGGGTTTCTCCTTTTTCCGCTGCTTTGATTTTTTCCCAGTTTTGGTGGACTTCTTCCACACTTGCTACTTCAACATCACCAAAGACATGGGGATGACGGCGGATAAGTTTTTGGGTAATGCCTTCTGCCACTTCTTTGAGGCTAAAATTACCTGCTTCGCTGGCAATTTGTGCTTGGAGGACTACTTGTAGGAGTAAGTCACCTAATTCTTCGGCGATCGCATCAGGTTCTTCAGTTTTAATGGCATCTACCACTTCATAAGCTTCCTCGATAACGTATGGTATCAGGGTTTGGGGCGTTTGTGCCAAATCCCAAGGGCATCCACCATCAGGCGATCGCAGTTGGGCTACTACTTCGATGAGGTTTTCTAAAGCGTCTTTAATACTTTGATAGGTCTTTCGCTCTGTTTCCTGGGACATGAGGGCAAAATCCACAACTTAAGGGTTCTTCATTTAATTAAACCGCAAAAGTTTTATTTGCGTCTTTGGGGTGTTTTGCGTTTTGTAGGCCTTTTCGGTTTGGGGGAGGTTTTCTGGTAACGTTTAGAGGCAGAAACTATCCAGTCACTAAGGGAATGACTCAGAGCACCTAATTCTAATCCCAGGAAAAGGGCGATCGCTTCTCCTCCATATCCTTTAATTAGTTTCAGGGTAAATTCCTGCCAATTCCAATCAAAACCCCAGACTAACTGGCTAACTCCTAGGATTAATATCCCCAGGAAAGTCAGAAGACTCAGAAAATAAATCACTCTGAGAGTAGTCCCAATAATGGGCCCGTGAGAAAATAGTGAGCGGTGACGGAGCATTTTTTGGTAAGGAAGCCAAATAAAGCTTAATTTACCCCAGCGTTTGAACTGAATTGAGTAAATATCCAAGTCAGGGCCAAACATTAACCCGCTAAACAGGAAACCACCAGCGATAATGAGGCTCAGTTTTGTGTTGCGGGTGAACAACAGAGTTAGCCCAACAATCCAGGGTAAGGTCCAGAGAGTAATGCGATCGTGGGTTCTACCAGTAGGCATTTAAAAAAAATTTCTCAAAATAGTTGCCATTTTTTTTTCCATCATGCTATGATAGCAAAAGTAGCAAATCGGGCGATTAGCTCAGCGGTAGAGCGCCTGCCTTACAAGCAGGACGCCACTGGTTCAAATCCAGTATCGCCCATATTTCCAAGACCCCACTTATTTTTCAGCCCTCAAGGAAAAAAAAATTTTCCCGCTGTTGTAATTTTGGCGACTATGTAGGCATAATATATCCTAAGTGGTTTTTTGCAAGTGGATTTATGACCTACAGCTTGAGAATTGCTGATATCCCAGTCAGCGAGCGCCCCCGTGAGCGATTATTAACTTATGGTCCGAAAAGTTTAGCAACTGCTGAATTAATAGCCATTTTACTGGGTACGGGACAGGGAAAAGGGAAACTCTCGGCTGTAGGGTTGGGCCAGTATATTTTACAACAACTGGGGAAACACCAGCGGGATCCGTTGGATGTTTTACGGGATATTAACCCCAATGAATTAATGAATATTGAGGGGATCGGGCCTGCAAAAGCAACTACTATTGTGGCGGCAGTTGAACTAGGAAAGCGCACATTTCAATTTCGCCCCACCGCCAAAGCAGTAATTGATAGTCCAGCCGCAGCAGCTGCAGCTTTGAGTCACGAGTTAATGTGGCAAAAACAGGAGCGGTTTGCGGTATTAATGCTGGATGTCAAGCATTGTTTAATTAGTGCGCAGGTGATTACTATTGGCACTGCAACTGAGACTTTAGCCCATCCCAGGGAGATTTTCCGCGAAGTGATTCGTCAGGGTGCAACCAGAATGATTATTGCTCATAATCACCCAACTGGGAGTGTAGAGCCTTCTCAGGAGGATATTCTTTTAACAGCGAAATTATTACAAGGGGCGCAGTATTTGGCTATTCCCCTGTTGGATCATATTATTCTGGGCAATGGCAATCATCAAAGTTTGCGACAAACCACAAATTTATGGGAGGAATACCCCCAGGAAGAGTAGGGGATTAGAGTTTTGGAGAGATAGGAGGAATATGACCTTGATTGAGCCAATTCATTATGAGAAAAGGATGGACAGAATCGCAAAGCTTTACCCATCTTTGGTTAACTCAATCGCAGCGTTGAGTAAATCTTCCTCAGTTTCTAAAGTATCTAGCCATTGAGCATCAAACTGCTGAGTAATTTTCTCAGATGTTTTTTTGTACTGATGCTCTAAGAGACTACGAGCAAATAAATGAGCTATTTCTTCCCAATCTTCTTGAGAACCGTTTGTTTTCAGTTTCCACAGTTGCTCCCAAACTTCTGGGGGGAGAATTGAGCCGAGGAAAATTGATGCACTCGCAATTTCGGATAAGGAACGGTTTTCAAGCTGAGATAAAGCATCAATGCGTTTTGCTGTTTCTAAATCAACCTGGGCGCAGAGAGTTTTTCGGGCCATTTTGCTGAAGGAATCGATCGCTTTTAGAGAAATTATAGCAAATTTCCTATTTCCCTGATTGGGAAAAAGGTTGACAAGTTGGGATGGATGTGCTAGGATTAATTCTGGCGGGCGATTAGCACAGGGGTAGCGCACTTCCTTCACACGGAAGGGGTCACTGGTTCAAATCCAGTATCGCCCATTTTTTCCCATTTTTATAAATGATAAATCAAGGAACACCTACTATTTTCCTAGACATATGTGGACATATATCCAGAAACCTACTTCCTCGGTGAATAAATAGGATTTTTCTGCTCACCCGTTCCAATGTTTACTTGCAAAGAAGGAAAATGTTCCGTGTTATCTAGTAACATTAGGATACCCTCTAGGGCTTTCTTCCATTGAAAAAGTTGAC
>JADQBC010000022.1 GCA_016903655.1 Gomphosphaeria aponina SAG 52.96 = DSM 107014
TGAAATTGTTTGGCGTTTTATCAAATATCAATGGTTAAAAGTTAGCGATTATGAAAATTGGGAAACTTTGGTTAAAGCTGTGGAAAATATACTGAAAGAATTTGGGGAAAAATATGTCATTAATTTTGCCTAGGTACTTAAAAGCCAGAATAACGATTTTTGTTAATTTTACCCAAATTGTTAGAAATATAAGCCTGAAACCATTATATTTTAAGGGTTTTAAAAAGCCTTAAATTTTTAAATGAAACAGCCCTGCCTCGAAAACAAGGGGGGATTCAAAGCAGGTCAGAAAACCGTCCATTTCAAGATAGAATTTAAAGAAAAACCTAATATGAGCTTTTACGACAAACTCAATGAGGCGATCGCCTTTAATCAAAGTTTACTGGTAGTAGGACTTGACCCCAACCCAGAAATGATTCCTTCTGGTTATAACTCTACCAAAGACTGGCTAGAATTTGTGATCGCCCAAACTGCTGACTTTGTTTGCGCTTATAAACCCACCCTGGGTTTTTATCAAGCTATGGGAATAGAAGGATTAGAGTTATTATCCCAATTACTAGCTACCATCCCAGACAAGATCCCAATTATTTTAGATGCTAAACACGGAGACTTGAATACCAGCACTGTTTTTGCACACACCATTTTTGAACAGTGGGGGGTGGATGCTGTTACTCTTACTCCTTATGCTGGACAAGACCAGGTTACGCCATTTTTAGTTTATCCTGACAAAGGAGTATTTATTCTGTGCCACACTTCTAATCCTGGTGCAGTTGCTTTACAGGAATATCCTACTGCTGAAAATCCCTTTTACTTACAGGTAGTGCGGGAAGCAAAAACCTGGGGAACTCCAGAACAATTATTTTTAGAAGCAGGGACTACCAACCCAGAAATACTAGCTAAAATTCGCGCTGCTGCTCCCGAAAGAGTTATTCTAGTTAGGAGTATTTGGGGAGAAGAAGGAAAATTAAACCAAATATTGCAAGCAGGATTAGATAAAAATGGAGCAGGTTTACTCATTCCCGTTTCTCTAGAATTATTAGCCAATCAAAATCTAGCAGCAGGTATTAAGGAACTGAATAGACAAGTAAACCAAGCTAGAAGTGAGGTAGTAGAAGAAGGTTCTAGTTGTGAACTTTGGAGCAGTAATGTTTGTTTATTGGCAAAACATCCCCATGAAGAATTGATTTTACAATTATATGATATTGGTTGTCTATTGTTTGGGGAATATGTCCAAGCTTCTGGAGCAACTTTTTCTTATTATATTGACTTGCGGAAGATTATTTCTAATCCCCAAATATTCCATCAAGTCCTCAATGCTTATGCAGAAATTCTCAAAAAGTTAAGCTTTGATTTGATTGCTGGTATTCCCTATGGCTCTCTCCCCACTGCAACTGGGTTAGCTTTGAGTCTCCATCATCCTATGGTTTTTCCCCGCAAAGAAGTAAAAGCACATGGTACTCGCCGTTTAATTGAAGGGAATTTTCATCCAGGGCAAAAAGTTGTAGTAGTGGATGATATTCTGATTACGGGAAAAAGTGTAATGGAGGGGGCGGCAAAATTAGAATCTGCGGGTTTAAAAATTGAGGATATTGTAGTTTTTCTCGACCATGAAGAAGGAGTTAAGGAGCGCTTGAGAAACAATGGTTATGAAGCTCATTCAGTGTTGACAATTTCAGAAATTACTGAGACACTTTATGCAGCGGGTAAAATTAATACAGAACAGTATCAGAAGTTGGGGAAAACTGTTGTGGCTTTTATTTAACCCAATCTTAACCTTGGTTTTATTTAACCTTATCTTAACCCAAAAAACCCCAGATAATCTTAACCTTGTCTTAACCCAAAAATCAAAAAAGTATGGAAAAATAATAGGCAAGCAAAAAAAAATTGGGTCAAATGTCAAACAATACTCCTATTGAATCATTCTTAGAAGAACAGGGATTTGTTCTACAAATTCTCCATACTTCCGATCAAGAAGCTGGTATTCCAGCTCTTGAAGATGCTATCGGTCTTTCTGCGGTAATGAATGCCTTAGAACCTCAGTATGAAAATACAATTAAATTGAGTTCTGGGGATTTATTTATTGCTGGGCCTTTCTTGAATGCAAGTCTAGATATTTATGACAGTGTAACTGATGCTGAACCAGCAGGGAAAGCGGGTATTGCTGATATTTTAATCCAAAATGAATTAGGTTGGAATGCGGCGGCAGTTGGCAACCATGAATTTGATGCGGGACCAGGTACTTTTTTTGAGTTACTAGCACCAAACCCTGATATTGTTAATGGGGTAAATGGCGGTAAAGGTATTGGTGTAGGAGGTTATCCTGGGGCATTATTTCCCTATTTAGCTACTAATTTGGATTATGCTGAAGAAGCAAATCTCCAATCTTTAGTAGTTCCTAATGGAGAAAAAGCTAAACCTAATAGTCTGGCTGGTAGCGTCATAGTTGATGTGAATGGAGAAGAGGTTGGTGTTGTTGGTGCAGTAGTTCCTTATTTGCCACAAATTGCTAATATTGGTGGAATTAAAATGTTGACTGATAATAATGCAGCAACTATTGAAGCCTACGCTCAAACTTTAGCAGAAAATATCCAACCTGTGGTAGATGAATTGGTGGCACAGGGGATAAATAAAGTTATCCTAATGACACACCTCCAACAGTTTGAAATTGAGCAAGCATTAGCACCTTTACTGAGTAATGTTGATGTGTTGATGGGTGGGGGTTCTCATCGGGTAATGGCAAATGATGATGATATTTTACGCCAAGATGAAACTCAAATTCCTCCCCAACTTTTACAACCCTATCCCCAAGAGTTTCAAGATGCTGATGGAAATACTATCTATCTGATTAATACTAATTCTAATTACCGTTATTTGAGTCGCTTGGCCATTGAATTTGACGCAAATGGGAACGGGATTAATGTATTGGATGATAGCGGAACTTTTGCTACTGATCTGGCTGGGGTAGATCGTCTTTATGAGGAAGATATCACTGAGTTTGACCAAGTAAAAGCAAAAGCAGACCCTGAGTTAGTGGAAATAGTAGAAGGGGTTGGTAATTTTATTAACACCCTGGATAGTGAAATTTATGGCAATAGCCAAGTCTATCTCAATGGGTTACGGGAGGCGGTGCGCACTGAAGAGACTAATCTGGGGAATCTCACTGCTGATGCTAACCGCTGGTATGCTGAACAATATGGCTTGGAAATTGATATTTCTGTTAAAAATGGCGGTGGTATTCGTGACCAAATTGGGGTATCTTTTATTGCTGGTGGCGGAGATGAATTAGTACAATTACCACCTCAAGCTAACCCAGAAGTGGGGAAAGAAGACGGGGATATTTCTCGTTTAGATATTGCTAATTCTCTGCGCTTTGATAATGATATTTCGGTGGTGGAAATTTCTGCTGCGGGAATTAAGGATTTAGCAGAACATTTTGTGGCACAATGGGCTCCTGGGGTAACAGCGGGACAGTTTGGACAAATTGGTAATTTTGTTTTTAGTTATGATCCAGATGGTACCCCAATTGAGTTTGAACGGGATGCTAATAGTCAAGCAATTGGGGTGGTAACTCCTGGCGATCGCATTCAAAACATAGCCATTTTGCGGGATGATGGAACTAAGGAAATAATTGTCCAAAATGGTGAGTTACAGGTAGATGCAGGGCAAATATACACAATGGTAATCCTGAGTTTCCTTGCAGATGGTGGTGATGGTTATCCTGTTTTTCACTTCCAAAACCCGATTACACTGAGCGAGTTAGATCCTGTAAATATTCCTGATCAGGCAGTAGGTTTAGTGCAAGGTGGGGAACAAGATGCTTTAGCTGAGTATTTAGCTGCCTTCCATGGTGATGCTCCTGTTGCTTACGCAGAAGCAGACACTCCCATAGAAGAAGACGAGCGCATTCAAAACCTTAACTTTAGGGAAGATACTATTATTGATGAGGGAGAATCATCATTACCTGAAGTGGTTTTTGGTACAGTAGAAGATGATCTTTTTGATGCTGCTTTTCCTGATGAAAAACAATTTGTTGGTGCTGCGCAAATTCTCTTTACTGGTAGCGGTAATGATACTGTTGATGTCTCTCAGGTAGGTAGTGATAATCGCCTTGATACTGGTAGTGGTGATGATGTGATTTTTGCTGGTACGAATAACCGCATTCTTGCAGGGATGGGTGATGATTTAATCTTTGCTGCTGGTGGTGATAATGTTATTACTGGTGGTATGGGAGCGGATCAATTCTGGTTAATTCTGGATACAGGAGATTTACCAGCGATGGTAAATATAATCACTGATTTTGAGGTGGAAAATGATGTGATCGGTTTTGCTAATAGTGGTTTAAGTTTTGCGGATTTGGGTAATGACTGGAATTATACTCAAGAAGGTGCTAGTGTATTAGTAACAGCTTTTGGTCAAGAGATTGGCTTATTATTAAATACCCAAGTCAGCGACTTAACTGAGGCTAACTTTGTAATTGCATAAATAGTCATGTAATTACACTTATTGGGGGTGTTTCCTAGAGAAACCCCCCCAACAAAAATGTTGTTATTTGTGAATTACTAGCTTAGTCACGGCCGTTAATGGCGATGAGTAGGCGCAGAATAAAGATGAACAGGTTAATGTAGGTGAGATACATGGAGAGAGCTGCTAGCAAATATTGATCATCTCGATAGACACGAGGCAGAAGATAAAAATCTACCATTGCTGCACCTGCAAAAATAAACACCCCGACACCAGAAATGGCAATGTCTAACCAGGAGGGAGTATAAACCCCAAATAGGCTAAAAAGCAATTGAACTACCATTACAACTAATAGCCCAATTATTCCTAGCTGCACAGTGCGAGTTAGGGCTATCCCATCTTCGTCACTCAGATTTGAGCCTATATTACGCCCAACTATAAAAGTAACGCCACATCCGAGAGCAGCAATACCAATTCCTTGAAAACCCACATTCGGAGTTTGCAGTGCGATAAAAATTAAGCCAGTGAGTGTATAACCTGATAATAGACTATACAGTGCGAGCAGGGGGAGAGCTGTGGTGTTGTTGCCATTTTCTGCAATATGGCGAGCGACGAAAAAGAAGGCAAACTGAGCAATCATCCCTATCCAAAAAGTGGTCATAAACATACCTGGGTTGGTATTGAAGACACCCAAACCACCATAGGTACCCAGGGCTGTTAAAACTAATCCGCCTCCGAGATAGGGTAGGGCCTTGGCGATGACATTGGGGCCAATTAAGGATTGACTTTTTGCCTCTTGCATCGCTCGTCGAAAGTTGCTTGTTATACTCATATGTTGTAACCTTCAAAGGTGGAAAAATAGCTAATTAATTTCATTGTAATTAATTTTTAGCTAGTTAGGGGGTCACGCTTTTAAATTGCTTTTTTAGCTTCGATAAGAGTTGATACGGAAAAAAAAAACACTCCCCTGTGACCAGGAGGGTGTTTTTAGCTACATTTATGTTTATAAGTCGCCGCCACGAAATGCCAATACAGCAATAATCACAGGCCCTGCAATCATAATTAAAGCAACAAAGGTTAACTGAAAAATGGTTTCAAAGTTAACGCTTCCTAGAAAGTTAGATATAAACTCCATATTTTCTCCTGATTTTACTCAAGCAACTCTTAAAATCAAAGAGTATGATACCTGGAAAAGCTCCCTGATTTTTCAGCAAATACACAAAACTTGATAATTTTTATGTAAGAGAGGATAAATTATGGCTACTTGGCGTTGTGTTAAGCTTTGTGGAGCTTGTTGTCATCTTGATCCTGCAGAGCGCCCCGAATTGGAGGATTATTTGTCAAAAGAGGAGTTGGAGCTATATTTAGCTATGGTAGGGGAAGGGGGCTGGTGTGTCAATTTTGACCATTTGTTGCGAGAATGTACTATTTACGATCAACGACCGCCTTTTTGTCGGGTGCAACCTGAGATTTTTGAGAAAATGTATGGTATAGAAGTGAGGGAGTTTAATGATTTTGCTATTGACTGTTGTCACCAGCAAATTGAAGGGGTGTATGGGAGCGAGAGTGAGGAGATGGGGCGTTATGAGTTGGAGGTGGGAGAATATTGAGATTGAATAGCACATTTACGGCTAACTTTTGCCATACTGGGGGTACTTGAGGATTTTTCCCCCTTGGTGGCAGGATGCTCAATTGCAAATATATACGAAAATAATAAACGAATGACAGCCATTGAGCCAGTAGAAAAGGAGTTACCTGAGCAAAAGCAGCCAGGGAATAAGTCAAGTGGGAGTTTCACTGCTGTTTTAACCTCCACTTTTATTACCATTTTTTTCGCTGAGATGGGAGACAAAACCCAACTAGCTACTTTGTTAATTAGTGCTGAGTCTCAGTCGCCTTGGGTGGTGTTTGCTGGTGCTGCTGCTGCTTTAATTGCTACGAGTTTGTTGGGTGTTTTGCTTGGTTACTGGTTGGCAAAGCGGTTGTCACCCAAAGTATTAGATATTGCTGTGGCAATCTTGCTGTTGGTGATTTCTGGGTTATTGTTGGGTGATGTGGTAGGGAGTTAAAGATGAACTGGCAACTTTTTGGACTGAGTTTTATTACAGTGTTTCTGGCAGAAATTGGGGATAAGAGTCTCCTGGCGGCGATCGCCCTGGGTGGTAGCTCTCAACATCCTCGTGCCGTTTTTGTAGGTTGTACCACTGCTTTGATTCTTACCAGTTTTATTGGGGTGATTGCAGGGGGCAGCGTAGCATCTTTGTTGCCAGAGCGTTTAATGAAAGCGATCGCCGCTATTGGGTTTATTTTGATCGCTCTGAAAATTCTCTGGCCATCTTTAGCAGAAGAATAGAGTATCTGAGGTTGGGGTTAATTTCCCCACCTTTTTTCTTAAGAAACCATTGTCGTTATAACTTACTCCTTAATTTGCAGTTGGTCAATATTCCAGAAAGCACCCCCGAGAGCAGAATATTCAATTCCCTGAATGCGATCGCGTACTGCTGTTAAAGATAAAGGATTTACCAAATAAATCATGGGTAAATATTCCTGAGCTAAACCTTGAGTTTCTGCATAAATTTCTTGCCGTTTCTCTTTATTTAATTCCCTTGCTGCTGCTATATAAAGATCAGCTATTCTTTGCTCCCAGGGAGCAACTTCTCGTCCTTGGATGGAGTCTCTTCCTGCTTGAGGTTTCTGATTAAACATATGTAAATTGCCATCAGGAAACCAAAGATTAACTGCTCCATGGGGTTCATTTCCCCCAGTAAAACCAATAATATGACTCTCCCACTCTAAAGAATTACTCAACTTATCCACCATCACATTAAAAGCAATAGGAGTAAAATCTACTTGAATGCCAATTTTACTTAAATCTTGTTGAATTTGAGAACCCAAAGCTTCCCGAACTTCATTTCCTGCATTAGTCATTAAAGTAAACCTCACTCGGTTACCTTCTGCATCTAATAACTGCCCTTCTTCATTATATTTAAACCCTTCTTGGAGTAATAATTTTTTAGCCAATTCTGGGTTATAGTCATAACTTTTTACCCCTGCATAATAAAAAGGAGATTGGACAGAAATGGGAGAATTTTGCGCTTCACCCAAACCCCGATAGATATTATTAATCATTCTTTGTCTATCTATCCCATAGGCGATCGCCTTTCTAAAATTCACATTATTAAACCACCTTGACTTCACAGGATCTACCAATGGTTTGCCATTTCTTTTCCCTTTATTCAAGTTAAAAGATACATAAGTCATGCCGTAGGCTGGCCCACCATTATAAATAGTAAAATTACCTCTGTTTTCTTCTCTTTTCAGGAGAGAAAAATAGTCAGGAGAAACCCCTAGGGAGTCCAAACTGCCAGAGCGAAATTGTAATACAGAAGTATCAGTTGATTCAACAATTTCCCAAATCACCCTTTCTAGATAAGGTAACTGGTTTCCCTGGTCATCTTTTTTCCAGTAATAGGGGTTGCGAGTAAAAATTAACCGCTGACTGGTTTGATATTTTTCTAATTTATATGGCCCATTGACAATAATTTGCTCTGGGGGGGTATCCACTCCCCAGGTAGTGAGAAATTTTGGGTTTCCATCTGCTCCTTTTGTTGCCACTGCTGCTTGTAAAATATGAGCAGGTAAAATTGATAATCCAGTACTGCCTAAAAAAGGAGCAAATGGTTCAGGAATGGTAAACTTAACCCGCAGGTCATCAATTTTTGTGACTGTAGGTAAAGCCCCACTTTCCCCAATTCTCAGACTATCTCTTGCATTAGAAGGTATGGCTTCATTGAGATAAAGTTGGTTATAACTAAACACAACATCATCAGCAGTTAATGGTTTGCCATCAGACCATTGCAAACCTTCCCTTAAAGTAAAAATAATCTCTAGTTTATCTTCTGATATTTCCCAAGATTTAGCAAGTGCTGGTTCATTTTCTCCTGTGAGGGGATTTTCTGTAATTAAACCCTCATAGGTGAGTCCAAAAATATTGGGTGACTCCTGAGAAAGCAGGGCATTAAAAGTTTTTGGGTCACTTAAAATTGCTTGGACAATTTGGTTTTCTTGAGTAGCTTTACTTGCTAAAAAAGCTGAGTTACAAGCAGTGAGGGAGCAGGTAATAATGAGAGCCAAAGTTAATGTCAACCAACAGAAAAATCTCATTTTATCTATTTTTGATGGTTATCAATTATCATGGTTGGGCGGGTTTTGAGCTTTATGTTATGGGTGTGAGTCATGGGTTATCCTGTTACCCGCCCCTACTAATGACTAATCATAAATGGTTCAAGCTGGTATTCTTGCCACTGATGACGAAATCTTTCCGCAACAAAAGGATGGATAATAAATTTAGGGGGACAACCTGCTTGCACATCAACTCGCAGAAAAGAATAGGGTCGGCGCTTTTTCGTTGTATGACCATTTAAACCAACAAAAAGCTGAGAAACGGCTGCTATATTTCCCTGCTCATCTATTAATTCCGCTCCTTCCAAACGTTGACGACGAAGACTAAAACCACTACCACCGCAAACAATCCAATTTAGATGAGAGTCAGCATATCCTGTGTTTCCTGTGCGCAGATATTCCAAACAGTGAGCATGGCCATTAAATACCAAATTTACTAGAGGAAGACCCTGTGGGAGAGAACCTAAAGCTTGAGAAACTTGATCTAATACCCAACGAATATTTTGACGCACCGCTAAAGTTTGGGCTTGATTCCATTTTGTCGCTTCTGTGACATAGGGAGGATGGTGAAAATAAATTATTCTGCCCCTTACCTTGTCATTATGCCAAGACTCTATGAGTCTGTCCCGCAACCACTCCAATTGCTCCGAGTCGATCACAGTTTTTCCCCTTGCTTGCAGTTGTTTATTAATATCCAGTTTAATTTCTTCGATTTGTTCGAGTTTTCCCTCAATATCGTCGAGTTGCTCTGCTTCATCAGGTAAGTCGTCTCGGAGTTTACTAAAGCGATCGCGTAACTGGATTTCTTCTCGCTCTAACTCCAGGCGACGTTTTTCTAGGGAGCGGCGGAAAGCTTCTCCTTCCTGAGTTGCGGGGAGAGGAGATGGAGTATTAAAAGTATTGGAGTCTAGAGCAAAAAAGTCAATACCTCCATAGCTAAAAGTATAATAACGGTTGGGCAGACGAGTAAACTTGCCTGGTTGATAAAGAAGGCTTTTCCCTGTATCAGTCTGAGCTGTGTAATAGGATTCCAGATGATGGTGGAGGTCTTTACCTTGTTTTAATTTGAGATAATCTAGAAAAGCACGACTATAGACATCCCCCACATCTGAACCCTGTGTCCCCAGGGTGAGAATTTGCTGAAACCCCAGAAAATGGCCCAGGGGTTTGGTGAGTTGGATCAGCAGACGGGAGAGCAAGGGGAGATCATAGTAGTCATGGTTTCCCAATACGGGGAGAAAGGGGAATTTGAACACCATCTGGTCATAGGGAGTAGTTTCACCACCTTCTATTAATTCTTGATAGGGTTTGATGAAGTTTTCCTGATAAAATTCTCTTGAACCAACTTGATAAACCACGTCTCCCGTATGGAGCAGGAAGTGGCAAGTTGAAATGTGTTCAAGCATCATTTCAGCAATTTGGCGCTGGGGGTGGTGATTTTTATGGGGCCCTGCACCACTATCACCTAAAACTAAAAAAGAGAAGTTTGGGTTATCAGGTTGGTCATCTGACAGCACCAAACGGGTTTGATCAATACCTTGCTGCACAATCAGCGGATGCTGCCATTGCACTCGCTCTTTCATTCTACGGATTTTTACGGCGATCGCTGGATCACAAACAAAACTCATCTAAACTCGGCAAGGGACTCAGGTTATATAGCTAGCTTACCCTTAAATGGGGTACCCTAAATCTAGAATTATCTAAATTTGTGATTAATTTATCAGATTTCAAAACCCACTTAACTCCTATTGACCATTTTTTGAGTCAAGAATTTCAGAGCAACGAATAGCCCCAAAAAATCAACCCTTCTGCTCTTGATAGAGCTGTTTAAATACCCTTTGTTGTTGATTATGATCCACAATTGGTTGAGGATAACCACAACTTTCCCTTTCTTTTTTCCCTATTTTTCCTGTCACTAACTCCTTCGTATCCAGAGAACTTAATTCTGGCAACCATTGGCGGATATATTCCCCTTCTGGGTCATATTTTGCCCCTTGGGTTGCTGGGTTAAATATCCTTAAAGGTTTAGGATCCATGCCACTACTTGAACTCCACTGCCAACCTCCATTATTAGCAGCCAGATCCCCATCAAATAACTTTTGCATAAAATATTTTTCCCCCCACTGCCAGTTAATAATTAAATCTTTGGTTAAAAAACTCGCAACAATCATCCGACAACGGTTGTGCATCCAACCAGTTTCATTTAACTGTCTCATGGCCGCATCGACAATGGGATATCCTGTTTTTCCTGCACACCAAGCTTGAAAATATTCTGCATTATTTTCCCAGGGAAAATCTTTAAATTGCTCTCGATATGGCCCTGCTGCTAATTCTGGGAAAAAATACAGACAATGTTGATAAAATTCCCGCCAGGCTAACTCTTGTTGCCAAGTTTTAATACTTGCTCTACTTTCATCACTGCGGCAATTTTCAGCAGCATTAATAGCACTTTCCCACACTGTCCTTATGCCGATCGCCCCAAATTTCAACGCCGCACTTAACAAAGAAGTCCCTTCAACTGCGGGATAATTTCGCTGTTCGCCATACTCATTAATTGCATAATTACAAAACTCCTCTAATTTTTCTCTGGCTGCTGTTTCTCCTGGTGCTAATAAGAGGGGATTATCCCAAACATAACCCAAATCTTTCCCACTGGGTAAATTAATTCCCCCTACTCCTATTGCTTTTTCTCGTAATTCTGTTGACCAACCTTGCACATTTACTAATTTTGCTGCTCTACTTTGTTTAGGTTTTTCAAGCCAATTTTTCCAAAAAGGAGTATAAACCTTATAGGGTTCCCCCGACTTAGTAATAATATCTCCTGGTGGGTGTAATAGTTGGTCCCAATAAGTTTCTACTTTAATCCCTTTTTCTTGCAGCGCTGCTGTTACTTTTTGCTCTCTTACTTGAGAGTAGGGTTCTACATCTAAATTCCAAAATACAGCTTGAGCATTCAAAGCTAATGCTAAACTGGGAATCTTCGTACTAGGTTCACCCTGAAGAATTAATAACTCACTGCCAAGTGCTTGATATTCCTTTTGTAATGCTTCTAAACAACCCAGCAGATAAGTAACTCTTGCTGGAGCAACATCATCACGGTTTAAAATATTAGGGTCAAAACAGAATAAACCTACTATTAGATTACTCCTAGACTGCGCAGCAGCAAGTCCGATGTTATCAGTAATGCGTAAATCCCGACGATGCCAGAAAAGAATTAAATCAGACATTGGTTGATGGTTGATGGTTGATGGTTGATGGTTGATGGTTAATGGTTGATGGTTGATGGTTGATGGTTGATGGTTAAACACCACTTCCCTCGCTGTAAGCGCGGGAAGTACAAATACTGGATAATTACTATATTTAATCTGCTGCTAACCGCTGTAAAGATATTGTCGCCGCCTGCTGCACCTGTGGATGGCTATCTTTTGCCAAATATTTGAGCGCCGAGATACTTTTTTCTGTTTTTAAATTACCTAAAGCTTCTGCTAACCTTTGTTTAATTAACCAATCTTCTGATTGTACAAAACGTAAAATCTTATCTACTGCTTCAACAGCTTTTATTTCTCCCAAAGCGGCGATCGCTGCTTGTTGCAATACTACCTCCTCACTATCTAATGCCGCGATCAACACTTCCTTGGCTCGTATATCTTTTAAATTTCCTAATGATACAGCAGCGCTAAATCTCACGAGCCAGTTAGTATCTTCATAAAACGCTCGTACTAAAGGTTCATAAGCTCTAGAGTCTGCTAAGTAACCTAAGGCACCTGCAGCATCTGCCCGAATACCATAATCTGGATCTGTTTCCAGCAATTTTACTAAAATGGGGTAGCATTCTTCTGTTTGTTTGACTCCCAAAGCAAATACTGCCATCGATCGCACTTGGAGCATTTCATCATTTAAAACTTTTTTAATTAATGGTACAGCTTGTTCTGCTGGCACTTCCCGCAAAGCAGCCAGAGCAACCATGCGATCGCGTGAGTTACTACTTTCCAGTTGGGCTGAAATTTCTGATACACTTAGCTGACTCATGTCAAACTCCTTAACATTTCTTAATGTTATTCTAATCGAAAACCAAGCTCAAGGAAAAAAACAGCAGCTTGATTTTATTTGGATGTAAGTCAAGTTAAATTTGAAGCCAGGAATAACTCATAATTAAGGGTTGATGAATGGGTTTGAGCTTTGTGATTTAAATAAATTAGTCCATTCCATCATCTCCATCTGTAGGGTGGGCACTTATTGCTATATAGCAAAGAAAGAGCAACTCCCAATGATAATTAATTAAGTAGGTAGGCAAAATTATTTATCCAATTTCTGTAGGGGCGGGTTTAGGGAACACCTATGTTGCACAATCAATTATTGATTGTTCAAAACCCGCCCTCACCCATGTAATTAATAGACTTTTTGCAAAAGTCTATTAGTAGGGAGAAGCGGAGTAGGGAGTAGGGAGAGTTTTACATGAAATAAATATAAAAATTGATTTTGGTTTTAGTTTCGCACTCATGTCTAATTTTGTCTAATTAATTATCCAATTTAAGATTACAAACCTATATATATATGGGGCGCATCTTTTCCCATTTTCAATCTAACATACAAGAGGAACAAATGTCAAACTTTTTGAGAAAAAATTTTTTTTGTAAGAGCAGACTTTAGACTTCGCAACTACATTATCCTAGAAAAGGAGAGTTTTAGGAGCAGGAATGAGAGAGCAGTTAAAAATTGCTGTGGTTGGGGATATTCATGATCAATGGGAAATGGAAGATCATGTTGCTTTGCAACATCTCGGGGTTGATTTAGTGCTGTTTGTGGGGGATTTTGGCAATGAATCGGTGGAAGTAGTACGAAAAATAGCTTCCCTGGCAATTCCCAAAGCGGCGATTATGGGCAACCATGATGGGTGGTACACCGCTTCAGCTTGGGGAAGGAAAAAAGCTCCTTATGACCAGAGTAAAGAAGATCGGGTGCAGCAACAGTTAGATTTGTTGGGCCAGGCTCATGTAGGTTATGGTCAATTGGATCTGGCGGAGTTAGGTATATCTATAGTAGGAAGTCGTCCTTTTAGCTGGGGCGGTCCTGAATGGAAAAATAAAGAGTTTTTCCGCGATCGCTTTGGAGTTAACAATTTTGCCTCCTCAACCACCCGCATTGTTGCTGCCGCTCAACAGAGTTTGCATGAAACAATAATATTTTTAGGACATAATGGGCCTTATGGTTTAGGAGACAAAAGAGAAGACATTTGTGGGAGAGACTGGAAGATAGAAGGAGGAGACTATGGAGATCCAGATTTGTCGCAAGCGATCGCCCAAGTCAGAGCAGCGGGAAAAAAAATTCCCCTAGTAACATTTGGACATATGCACCATCGCTTGCGGCACACAAAAGAAAGACTCCGCACAGTTGTCAATCAAGATCGAGAAGGCACAATTTATTATAATTGCGCCAGTGTGCCGCGCATTCTCGAAGAAAATGGGGAAAAACTGCGAAATTTTTCCTTAATTTCCTTAGAAAAAGGGATTGTTACCAGTATTTCCCTAGTTTGGCTCGGAGAAGATGTGCGAATGAAATCCGAGAAAATTCTTTACCAAGGTCAAAAAGCCATGATATGATCTTAGAAGTGGAGAGGTGGCAGAGTGGTCGAATGCGCTCGACTTGAAATCGAGTGTATCGAAAGATACCGTGGGTTCGAATCCCACCCTCTCCGTTAAATTGGGGAGAGCGAGTAGGGGATAATAATTAATTATCCCCCACTTAATAAACCAATGAGCGAAACCCTACAAACCCTGCCGCTTATCCCCCTAACCCCCCTTTATCCTCTCAGCCCTGTGCTGGCAAGGAGGAAGGGTTAACACACTGCACAAGCTCATTGGTCTAATTTTTATTAAACTACATCATCCCCCCGAGTAACTTGGTTGTTTTGTGAGTTAATTATAGTCATTTTTTAGGAGCAATAAGCATCATCATATTGCGACCTTCTCTTTTCGGCGCTTGTTGAACTTCCCCTAATTCCTGCAAATCATTTGCCATGCGACTAAGCAACTCTTCAGCCAAATTAGCGTGTTGAATTTCACGACCACGGAAAGTGATAGTTGCTTTAACTTTATCACCCGATTTGAGAAAGCGTTGTGCTTGATTGACGCGCACTTGATAATCATGTTCGTCAATTTTATAGCGCATCTTCACTTCTTTAACATCAGCAGTGTGCTGTTTTTTCCGTGCTTCCCTAGCTTTTTTCTCCTGCTCAAATTTAAATTTGCCGTAGTCCATAATCCGACAAACAGGCGGTTCAGCCGTATCACTAACTAAGACTAGATCCAGACCTTGCTCTTCAGCAAGAGTAAGAGCCTCTTTCGGCGAGATAATGCCTATTTGAGCGCCATTTCCGTCGATGACACGAATCTGAGGAAAACGGATTCTTTCGTTGATTTGGGGTAGATCACGCTGATTGCGTTTTTTCTCTATCACAGGCGTTCTGTTAAATTCTCCTAATTGGTATTACTGACAGTATTCTTTACTTACTAGCCATTTTACTCATTAGTTCAGATAATGGTGTATATTATTAACTTAACTTAATTTTATATGGGGAAGTGAAAAGGCTGCCAAGTGGTTGGCTCAAGGTGGAGTTGATCAGAGTTTGGCTCCAATGGTTTATTTATTAGATACTTACTTTTGAAGATAAGATGGCTGGTGAAAAAAACAGTCCTAAAATAGAAAAAGATCTTGGGAGAAGTTGAAGCTTTTGGTAGGATTAACAGGGAACTGGCAACAAAGAATTGGGAATCAAAGGGATTGGGTTTGGCGAGGCTGGCAAATTCGCTACACTTATCTGCGAGCAGCCGGGCGGCATGAGGAGTTAAATACACCTTTAATTCTAGTTCATGGATTTGGTGCGGCTATTGAACACTGGCGACATAATATTCCAGTACTTAGTGAAAAGCATACAGTTTATGCTCTAGATTTGTTGGGTTTTGGCGCATCGAGAAAACCTTATACAGACTATCAAGTATCTCTTTGGGTAGAGCAGGTTGATGATTTTTGGCGAACTTTTATCCGTCAACCAGTGGTGCTGGTGGGTAATTCCATCGGGTCTTTAGTGTGTTTGGAAGCAGCAGTAAATCACCCAGAAATGGTAAAAGGGCTTGTCATGCTTAGTTTGCCAGATGTATCCTTAAGAGAGGAAATGATTCCCAAATTATTGCAGCCAGTAGTGAAGACAATTGAGGGATTAGTGGCATCACCACCTGTAATTAAAACCCTGTTTCAAGTGTTGCGTCGCCCTGAGGTGATTAGGCGTTGGGCGGGAGTAGCTTATGTGAATAAAGAGGCAATTACAGAGGAACTGGTGGAAATTTTGGCAGCACCAGCTCAAGATGAAGGAGCAGGAAGGACATTTTGTGCTTTATTTAAGGCAGTGAGACAGCCTGAGTTTGCTTCGCCTGTGAAAAAAGTGTTGCCAAAATTGCAAATACCCATGCTGTTGATTTGGGGAAAAGGCGATCGCATGGTTCCTCCTAGTTTAGGGCCAATTTTTGCTGGACTTAATCCCCAAATTCAATTGGTAGAATTGGAGCATGTTGGTCACTGTCCCCATGATGAATGTCCAGCAAGATTTAATCAAATTCTTTTGCATTGGTTGGCGGCTAATATGACTTAATTTGTAAGAAAAAAAAGTTGCTGTTTATGAAACATACAATTTCCGTTTTAGTTGAAGATGAAGCTGGAGTTTTGACCAGAATTGCTGGATTGTTTGCAAGACGAGGATTTAATATTGAAAGTTTAGCAGTGGGACCTGCTGAGACGGTAGGAATATCCCGTCTGACAATGGTGGTAGGGGGAGATGAGGCTACCATTGAGCAGTTGACTAAACAACTATATAAATTGATTAATGTCTTAAAAGTACAGGATATAACCCAAATTCCCAGTGTGGAAAGGGAATTGATGCTAGTAAAAGTAAGCGCGACAGCATCTAACCGAGCGGAAGTAATTGAGTTAGCCCATATTTTTCGGGCCCGTATTGTTGATATCTCAGAAGAAACACTGACGGTGGAAGTAGTGGGAGATCCTGGAAAAATGGTAGCAATTATTCAAATGTTAAATAAATTTGGCATTAAGGAAATTGCCCGAACTGGGAAAATTGCTCTGATTAGAGAGTCAGGAGTTAATACCGAATATCTCAAATCTCTTGAAGCCAAAGTGTAACTCATAATCCCTTCTTTTTGAGGAGGGATATTACTTGTTATGAACTACAAAAATGAGGAGGGTGGCTTACCAAGAAATCCCTATCCAACCCCTATCTATCCGCCTGCGGCCCATATTGGGGACTGTCGCTTTTTCGTTCAAAATCTAGTCTATGTACCCACAAGGACATCTACATCTTCATCTCTATATAATTTAGCAAACAGGGTCATCTCCAGCAGGAGAGAGGGGCGATCGCTTTTAATTAGTTTTGTCTGAAATTTGTTGACAAAATGCAACTCAGATTTAGTTCAGCCTCTTGCTCAAAAAGCAACATTAGTGTATAATGCTTTGAAAACTAGAAGTCTATAGCAATGAAAGGGATGGTATTGACAAGCTGGCAATGGGTTTAAACCCATTCTCAGTGATCGGGAGGATGAAAAGATTGTCCTAAAAACCATGATCTTTGCTATAAGTAAGATTTTCGGATTCAAGGGAGCTGATAAAATAAATGATAACAGTTGATGTTGTACAATTGTCTAAACAAAATACGGAAAACTTGCTGGGTTTTAGAATAGATAAGCCAAAAACAGGAGAGCAAATAGATACCCAGGGGCTGAAAGTTGCTGGTTGGGTGTTGGGAAAACAATCTCAAGCAGTGGCAGTGGAGTTAGTTTCAGGGACAAAAGTAATTAAACAAGTGCCTTTAGATCGCTTTCGCCCTAAACCAGCTCAAATTTTGAAAGTACCAGCAGCAGAAAAGTGTGGTTTTGCAACGGTGGTAAAGCTTAAAGAAATATTACCAGCAGAAGAACTATGGCTCAAAGCAGTTTTAGAGGATCAAAGTGTGGTAAGTATGGGTGTGATTAAAATTCAAAAACAGTTAGATAAGTCTGAGGGAGAAAAAATTGTTCCTAGGAAGCTTAAAGTTGAGGGGGAGAGAAAAAATCAGCAGGAAAATCATTTGGTAGAGGTGGAAACCATCAAATTGATGTTGGGAAAGGGAGATGTAGATGGAGCGATCGCAGCTTATGAAAAAGCAAGGGCACAAAATCCAGAATTAGTTAATCAGGTTTTATTTACTAGCGCAAGACCTTTATTTTCAAAGGAACATAAACTAGGATTATTTTGGTCAGCCAAAGGGGGATGCACTTTTGCAGTAAAATGGTATTTTTATCAGATAGGATTGCTGGAAACGGCTTTAGAATATCATAAATGGATTCATAATTATCGTCAGTATTATTATCAACAAGAAAATTATCAAAATGAGCTGAAAGAAATATTGAACCCAGAGACGCAAACAATTAAAGTTGTAAGAAACCCATACAATAGAGTAGTGAGTTCATATATTCACGTAATTAAATATAATTATGAAGATCAAAGAATAATGAAATTTTTAGGGAGAGATGTAAATAAACAAGCAACTTTTTCCTTCAGAGAATTTATAGCCTATTTGGAAAGTATAAGCTTACGGAGTGCTAATGAGCATCATAGGCTGCAAGTACATTTAAGCGAAGAGTTGGGATTGGTAAAACCTAAATATGTGGTGAAACTAGAGAAGAGTTTTGAGGAATTAAGGCAAATTGAAGTAGAGTTAGGGTTGAAGGAAAGTGATTTAGAAGCTTTGGTAGAATCGAAACATCATACGAAAAGGGAAGAAAATGATGATGAGTTTTGTGGAGATAAATGGTTTGAGAGAAAGCATAATGTAACTGTACCGTCAGCTAAAAATTTTTATGATGATGAACTAAAAGTGCGGGTAGAAAAACTCTATGGAGTGGATTTGGAAAGATATAACTATGAGATGGGGTTCATATCATAATAAGATTTTTGCCCTGCAATAGGTTGGGAAAAAGATAGAGTTGAGATAAAGAGTAAAGAGGGAAAAAATGGAAGAACAAAAACAAGCAAAAGCATACTGGGAAGAGGGAAAGCAGGCGAGGAAAGAAGGAAAAATTGACAAAGCAATTTTTTTGTATAGCGAAGCAATTAGAGTAAATCCCAAATTTGTTTAATTTTTGATTTTTAATTGTGATAAAAGTATTTTCCGCTGGAGAAAAGTTACTCAAAAAAAGTCCAATTAGTTTATCCACAGGAAATTTGACAAATGATTCAGTGGGTGGAGGAAAGTGGAATCAAAAAAATCAGCAATTAAGTGGTGGTCAAATCTGGTTTACTCCATATGAAATATCAAGAAACCTATTAGAATTATATTCACTCCGTTATTGCCAAGCTAATTGGTTGGATTACCATGACATGAATGGTAAACCAGTGATGAATGAAATTGATTATGATCAAGGGTATATTCACAAAACACCAGATAATTACGAGCTAGGGCAAAATCCTTTTAAACCATTGTCTATAGGACTTGATTTACAATGATCAAATACTTCAAGTATGAAGTGCTTGTTTTTTTTGTTAAAAATCAAAGATATATAATTACAAAAACAAAACGTTTAGTAAAAAAAGGGGCAATCGTAGCTAAATATAAAATCAGTTTTTTGGCTTTGGTTTTGCGCTATAAGCAAACGAAAAAGGAGCGAATAAGAATGGAAACTCTTGCAAAAAAAAAATAACATTGGGTTATAATATAGCAAAGAAAGGGATAGTTAGGACAAGGACAAGGGTTGTATATAGTATTATATCACATTAGATTATTAGATAACTGTCCTAATAAAATCTTATCGAAGCTATAGACTGAAAAATAAAAGCTAGCAACTGAATTTTTATGCTGGCTAATTGAGAGGGAAATTGACTGGGATTATGGAGCGGAAAAAAATAGTGGAGATTTTAGATGTAGTTCGAGTATCAAAAATCAATACAGAAAAATTATTAGGCTTTGCCATAGATAGTCCAAGAAAAGGAGAAGTAGAGAATAATGAAACAATTCAAGTTTCAGGTTGGGTGCTAGGAAAACAGTCTCAGGCAGTGGCAGTGGAGTTAGTTTCTGGGATAAAAGTAATTAAAACAATTCCTATAAATCAAATTCGCCAAGATGTAACTAAAATTCACAAAATATCAGGAACAGAAAAGTGCGGTTTTGTCAACTCTGTAAATCTTAAACAGATCCTACCAAACAATGAAATCTGGATTAAAGCAGTTTTAGAAGATCAAAGTGTTGTAAGCATTGGATTGATAAAAATAGCACAAAATCCAGAACAATCTCAAGAAATTGAAATTAAAGGGCAACCAAAACCTTCTCGAGACTGGCTACAAAAAGTTAAGGCAGACTTGGGAGGTTGGCCAAAAGCTAAATTGCCACAAGCAGGAGAGGAAGAAAAGACGAGAGTTGCTGGAGTGTCCTTAGTGAAGGATGAAGCGGATATTATCTATTATAACCTCGTTTGGCATTACAGCATCGGCATAAAAAGGTTCGTAATACTGAATAATATGTCGAGGGATGGAACAGGAAAGGAAATTAGACGCTTTGCCAATGATTATCCAGAGGCGATGGTTTACCTGATTGAAGATAGGGAACGGGGACATTATCAGGGTAGAAAAATGACAGCAGCAGCGGAGTTTGCCCATAGAATGTGGCAAGCAGAGTGGATTTTGCCTTTTGATGGAGATGAAATACTCTGTCCATTACAAGTAACCCTTGACACAACACTTGCTGCTATCAGCAAAGAACATAAATTTATAGGCTTACCCTACAGAAACCATATCCTCAGAGAATTTTACGATGATTCCGAACCAAATCCCCTCAAAAGAATTACCCATAGAGTAAAAAATGACATACCTGATCATAAGGTGTTGATTAGATGGAAGCGCGGTATGGTTATTGGAGAGGGAAATCACAAAGTTCACGATGGAGGATTACTACCTGTGACATTAAGTGGAAAAGAAGTGGGTATATTAATGAGACACTATCGGTTTCGATCGCAAGAGCATATCAAACGCAAGTTAATCAATATGAAAGAAGGTTTCAATGCAGCTACAGAGTTACGAATGGGGCCGTTGCATAGCAAGTGGAACAAGGAATATAAAGAGAAGGGCAAGAATTTTTTTGAAGAATTTTACCAAAATGAACTCAATGACCATAAAAATGCAGTTGATGATCCAGCAGTGATCTCAATTTAGGGTTAATATAGACCAATGAGAGAATTTGTAGCATATACAGATGCCATACTGAGGGAAAAAGCAGTGGAGCGAAGGAAGGACGAGATTCTTCTTTTTAGGGAGACGCATTATCGTAGCTCCACTAAGTTCTCGCTTTCATGAAAGATTTTCATAGTTTTGCAATAATTTTAAGAAATTAGAATACAAATTTTCAGAGAGCAATAAAGCCAAACCAGCAATAAATGATTATGCCCAATAATATCAATGAAGAGCGGCTAGAATCTCTCTTTGAGGAGAGCCAGCAACTGAAAAAAGCAGGAAAGTTAGTAGAAGCGATCGCCAAATACTTAGCTGCTCTCCAACTCAACCCTAATTATCTACCCGCCCTCAATGAGTTGGTAGAAGTTTATGAGAAGCAAAAGGAATGGGATAAAGCCTTGATTTATAACCAGCGGGTAGTTGAACTAGAACCAGAAAATAGTCTCGCACAAGCAAGATTAGCAAGAAATTATTTACAGGCAAAAAAACTTCAAAAGGCAATTGAAAAGTTTAAACAAGCGATCGCTCTTCAAAAAGAACAACCAGCCTGGGTGTATCATAACTATGGAGATGCCCTAAAGCAAAATCATCAGTTAGATGAGGCGATCGCCGCTTGGAAAAAAGCACTTGAGAGTAAGCCACTTGCACCCCATGCTGTTTACCGCAAAATAGGTAACGCTTGGGAAAATCTTGGGCGAGTTAATTTAGCACTGGCGGCCGATCGTCAAGCTGTTCAATTACAAATACACAAACATTATCAAAAACAAAAACCTAGTCTTGAAGATGCAATTGCATCTATAACTGCAAGGTGGCCAGATGCTAAAAGTAACAATAAAACCAGTCCTATATTTATCTTTTCTGCTGGGTGGAGATCTGGCTCTACTTTACTGCAAAGATTATTAATGTCTTCTGATGATGTAGTAATTTGGGGTGAGCCATATTCCCATGCGGGTTTGATTGATAGCTTATCCACTCCACTGAAATGTATTAATCAACAATCTCCTCATCAATCATGGTTTTCATTCAAATGGAAGACACCCAAAGATTTAGCTGATAAATTTGTAGCTAATTTTTACCCTGATATAAGTTATTTAATCGCAGCTCATATAGCTTACTTTGAAGTTTTTTTTGAGAAACCAGCTATGGCAAAAGGAACTGTTAGGTGGGGAATTAAAGATGTAAGATTAACCAGTGATCATGCTATCTATCTTAATTGGCTCTTTCCTCAAGCTAAGTTTATTTTCCTTTATAGAAGTCCTTATGATGCCTATCTCTCTTACAGAGGGGCTAGATGGTTAAAAAAATGGCCAAATGAATTTATCGATACACCAGCTCAGTTTGGGTTACATTGGCAAGAATTATTAGCAGGATATTTGGCAGAAGCAGAAAAAGTAGATAGTATGATATTTAGTTATGAGGAATTGTGTTCCGATGAATTTGATTATGAAAAGTTAGAAAAATTCTTAGGAATTTCAATAAATTTAAGTATTTTAAATGACAAAAAAAAAGGTTTTAAAAAACAAAAAAATTTACAGGAGGAAACATTGGCTCAAGAAATAAAAGAGTTAAAAGAAGTAGTAGAATCATTAGCAAGTGATTTGGGATATAGTTATTAAGGCATTGGTCATGGTTTGTTTGACTCAAAAAACGGTAGCTAAATTAAAGGAGAGCAATAAATATGGTAAAGGGAGTGCAAACAGAGGAAAAAGTACTGTTGGAAGCAGGAAAGCAACTGAAAAAAGCAGGAAACATAGAAGCAGCACTTGAAAAATACTTAGCTGCGCTCCAACTAAACCCAGACTATCTCCCCGCCCTCAATGAGGTGGCAGAACTACATGAGCAGCAAAAGCAATGGGAAAAAGCTCTTACCTATCACCAAGAAATAGTTAAACTCGCTCCAGAAAATAGTCTAGCACAAGCAAAATTAGCACGAGCTTACCAGGCATTAGGACAGCTAGAAAGGGCTGTAGCAACTTACCAAACAGCCCTGGCTTTTAACCCCAAACTTCCAGCCTGGATCTATAAAGAATTAGGAGAAATACTAGAAAGTCAGGGAAAAATTAATTTAGCTAATACTCTCTATCAACAAGCTATTAATAACAACACAGCCTCCCTTTATATCTATAAAAAATTGGGAGAAACATGGCGGGAGTTGGGGAGAAAAGATGAGGAAAAAAAAGCTCATATAGCAGCAAGTAAAAAATACTGTGAATACCTCCAAGATAACCCAGATAATATCCCTGCTTTGGAACAGTTGGCAGGAGTTTATGAAAGTAATAAAGAATTTAAATCAGCTGTGAACTGTCACCAACACTTGGTAAAACTTCAGCCAGAAAAGGCGATCGCCCACGCCAGACTAGCTCGTGCTTATGGTTGGTTGCAAGAAGAAGAAAAAGCAGTTGAGGAATATAAAAAAGCGCAAGCAATAACAGATAAACTACCAACTTGGGCCTATTTGGGTTGGGCAGATGCTCTGGAAAAACAAGGAGAGTTACAAGAAGCTGCTACTGTCTGGCAAAAAGTACTAGCATTAGCACCAGAACAACCTCCCATTACCTATAAAAAAGTAGGAGAGTTGTTGTGGCAAATCAAGCAAGTAGCACAGGCTGCTTCCTGTTGGCAAAAAGCCACTGAGTTATATCCTGGAAATCCCATGTTTCACTTCCGCTTAGGCCAAGCAAACGCCGCCCAGAAACAGTGGCAAGCAGCAGTAGAAGCTTATCAAAACTCAATTATTAGACAAAATGATTATTCCTGGGAAGTCCACCATTGTCAGGGAGAAGCTCAACTGAAACTCCAAGGTTGGGAAGCAGCAGCCAATGCTTTTCGCCAGGCTATTTCCCTTGATCCTAATGCTGCTATTTCCCATTATTATTTGGGAGATGTGTTATTAGAATTGTCAGAGTGGGAAGCAGCAGTTAGTTGTTATCAAAGGGCGCAAAACCTGCAACCAAACTTATTAGATATAGAAGAAAAAATACAAAAAGCTACTGAAAAGCAAAACCAGAAGAAAATTAATACTCCCGAAGAGAAAGAGGAAAAAGAAATAGATGAGCAAGTGTTTCCTCCCAAAGAGGGCTTAGGGGGATTGAATGCCATGGAGCAACAAGCAAGAAGAGAAAAAGCTTTACAAGAATTTTCAGCCGTTGACTCTCTCTATGCTCTATGGTTGCGGGAAAATGCCCGCAAACAGCCTTCAATCCCAGCAATGCTTGAGGCCGTTGAACAATTTAAATATAAACCAGTTATTAGTGTAATAGTTCCAGTTT
Organism: Gomphosphaeria aponina SAG 52.96 = DSM 107014; assembly: GCA_016903655.1. Taxonomy (GTDB): domain Bacteria; phylum Cyanobacteriota; class Cyanobacteriia; order Cyanobacteriales; family Gomphosphaeriaceae; genus Gomphosphaeria; species Gomphosphaeria aponina. Next base: position 24,177 of record JADQBC010000022.1, read on the forward strand.
ATAACCCCCCAGAAAAGTTATTGCGGGAGATGATTTATTCAGTTTACGACCAGATATATCCCTATTGGGAACTGTGTTTGGCTGATGATGCTTCTCCTAAAACTTATGTCAAAGAAGTTTTAAATGAATTTGCTGCAGCTGATGACAGAATAAAAGTAGTCTTTCGCTCAGAAAATGGTCATATTTCCGCAGCTTCAAATTCAGCATTAGAATTAGCTACGGGAGAATATATAGCATTGCTAGACCATGATGACTTATTAACTCCAGATGCTCTTTATCATGTAGCTAAACTGCTTAATGACCATCCCGAAGCAGATATGATTTACTCCGATGAAGATAAAATGAATGAAAAAGGACAGAGACTTGATCCTTACTTTAAACCAGACTGGTGTCCCGACTCTTTTCTCGCTAGAATGTATGTATGTCATTTAGGAGTTTATAGGCGGGCAATAGTGAAAGCGATCGCAGGTTTTCGTCTGGGTTATGAGGGAAGTCAAGACTATGATTTTGTCTTAAGGTTTACTGAACGAACTAATAAAATTTTCCACATTCCCAAAATACTTTATCACTGGCGGATCCACTCCGACTCCGCCGCTAGTGGCAGTGAAGCAAAACCCTACGCCTATGAAGCAGGGAAAAAGGCGATCGAAGATGCTTTGAGTCGCCGCGGCGAAAAAGGAACTGTAGAAATGAACGAAAAAGTGCCAGGGGTTTATACAGTTAAATATCAAATTCTTGAGCACAATAAAAAAAGAGTTAGTATTATTATTCCTACCCGCAACCTTGGGGATATTTTAGATACCTGTATCCAGTCCATTGTTGACAAAACTAAATACGCTGATTATGAAATAATTATAATTGACAATGGTACTGATGACCCAAAAACATTGAAGGTGTTTGAAAAGTGGGAAATAAAAAAACCAAAGCGGTTTAAAGTTTGTCCCCTTGATATTCCTTTTAACTATTCTAAACTTAACAACTTTGGGGTTAAACAAGCAACAGGGGAATATCTCCTCTTTTTGAATAACGATACAAAGGTAATAACTCAAGGCTGGGTGAGAGCAATGGTTCAGCAAGCTCAAAGACCAATCATTGGTGCAGTGGGAGCGTTATTATTATATCCTGATGATACAGTACAGCACGCTGGGGTTGTTTTGGGAATAGGCGGGGTAGCTGGTCACAGTCATAAACATTTTCGAGGTGACTCTCAAGGGTATATACGTCAGTTAATTTCTGTGAATAATTATTCCGCTGTTACTGCTGCTTGTTTAATGTGTCGCCGAGAAGTATTTGAAGATGTGGGCGGGTTTAATGAGAATTTGCAAGTAGCATTTAATGATATTGATTTTTGTTTAAAAATTAAAGAACAGGGGTATCATAATGTTTGGTTGCCCCATGTGAAACTTTATCACTATGAATCTAAAAGTCGGGGATATGAAGATAACCCCGAAAAACAAAGCCGCTTCCTCCAGGAAATTGAAACCATGCGCTCGCGTTGGGGCCAGCTCCTCGAGCTGGATTCCTGTTATAACCCCAACCTGAGCAAAGAAAGGGAAGACTATAGCTTGCAGGTGGTAGCACGAGTAGAAGTTTTAGAAGTCAAAAAAGTACCAAACCAACCAGAGTTATTATGGGGTTTTAGTATTGATCGCCCGCAAGTAGGGCCCCATCAAGGACTATTGGACATAGCAGGTTGGGTAGTGGGGCGGAAGTCTCCAGTTGCAAGTATTCAGGTTGTTTGTCATGGAAAAGTCGTTCAGGAAGAAGAGATCATTCATTTACGTCCTGACGTTGCTGGGGTTTTTCCCGGGGTAGCTGAAGCAGAAAAAAGTGGCTTTATTGTCCATCTGGACTTACTGAAGTTACCAGAACAAGCAGAACTGGAGGTAGTGGTTGTTTTAGAAGACAGCACTGCTGTAGAATTAGGTAAAGTGAAGTTACAGTATTAATAGTAGCAATTTAATATTTTTTTGTAGTATATTAAAAACAGGATTGGTCTAATTGATCAACCCTGTTTTTAATTAAAATCAACAATCAATAAAGTTGAGATTTTGTAGATAATGATAGATAAACTAGAAAAAAAGTAAACATGAATATGAATTTACCTTTAGCAGCTATTGTCTGCGGCTTTGAAAGAGGTGGCACAACTTTAATATCTGAAATATTAAGACAGCATCCCCAACTCGATAGTGGTTTTGAAGGCGGGTTTTTACTGGTAAAGGAGAAACCAGCGGAGTTTTTGTCCCTTGAACCTTATTGTACCAATTTTAAAAGAGGTTGGAAAGTAAATGATAGTGAACTTGAGTATATTTGCGCCGCTGAAACTTGGACCCAAGTGTATCAAAGGATCTTAGAAAAAGCGACAATTCTTACTCACAAAGAAGGATGGATTTTTGATAAAACTCCTAAATACATGGAACAATTATCACAAGTAATGGAAAAAGTTCCTGGAGTCCCAGCTATCGTAATTGTTAGAGATCCAAGAGCTATTATGTGGTCTTGGGCAAAAAGAGCCGAAAACCCACAGAGCTGGATGAGAAATAACTTAGAAAATGCTTGTCGCAGATATATGTCCTATGCAAATGGTTATAAACAAGCAGTAGCCAATGGTTTGGGAGACAGAATTTTATTGGTGCAATATGAGAATCTTTGCATCCACAAACACAGGGAAACTAAGAAAATCTTTGATTTTCTAAAACTAGATTTTCAGGAGTCATACATATCTTTTGATGGGGTTAACTTTCCCAATGTTTATGGCAATGAGGTATCTCTTAAGTTTTTAACAGAATACAGAGAGCATTTTGACCAGGAAACCTGCGACAAAATACTCCACTTGACTGCAGTAGTTAGAGAATGGCATTGCCAACTTTAAGTTAAACCTAAATCTACTGCAATGCGATGACCGCAACTCATCCCCGAAAAGGCGACAGCGTTTAATCCTTGACCAGGGAAAGTACTATCGCCTACACAATACAGATGGGGAATGGCAGTACGATTAAAAGGCATACCCAGTAAACCAGGTAATTTGCGTCGGGGAATAGGCCCATAAGTCCCATCTAACCGATTTAAAAAACGCCGATGGGTGCGGGGAGTGCCTACTTCTTGATAGTCTAACCCCGCCGCAAGTCCAGGGAAAATTTGCTCAAGTCGCTTAATTAAATGTTCTGCTGCTGCTTCCTTTTTTTCCTCGTACTCTTTCGGGGTTAAACCCTGCCAATATTCGAGCCAACTGGGGGTAAAAGTATGGACGATCTGATAACCTGTAGGAGCTAAACTGGGGTCAAGTAAGGTGGGAATGGAAACAAAAATTGTTCCCTGTTCTGCTTCCATGTCGTCCCAATTTTCTAAGAGAATATGGTGACATTCTGTGTTTGGGGGGAAAACTTCTTGTTTGACTCCCAGATGCAGGTTTAAAAAACTGGGAGATTTTTGATAGCGTTGTTGCCATTTTTTCTCGGAAGCTGGGAGATGTTCTGGGGGCAGTAATTTCTCAAAGGTATTCCAACGGGTGGCATTAGATACAATGCGTTTGGCGTGGTACGCTTTCCCATTGGCTAGTTTGACTCCTACGGCCTTGCCTTTTTCTAGCAAAATTTGGGTGACTCTGGCTTGATATTTAATTTCACTGCCTGCTTTTTCTAACCCTTCTACTAACTTTTGTGCAATTTGACCTACCCCTCCTTTGGGATAGTTAATCCCTCCATAATGGCGATCGCTGAATACCATTCCCGCATTAATCATGGGGGTTTTTGCCGCAGGTACTACTGACCAGCAGTAACACTCCATATCGATAAATTTTAGCAATTGGGGATTGTGAAGATAGCGGCGAGCAATATCCCCAGCATTTTGGGGCAGGTATTTGACTAAACCCAGACAAGCTAAGGGATGCTCGAAAAATACCCGCATTAAATAACGTGGTTCTTCTAAGGAGAGTAACTCCATGACATTGAGGCAGTTAAAGACTCGCCAACACTCGTCATAGAAGCAACGAATACCTTTTTCTTCTTCAGGGAAATAAGCGATCAGTTCTTGGAGAAACTTTTCGTAATTTTTATGGACTTTTAAATCCAGGTTTTGGGGGAGGTGATAGTGGATCTGAACTGGGTCGGGGATAGTTTCGAGTGTCATTTTCACTGCTTCAAGGGCGCGGGTGAGGAGGTTGGTAGTGCCTTGCTTCCCAAAACCAAAGATCATCGATGCGCCTACATCAAAGCGATATCCTTCCCGCTCAAAGTAGCCAGCACTGCCTCCAGGGATCAGATAACTTTCTAAGACTAGAACTTTCGCCCCTTTTGCCGCTAGCTCGGTGGCGGTGACTAAGCCCCCAATCCCAGAACCAATCACAATTACATCATACTCAGTCATAGGGTCAACCATCAAGAGTGTCCTGACTTTTTAGTTTACAGCGAAAAAAAAAACAGGGAAGCCACCTGTTTTGTGTCTGGGGCTACCCTGCCGATCCTTGAGAGGAGAACACTAGAATCTAATCTAGCCTTATTCATAAATTTTGTCAATAACTTTGAGAAAAAATTGCAATAAGTTTTGTAAACCCCTGAAACTGGTGACAGAGAAGGGAGGCGATCGCTTATCATTGAGATGATTTGAACTAAGTAAGATAAACTATGGCAAAACCGACACAAGCCCATATGTCACAAACATGGAGTAAGAGAAGACCCCAAGCTTTTAAAGAACTGAAAAAAGACCAGATGAAGTACTATATGGGTGCAAAGCTGATTGAAGTGGGAATTGACCCAAAAACCGTAATTTATCGCTGGAAAGTAGAAGTTTCAGGAGATAACGAAACCTGGACTTGTAGTACTTATTGGGGCGACTCTAAAGATAAAATCTTGCAAGCAGAAGCAGGAAGCGTTAGTTAGAGTAAGTAAACTATTAAGCATTGAAGTTACTTCTGGGGAAGGGGAAATTGAGCAATAATGCCTAATTAACAAGTTGAGTTCCGAGCACCTGTTTTCCTCTTCTTCTTATTGCGGCAAAAAAAGTTTATTCTTTTTCTAAAGAGCTGCTATTAACTTCACCTAGCTGTTGACGCACATCATCAATCACCAGATTTAACTGAGAAATTTTTTCTTCTAAACTCAAGCGAGCATCTTCAATACTTGCTTCGGTAGTCAATTTTACCCCTCGCTCTGGTTGAAGAGAAGATTGATCTTTTTCAGGCTCAAACTCATTATTCCTTCGAGCAGTCAAAAGGCTACCGAGTACTCCACCAACTATACCGCCCAAAACAGCTCCTGCCAAAAAACCACCAGTAAAACCTTCACGATTACCCATTTTTTTCTCCCCGATATTTAATACTTATTATCTTTCAACTTAACTTAGTTAAGTGCCAAAAGTGCGATCGCCTGCATCCCCCAACCCAGGTACAATATAACCTTTACTATTTAAACCTTCATCAATGATTGCCGTATAAATATTTAAACTAGGGTACTGCTCACTGAGTTTTTTTAAGGCAGGAGGCGCTGTTACTACCGAAACAATGCGCATCAGAGCTGGATCTGCTCCCCGACTGGTTAATGCTGCCATTGCCTCGAGCATAGTGCCACCTGTTGCTAACATAGGATCTAAAAGCAAAATTCTTGTATCTGGCTGAAATTTTTCTGGTAACTTGTTCAAATAAAAACTAGCTTCGAGGGTTGTTTCATCCCGCACCAAACCCAAATGATAAATAGAGACTAAAGGAGATAATAGCAGACTTTGAGCCCCTTCTAGCAGTGCCAATCCTGCCCGCAAAATGGGGATAACTGCGAGCGGTACTTCTGGATTAATAATTGTAGCAGGACATTCAGCCAAAGGAGTTTGTACTTGAATTTCCCTCATGGGAAACCAGTAGCGAGTCGCTTCATAAGTGAGCAAACACCCCAGTTCTTTCATCGCCGTTTTAAACAGCGCCGAAGGAGTATAAGCATCACGAGCAATAGTTAGCCAATGCTTAATTAGTGGATGATCGGGGACGTACACCCGCATTTGCAAGGTCATATATTTTTTGAGGATCGGAGCCTATTAACCTTGGTTTATTATATCCTCTCTTTCAAGTTTTTTTGTTCTATAAAATAGTCTTTGGCAATAAAGGCAAAAATAAAGTAACATAATAATAGACCAAAGCAGCAGTAAAAACATAACTATCAGTACGGTCTAAAATGCCACCATGACCAGGAATTAATTGACCAGAATCTTTTACTCCTGCATCCCGTTTCATCAATGATTCAGTTAAATCTCCCAAAACACTAACTATGCCTATTAATACCCCTAAAAGTACACCGCTAATTTCCCAAGATGGCCAACCCAAATACCAAGCACCTGCTTCTGCTACAGCAAGACTACCAGCAATACCAAAAAGCGCCCCTTCTACTGTTTTTTTCGGACTAATTTGGGAGAGAATAGTACGACCAAAAAACTTACCCATGACAAAAGCCCCAATATCTGCAGCCCAAATGCAACCGAAAGCCATAAATGTTATTTTTAAAGCATCAGGATAACTACTTAAATCTAGCCAAGACTCTGGCCAATAACCCAGAAGCGGTAAGTTACTTATTTCTCCACCAGTTTGAGCTAATTCTACCCGCAACCTAATCCAATAACTAGGGAGGTAGCCAGCATAGAATAAACCCAAAATTGAAGTAGAAATATCCGCAATAGTGGATATTTTTGGCTTAAATAAGAGATAGAAACAAATAAAAGCACCTGCTAGGGAAAACACTGCATCTGTGAGAGAAGGAGCAACAGTTGCAGTTATCAGAAGTAATTGAGATACAAATAAAGTAGTTTTGACAGCAGGTTCAATTCCTTTTGCCCGAACGAGGCGAAAATATTCTAATTGCCCGAGAACTACAATCACCGCCAAGCAGATGGTAAAATACCATCCCCCAAGAATGATCATCCCCAGGGCAACAGCGATCGCCACTATGCCACTAGCAATACGAATCCACATAAGTAGTTATCATTGTAGTTAATAGTTGATGGTAGATAGTTAATAGTTGGTTAACAATAAACGATGAACAATGAACATGGTTAAATTTTTTCTCCACTGAGAATAAACATCGGATCTACTGCGGCAAATGTTTGATGTATTCCCCGCGTTTCCAAACGATTTACTGAAGATTGGACAACCTCAATATTGCGAGCAGCTAACTCAGCTAACCCTTCTGAAATAGTATAAAGATTTTCCAAATTTCCTGCTGTAGCCACTACCCGACCAGAAGGCTTGAGATATGCCCACGCTTCTTTTAAAATTTCTTTAACTGGTTTTCCCCCTTCAAGACACACTCTGTCAGGTTGGGATTGGAGGCTTTTGAAACATTCTGGAGCTTTCCCTTGAAATACTTCCACATTAGTTACATTGAAGCGAGCGCAATTGTGAGCTATCAAAGATGCCACTTCCTCATCTAATTCTACAGCAATAATTTTACTTTCTGGAACTAGCAAACCTATTTCTATGGGAATTGTCCCAGTCCCTGCACCAATATCCCATAACACAGAATCTGGTTTCATCCGCAAATAAGAAATTAGCAGCAGTCGCACTTCTCTTTTACTCAAAGGAATACCTGGTAAACGCTCAAATAAATTATCTGGAATACCAGGAGTTTTATATGGCCAAAGCATAATTTATACTGTGATACTCATGATTAAATATTGTCTTGACTGTGATACTTATGATTAAATATTGTCTTGACTGTGATACTTATGATTAAATATTGTCTTGACTGTGATACTTATGATTAAATGATGACTATGATTAGATTCTGGCTCTTGTAGTAATCTTTGCCTATAATTGTCTTGACTGTGATACTCATGATTAAATGATGACTATGATTAGATTATGGATGAGGCGATGATATTGTCTTAACTGTAATAGTTATGATTAAATTATGAATATGATTAGATTATGGATATTGTAGTAATCTTTGCCTATCATTTAAGGGAAAAATCCTCAAGTATCCCCAGTATGGCATAGTTTATAATGTGCTAGAAACAAGTACATAGTAACTATGATTAGATTATGGATATTGTTAATCTCAAGATCCAGTTTATCCTATCAATTGGCTTCTCGGTAACATTTCTACCGATATAAAACTCTGTTAGTCTGAGTTCAAGTTAATAGTTGCATTTTACGTTAAAAAATTCCTGGTTGCGCCCCTGGTGGTAAACCTTTTTGAAATCAAGAGATTGTTTGAGAGGATGGTAAGTATATGCTACTATTCACTGCTATAACTTCAAATATTAAAAACCTAAATCTGCCTTAGCCGCTTCGGCCGCAGTAAAAAGTTCTTGATCTGACATTGTGCCCCAGTCTGGGTCAGAAATTTCCCTGTAAAATTGCTGGTCATAAGGTCTAGTACGCACAACCACAGGCATAGGTACAGCATGACCGAGAATCAGCGCTTGTTGTTTAGAGTCTAATTTAGCCAAGATGGAACGCAAACCCCCAGCCCCTGAAACCCCTGTAAAAATAGCCTCAATATCTTTTTCATCATTCAATAGGCATGTAATGCGAGTACCTACTTGAGACATTATCTCATGATCTATGCCAGAAGGACGTTGATCGACGATGAGGAGAGTAACAAAATATTTGCGCATTTCCCGCGCAATAGTGCCAAAAATAGTTTGCCCAACGACACTAGCATCAAGAAAACGGTGTGCTTCTTCAATGGTAATCACTAATTGACGGGGGCGATCGCCTGGATTTTTTGTCTGCAAAAACTGTTCTGATTTGCGCACATATTCCTTATGAATGCGCCTTGTAATCATATTAGTTGCCAACATATAAGAAAGCATATTAGACTGAGAACCAAATTCCACCACCACGTGCTTGCCTGCAGCAAGAGATTGTAAAATCTGATCAATATAATTAAAAGGGCAAACATTGCGCATATATTTCAGGGTATCCAGACGCAATAATTTACGTTGCAATGCCATAATGGAACCAGTGTGACCTTGTTTTTCCTGGCAAAAGATTTTAATATCCTCATTGCTCATATTTAATAATTGCACAATCCAAGAATTGCCAAACTCAGAATAGAGGATATTAGCATTATCCAAACTTGCCTCAGAAAGACCCAATTCCTGACCAATTAAGCGAATATCTTCAATTTCAATTTGGTCATAACTGAGATAAAGTTCCTGAGCGAAACTAACACCTCTGCGTTTAGTGGAGTCAGGATCCAGAGTATAAATTTCTACTTGTCCTGGAAATAACTGACGCAATCCTTTAACCACATTAAAATTCTTCCCCTCGCTCACAGCTTCCCAACCGTATTCTGAGTGCATATCAAACATTAAATTAACCCCTGCTTCCTTGCGAATAATGCCAGAAATTAATAAACGAGTGAGGAAAGATTTCCCAGTACCCGACTTCCCAAAAACCCCATTACTCCGTTCCACAAAACGGTCTAAATCAATGCATACTGGCACATCCATATCCAAAGGTTGACCAATAGAAAAATTGCGTCTGAGGGGTTCATCTTCCCAACCAAAAACACTGCGAAAATCCCTTTCTGTTGCCTCAAAAACCTGACTAAAATGAGTAGGAATAGTTTTCACTGGGAGAAGTTGGAGGTCAGTTTCCATGGGCAAAGAAGCGAGGAGAGTTTCATTTAAACTTGGATTTTCATTGTCAGTATCCGAAGGAGTAAACATTAACATGGGAGCTATTTCTAGGATACCGTAAGTATCCCCACCAGCCAAAACTTCCCGCAAAAAAAAGTCATCAATATTTGGAGGGTTGGCAATAATGCGCGGGCTAGAAGTGCCAAGAGAAACATCAGTTAAGAGACAGAAAAAACGCGATCGCACTCCTTGCACAACCAGAAATTTTCCCACTCGCATATCTTCTACCGACACATCTGGTTCTAATCTCACTTGCAAGCCGTCATTTAAAGAACCTTCAATAACACAGCCTAATGGTTTATTCAAATTCATCGCTTCAATGATCAACTATTATCTGGGCAAAAATTCAGATAAAATAATAAATGGAAACTATTATTAGTTTACCTGCAATTTTACAAGATGGTCATGTCAGAGATAAATTTAGCTAGTAAAAGAGTTATTGTAGTTCAAGGAAATATTACCCATCAAGGAGTGGATGCTATTGTCAATGCTGCCAATAACTCCCTGCGAGGTCGGGGTGGAGTAGATGGAGCAATTCATAGTGCAGCAGGTCCAGAATTATTAGCAGAATGTAAAACCTTAAAAGGGTGTGCTACAGGAGAGGCAAAAATTACTAAAGGCTATAGACTCCCTGCTCAATGGATAATCCACACGGTAGGTCCTGTATGGCAAGGGGGACAGCAAAACGAAGATGAGTTATTAGCCAAATGCTATCACAATTCTCTCCAATTGGCAGCAGAAAAACAACTTGAAAACGCTCGCCTTCCCCGCTATTAGTACAGGGGTTTATGGATTTCCCAAAGAGCGTGCTACCAGATGGGGCAGTAAATACGGTCAAAGATTTTTTTCAGGAAAATACTTCACTCAATCAAGTGGTTTTCGTCTGCTTTAGTTCCCCCGATTATCAAATATATCAAAAAATAGTGCCAGAAATTCTCAGAGGAAAATTGGTGTAAAGTAATCCTGGCGGCTTCCTTCTTCGAGGTTTTTTTTGGGGTAAAATTTCTTTGGCTGAAAGTGGCTGCTTATTGTATAATAAGTTTTGTAATCACAGGCTACAAACCCATGAAAGCACTGATTTTATCTGGCGGCAAAGGAACAAGACTGCGACCAATAACCTATACTGGTGCAAAGCAACTGGTACCAGTGGCAAATAAACCAATCCTGTGGTATGGGATTGAAGCAATAGTAGCAGCAGGGATAACTGAAATTGGGATTATTATCAGTCCAGAAACTGGAGATGAGGTAAAGAATAAAACAGGGGATGGGTCACAGTTTGGCGCAAAAATAACCTACATTCTTCAAGATCTACCTTTAGGTTTAGCTCATGCTGTAAAGATAGCACAACCTTTTTTGGGAGACTCGCCCTTTGTGATGTATTTGGGGGATAACCTCATTGCCGATCGCCTGGATGGATATTTAGCAACTTTCAAAAGTGAACAACTCGATGCTTTGATTCTGTTGCGACAGGTTTCTAACCCCAGTGCCTTTGGGGTAGCGAAAGTAGATGAGATGGGGCGAGTAGTGCAGTTGGTGGAAAAACCGAAAGAGCCTCCTTCTAATTTAGCACTGGTGGGAATCTACTTTTTTACTACCGCAATTCACGAGGCGATCGCCTCTATCAAACCCTCTCCTAGAGGGGAATTAGAAATAACTGATGCTATTGATGCCTTAATTCAGGAAGGCAACCCAGTGGGTGCAAGGGAGCTCGAAGACTGGTGGTTGGATACGGGGAAAAAAGATGACCTCCTTGAAGCAAACCGTATTTTATTGGATACTCGGATCAAGCATAAAAACGTGCTTGGAGAAATTGACTCCGAAAGTAAGGTGATTGGGCGAGTGGAGATCGGTGCTGGATCAACAGTAAAAAATTCCACCATTCGCGGCCCAGTAATTATTGGGAGTAACTGTCAGATCGAAAACTGCTTTATTGGCCCCTATAGCAGTATCGCCGATGAAGTCATCCTGCTTGATGCTGACATGGAGCATAGTGTTTTATTAAAAGGTGCTAAGGTAATTGGCATTCATCAGCGTATTGTTGATAGTTTAATCGGGCAAAGAGTCAGGCTGGAGGTAGCGCCATATCGTCCTAAAGCTTTACGTTTCACTATTGGTGACGACTCTCACATTGAGTTAGTTTAATTTATTGGGAAGATGACCATGAATGCAAGAGCAAAGCGCCGCATACTGGTGACGGGAGGTGCGGGATTTATTGGGTCGAATTTTGTCCACCACTGGTGTAAGGAATATCCAGACGATCGGATGGTGGTGTTAGATGCCCTAACATATGCGGGAAACTACCAGAATATTGCAGCTTTGGAGGCAAGGGAGAATTTCCGCTTTGTTAAGGGGGATATCTGCGATCGCCTTTTAATTGACCAGCTTCTGGCTGAGGAAGATATCAATACGGTGGCACATTTCGCCGCAGAATCCCATGTAGATCGTTCGATTTTAGGCCCTGATGCGTTTATTCGTACCAACGTAGTGGGGACTTTTACCCTCTTAGAGGGTTTCCGCGCTCACTGGAATGCAAGGGGAAGACAAGAAGGCGTAGGCGCAGCCAGCCGTAGGCATCGCTTTCTTCATGTATCGACAGATGAGGTATATGGTAGTCTGAGTGCAGAGGACCCAGCATTTACAGAAACTACCCCCTATGCTCCGAATAGTCCCTATTCTGCTTCTAAAGCGGGTAGTGACCATCTCGCCAGGGCATACTATCACACCTATAATCTGCCCACCATCATTACTAATTGTTCTAATAATTATGGGGCATATCATTTCCCAGAAAAACTCATTCCCCTGATGTGTATTAATATTTTATTAGGTAAACCTTTACCTGTTTATGGGGATGGTCAAAATGTGCGGGATTGGTTATTTGTGGGCGACCATTGTCGGGCTTTAGATGTGGTAATTAATAAAGGTATTCCCGGGGAAACTTATAATATTGGGGGCAATAATGAAGCCAAAAATATTGACCTGGTAAATAAACTTTGTGAATTAATGAATGAGTTAGCACCAGATTTACCAGTGCGTCCAGCTCAAAAGTTAATTACTTTTGTAAAAGATCGACCAGGACATGACCGCCGCTATGCAATTAATGCCACTAAAATTAAAGAAGAATTGGGGTGGACTCCAGCACAAACTTTAGAAGGTGGTTTGCGTACCACAATAGAATGGTATCTGAAAAACCGTGACTGGTGGCAACCTTTGTTATCAGAAGAGTATCAAAATTACTATAACCAAGTTTACGGTTAATGGTTGATAGTTGATAGTTGATAGTTGATGGTTAATGGTTGATAGTTGATGGTTGATGGATAACAATTAACAATTAACCATTAACAAGAGTTGCTATTAAATAGGAATTTGCTGAATAAACTTGAATAAATAAGTCTATTTAAGTAAAAGTTACGAAGAAGGAATCTCACCTCAATTAATGATATGCTATATTATTAGTCAACAAGTATTTGGAGATATATTTGAA
>JADQBC010000063.1 GCA_016903655.1 Gomphosphaeria aponina SAG 52.96 = DSM 107014
TGCTCAACCGTAATGGTTGAGATAAGCAGACGTACACACTGTGATATGTAGTAAATAGTTTTGAGTAGTAATAGAAAGTATGAGTACAGAGCAATCTAGTATATGCAGTAAATGGAAAGATATCAATTGGAAATCAGTTGAGGTCGCTGTTTACAAGTTACAAAAGAGAATATTTAGAGCAAGTCAAAGTGGTGATGTAAAACGAGTACGCAGTTTACAACGTTTACTAACAACTTCTTACTATGGGAAATTATGGGCGGTACGAAAAGTAACTCAAGACAACCAAGGGAAAAAGACTGCTGGCGTTGATGGGAAAAAGTCATTAACCCCAAAAGAACGGGTTGAGTTAGTGCAAAACCTGAAGATTGGGAAGAAAGCTAAACCCCTAAGACGCGTGTGGATACCAAAACCCGATGGAAGTCAAAGAGGATTGGGAATACCAACCATATATGACCGAGCGCTTCAATGCCTAGTAAAATTAGCATTTGAACCGCAATGGGAGGCACTCTTTGAGGAAAATTCCTATGGATTCAGACCAGGGAGGTCATGTCACGACGCTATAGAGGCTATATTTAATACCATAAGGTACAAACATAAATATGTGTTAGATGCAGATATAGCAAAATGTTTTGACAGGATTGACCACACAAAACTACTTGCAAAGCTCAACACCTACCCTCTCCTAAAAAGACAGATAAAATACTGGCTTAAAGCAGGAGCAATGGATAAAGGCAACTGGTTTCCTACTGACGAGGGAACGCCACAGGGCGGGGTTATATCCCCACTACTGGCAAATATCGCCCTTCATGGTATGGAAACCGAACTAATGAATTACGCCAGCACCCTTAAGGGAAATAAGAGAGACAACAAAAAAGCACTATCACTAATCCGATATGCAGATGACCTTGTTATTATGCACAAAGACTTAGAAGTAGTGTTAGAAAGCAAGAGAATTATAGAAAACTGGCTGAAGTCCATGGGTTTGGAGTTAAAGGAAACTAAAACCCGAATCACCCACACTCTAGATAAGTTTGAAGGTAAAACGGGCTTCGATTTCCTAGGATTTACCGTAAGACAGTTCCCAGTCGGGAAATATCAAAGCGGTAAATCGACACATGGCGAATTGCTAGGCTTCAAAACCATAATAACCCCCTCAAAAGAAAAAGTCAAGACTCACATCAAGAAAGCTGGAGAGATTATTGACAAGCACAAATGCGCACCGCAAGAAGCATTGATAAGACAACTGAATCCCATAATACGGGGTTGGAGTAATTATTACAGTACTGTGGTGAGCAAAGAGATTTACTCAGAGTGCGACTCGATAATCTACAGCCAATTGAAAAGATGGGGGAAAAGACGACATCCCCTAAAAAATAAAACCTGGGTAGCTAGAAAGTACTGGCATACTCATGGAAGCAAACACTGGACATTCAGCACCAGAAGCGATAAAGAAGGAGGTATGAAACTGTACAGACACGCTGAAACTCCCATAGTAAGACACGTAAAAGTAAGAGGCAACAAGTCCCCATTTGATGGAGATTTGACATATTGGGCATCAAGAATGGGTAAACACCCAGAAGTAAGTACCCGAGTAGCCACACTGCTCAAGAAACAGAAAGGTAAATGTACACACTGCGGACTCACATTCCGAGATGGGGACTTAATGGAAGTTGACCATATAACACCGAAGGTCAAAGGTGGTAAGGATACTTACTCTAACTTGCAACTTCTCCATAGACATTGCCATGATGATAAGACAGCCAGAGATGGTAGTTTGAATTGTACCCGTGTAAAGGGACATATCCCAGAGGAGCGGTGTGATGCGAAAGTATCACGCACCGTTTTGAAGACGAGTCAGAGAGGTGACTCTCTGGCTTAGTTTAATAGAATACTCAGTTGCACATTATTGCGGGTGCTAGTGTGGGTGAGAAAAATCGTCAGCGTCATGTTTGTTTTGACCATGAATGTTTGGAAGAAGTACTTTTGCGGGTTCAGTCACGTCGCCTAAGATATAAAATTCGCCGCGATAAACCGCTGAATTTCTTGGTTAAGGATCTTGAAGAACGGGTGATTGAAATGGCAGAAGTTGCCAACTAAGATTTAATTTGTTTGTTCACCAGCAATTTTTTAAGCTGTAAGCTATTTGCTGCTGTTCTTCAAATGTGAGATAAGGGAACATGGGGAGTGATAAAACTTCCTTTGCTACTTGCTCGGAAACGGGCAGTTGACCTGGTTGATAAGCTAAAGTTTCATAAACAGGTTGCAAATGTAAGGGGATGGGATAATAAACCATTGAACTTACCCCCATCTGTTGCAAGATTTCCCGAATTTCTTCTCTTTTTTGCTGTGTAATTCTAATAGTATATTGATTCCAGACAGCTTTACTTCCTGTTAATTCTTGGGGTAGGGTAATTCCTGGCAGGGGGGCGAGTAATTGGTGATAAATGTTAGCTATTTCCCTGCGCTGTTGATTTTGGTCTTCGAGGAAACGGAGTTTAATTTGCAGGATGGCAGCTTGGAGCGCATCGAGACGACTGTTTAAACCAATGGCATGGTGAACGTAACGCTGGCTGCTACCATGTTCTTTAAGCATTCTTGCTGTAGCTGCAAGATTTGGGTTATTGGTGGTGAGCGCTCCCCCATCGCCACAAGCGCCTAAATTTTTGGTGGGAAAGAAGCTAAAACAGCCTATATCTCCTATACTGCCTACTTTTTTTTCTGCCCATTCTGCTCCTGTTGCTTGGGCGCAGTCTTCAATTACAAAAAGATTATCAGCCCGAGCTATATCCATGAGTTGGGTCATATTTACAGGTTGCCCAAATAAGTGGACTGGGAGAATGGCTTTAGTTTTGGGCGTAATGGCTTTTTGGATGAGGTTAACATCTAGATTGAAAGTGTCTAGATCCAGATCAACAAAAACTGGTGTTGCACCGACTCTGGTAATTACTTCGGCAGTGGCAAAAAAACTAAAGGGAGTGGTAATTACTTCGTCTCCTCGGCCAATATTTAACGCGCAAAGAGCCAGATAGAGCGCGTCTGTGCCTGAGTTACAGGCGACGCAATGGGAGACATTCAGGTATTGGGCAAATTGTTGTTCAAAGTCTGTAACTACCTGACCATTGATATAACGACCAGATCTGAGGACTTGAGAAACAGCGGCTTCTATTTCTGCCGCTATGAGTTGATATTGCCTGGTTAGATCAATTGGGGGAATATTTTTCACTGGCCTGAGATTGAGAATGTTATCAGAATAAAATTGTGCACCAAAAAGGGAGCATCTTGCTCGCTAACATAGCAGCAACGAGCAAGATGCTAGTATTACATACTTGTCTGGACTGTGATTGATGTGATTTTCTGATTGACTATGATTGATTCAGTTGGATGTTATCGATGATAGCATGATAAATCTTAATCCTAAAAGTTGCTCATTGTCTGGACTGTGATTGATGTGATTTAATGATTGACTATGATTGATGCAGCATGATAAATCTTAATCCTAAAAGTTCATCATTGTCTGGACTGTGATTAATGTGATTTAATGATTGACTATGATTGATTCAGCATGATAAATCTTAATCCTAAAAGTTCATCATTGTCTGGACTGTGATTAATGTGATTTAATGATTGACTATGATTGATTCAGTTGGATTGTCTCGATGATAGCATGATAAATCTTAATCCTAAAACTTCATCATTGTCTTGACTGTCATTGATGTGTTATTCTGATTGACTATGATTGATTCTGTGATTGATGCAGTTGGATTTTCTCGATGATAGCATGATAAATCTTAATCCTAAAAGTTCATCATTGTCTGGACTGTGATTGATGTGATTTCATGATTGACTATGATTGATGCAGTTGGATTTTCTCGATGATAGCATGATAAATCTTAATCCTAAAAGTTCATCAATTTCAAAGTTCTCATTTCATCATTAAAATCATAGTTTAGACTGGATTTTCTCGATGATAGCATGATAAATCTTAATCCTAAAAGTTATCATCTGATGAGTGTAAAAGTATAAATGTTAGTATGCACAGTATTTTTAAAATCAGTTATTATTCATAAATATATTTATTCAAAATTTCTGCTCTTAGTATTCTAGCACTCCGATTATTCGTTCCAGCATACATATAATCATAATATTTGCCAAATTCATTATCTTGATGTTTATTGCTCATAATATTTTGTTCTAATTCTGTTAGCTTTTGAGCCAAGTTTTCAGGAATATTTGCTTTATGTTTAGCTATTTCTGTCACCATAGTAAAAAAGTTAGATTTTCTATACCAAATAGAATCAGCGGCAAGTTTTAAATCTTTAATAATGGCAAAGGTTTTAATCAATAAGGCTTTACGATGATTTTTTGGCGGATATTCATCATTAAATTGCACTATATATTTTTCTATTTCTTTATCTTGGGAAAAATAGCCCCCTTCTTCTAAAGTTGATATGATTAATAAGATAAAGTGTAAATCTGCCATGCGGGTAAATTCTGATTCAGAAAAAACAGGAAATTCACTTAAGTCAATATTCTGCAAAATATCTTTAGCTGTTTGGATAAATTTCCCGTTATAAACAGCGTTATGAATTTCTACATCTTCTAATTGAAATTTAGTTAAGTTTATTCTTCTAAATATTTCTCTAATATCGTTATCATTTACTCTACCTATATCTCTAACTACCATTTGATATGATAAAAATTCCTGTTTCTCTTCTTCACTTAAATCTGCAAAATTAGAAACTTTTTTTAGAGGTTTTTCATGCTCACCATCAATATATTTTTTAATGGTTGTTAATCTTTGTTGTCCGTCTATGACATATTCTGTTGTCAGTAATTTTTTAGTGTCAATTTCTCCTTGACACACATAAATTTCTGGGAAAGGATATCCTTTCAAAATGGTATCAATAAATTCTTCTTGATGGTTGTGTGTCCAAACAAATTTACGTTGAAAATCTGGTTTCAGGATTAATTTACCGCTGGCTATGTTTTGGTAAATAGTCGCTATGGTTGGATTGGTCACTGAGGGGTTAATTTGTACTTGCATTTTCTGGGATTATTTTTTGTGAGTTAATAATTTGTTTTAATGTACTTATTGTATATTTTTCAAAGTGGGAATAACTTTTGAAGACTCCAGCAGAAACTTTATAGTTTCCTACTTCTGATTTCCCGTAAGAAATTGATTTAAAGAAGTCAAACCATGCTTGTCTTAATGTTCTTATTTCAAAGGATAAAGGCAGTTTATCAGGTCGAATCCAGCCTATTGCTGTATATTCAAGGAAAGAATGATATTGATTTAATTCTTGCACGCTTACACTTTTTCTAGCTTTTCTCAGCTCCATTTGATATTCATAAATGGGTTCTAACATTTGTTCATATAGTTGAGGTGAAACAATTGCGACATCTATATCTGAGTCATAGTCAAAGTTTTTTTGTTTGAATGGGCTAAATCCTAATTTTGCCGAGCCTGTAATATATATCTCATAAAAAGCGATTTTAAATTCATTTGAGATTTTTTTCCTAAATTCATAATATTCATCTTCACGGTTGTTAAATATATAGGGGGTGCCATGTATTAGATATTTACGGCAAAAGTCTATTATTTCTTCTTCATTTTTTTGCTCTTTTAATTTGTTTAAAAATGTCTCTAAGTTTTGCATTTAGTGAGTTAGAGAGATAGGAAGGTTTAGGTTGATAGCGGAACTCAGAACACTTCGCCTGCGCGGTGAGGGAGCATAGTCGAGGTGCAGTGCAAGCTCAGAACTAAAATGCAGCTCACACTTCTCTTCACAGCTCTAGAATAGACCTTTTGCGAAACCCTAAAAAACCCCTCCCCAACCCTCCTGTGCAGGTTCGGGGAGGGAGGATTATAACCAGACATTTCCCCCCGAACCTGCACAGGAGGGGGGGTTAACAGCACTTTTGCAAGAGGTCTAATGAAACAGCTCTGCCCCTGGGGGCGTGTTTGGTTGTTAACACAATCATAGCGTTTATTGGTCTAATGTTGCTATAAATATTTAACATATTCTTCTGGGACTACTCGAATTTTCCTCTCTTTACAGTCTTGTATATTTACCCACAGGGCAGTTTTTGCTCTTTTCCCTTCATTAAAATTAATTTGCTCTGTTTCATAAAATTTGCGGTCAACAAAATCGCATTCATATAGTTGAATAATTTCCTGTCCTTTTTTCCCTTGATGAACAAAAATACTTTCTAAACAGCCCAAATATTTAATGTTAGTTATTGCTGCATTAATTTCTTCTAAAAATTCCCTTTCTAAGGCAGCTCTACTGGTTTCTCCAAATTCAACTCCTCCTCCCATTGCTCGGTAAAATGTTTCTCCTGTAACTGAGTCAAATCCTTGGGTTAAAAAAGTGCGATCGCCTTCTTTAATTAAACCAAGTACCAGTACCCTAATTTCTCCTGCTTTATGGCCCATAATCCTTTCCTGCTATTTTTAATTTTCGACAAACATTAAATCACTTCTGTCATCCACTGGCCAATCTGGATTTTTTCCCCCGATAATCAAGCGCTTAATTTCTACATATTCTTGACTCAATTGTTTGAGGGCATTAATTAATATATCTACCGCAATTAAATCGCTTGTACCCAAGTCCAACCAACATCTGCCCCAATTTTCTTGATATTGAAAATCTGCCATATTGTGCATGGGAGCCATCATTACATTGTCGGCTATTTCGTTATCATAGTCCAGATAACTTATTTCTATGCCTGTGTCCTGTACTTGAAGATTTTCTGCGTTAAATCCGCCTAATTTTCCTAGATAAAACCAGGAGTTAAATAACTCTTCTATATACTGTTGTTCCATTGAAGATGGGTTGGTTTCAAATTCTAACCAAATCCACAAATCAAAAGGGTCAAATTCTCTAAATTCTACTTGCATATTGTTAATTGTTGATGGTTGATAGTTAATTGTTGATTGTTGATAGTTAATTGTTGATAGTTAATTGTTGATAGTTAATTGTTAATTGTTAATTGTTGATAGTTAATTGTTAATTGTTCTCAACCATCAACCATCAACCATCAACCATCAACTAACCATCAACCATCAACCATCAACCATCAACTAACCATCAACTAACCATCAACAAGATTTAAGAGATGCCTCTAATTTTCCTGGTGTTTTCTACTAAACTTTGGGCAAATTTATCAAAGCGTTCTGAGAGTTTTGCGTCTATTATTTTACCAGATGGATCAAACGCTTTCCAGGATTGACCGATCGCTATTTGTTCTGGGATCACCCAGCCGTGTACCCAGCGCATGATTAACCGTAATTCGTTGAGGGCGTTGCTGTTTACTTGTCCCCCCAGGACGCTGATTACTCCTGTTACTTTTCCTGCTAAATGCTCGAAACTCATTAAGTCGAGGGCGTTTTTTAATACACCACTAACTCCACCATGATATTCTGGGGTGGCTAAAATTAAGCCATCTGCTGCTTTGACACTTTCCCACAATTTTTCTACGTCTGGGTAGTCACCATAGTCTTCTCCTCCATGACAAAAGGGTAGGTTCATTTTCCTTAAGTCGAGTATTTCTACTTCTACTCCTAGTAATTTTACTCGCTCTATGGCTATTTCCAGGGCTTGGTAACTGGTTGAGTTGGGGCGCAAACTCCCTCCTATCCCTACTATTTTCATTGTTTTTTCTCTCTAGCTTAACTCGAAGTCGTTATGACTATGAGTTAATTCTAGCAAAAAAAAAACTGCAGTGAGGAAAAATTTACTAAAAATTATAAAAATGTTATAAGCAAACCAATGTATCTTAGGTTGTAGGGGGGCTTGGCTGAATATAAAGGTTTGATTTGAGGCAAAATACACAAGATTGCCAGATTCACTGTAGCTGGGGAGCTTTTGGTGAGATCAATAGACATGAGTGCGAAAGTCCAAACTTAAAATGGTCATCCTGAGCGCGGGCGAAGGATCTCCGAGATCCTTCGCCCGCGCTCAGGATGACAGTTTTTCGTAATTTCGCAAGAGATCTAATTAGATTAACAAGGTTAAGATGCTATGTCAACAGTTATAGTTACGGTTCCTGCTACTACTGCTAATCTGGGCCCTGGTTTTGATTGTGTCGGGGCAGCTTTGACTCTTAATAATCATTTTAAATTTACTCCCACTGAAGGGGAGGGAAAAATTACAGTTACAGGAATGGAAGCGGCCAAAGTAAGTACAGATAAAGGGAATTTACTGTATCAAGCTCTGGAAAGATTTTACCAATATTTAGGGAAAACACCCCCGCCTGTGGCAATTGATATTGAGTTGGGGGTTCCCTTAGCCAGAGGTTTGGGAAGTTCAGCTACTGCTATTGTTGGGGGGTTGGTGGGGGCGAATTATTTGGCTGGTAGTCCCTTAAAATTATCAGATATTATGGAATTGGCGATCGCTTTTGAGGGACATCCTGATAATGTAGTACCTGCATTATTAGGTAATTGTCAGTTATGTGTAGGTGAACCTGGCAATTGGCAAATTTGTGAAATTCCCTGGCATAAAAATCTGATCCCAGTTGTAGCTATTCCAGATTTTGAACTCTCTACTGAAGCTGCTCGTTCTGTTTTACCAAGTGCAGTTAGTCGTAGGGATGCCATTTTTAATGTTGCCCATCTTGGATTACTGTTGCAAGGTTTAACAACAGGGCGAGGGGATTGGTTAGAAAGAGCAATGGAAGATAAACTGCATCAACCCTACCGTAAAAGTTTAATTCCTGGTTACGACAGTGTAAAAGCAGCGGCTATAAATGCAGGAGCCTATGGAATGGTAATTAGTGGTGCAGGGCCGACTCTGCTGGCTATAGTCAATGCAGAGTCGGCCGCTGCTGTTGTATTAGCGATGACAGATGCTTGGCAAAGAGAGGGAGTAAAAGTAGAAGTGCGATCGCTCACTCTCAATACGGAAGGAGCAAAGATCGAAGTTTATTAGACAGAGCGGTATTTCGAGCCAATGGCAGTTAACCACTGCCATTTTTTTTTTTACAAATCTTGTCAAAACTTAACAAAAGTTAATATACTGAAAAAAAAGCAATGAGTATATTTTCCTAGCAAATATGATGAGTACTGAATTTCCCTGGCTCACAGCAATTATTCTGTTCCCCCTGGTAGCTTCCTTAGCTATCCCCATCATTCCCGATAAAGAAGGAAAAACCGTTCGCTGGTATGCCCTGGGGGTAGGGTTAGCGGACTTTGCACTGATGGTTTATGTTTTTTGCGATCGCTATAAATTAAACAGCACAGAGCTTCAACTCAGAGAAACCTATGCCTGGATACCCCAGTTGGGCTTAAACTGGTCTGTAGGCATTGATGGTCTATCCATGCCACTAATTATTTTATCTGGCTTAATTACCACCCTGGCACTGTTAGCATCTTGGAAAGTTGAGCGCAAGCCACGTTTATTTTACTTTTTAATGCTTGTACTCTACAGCGCCCAGGTGGGTGTATTTGCGGCAAGTGATTTATTGTTATTCTTCTTAATGTGGGAGCTTGAGTTAGTCCCAGTTTATCTTCTCATTTCCATTTGGGGTGGGAAAAAACGCCTCTATGGGGCAACCAAATTTATCCTCTACACAGCTTTAGCTTCTATCTTTATCCTGGTAGCTGGTTTAGCAATGGCATTTTTTGGGGATACAGTAACTTTTGATATGGCTTCCCTGGGGATGAAAGAATATCCCAAGGCTTTAGAAATGCTAGCTTATACAGGTTTTCTCATTGCTTTTGGGGTTAAATTACCCATTTTCCCCCTCCACACCTGGCTGCCCGATGCTCACAGCGAAGCTTCTGCCCCAGTTTCGATGATTTTGGCAGGGGTTTTACTGAAAATGGGGGGTTATGGACTAATTCGCATGAATATGGAAATGCTGTCGGGGGCGCACATTAAATTTGCTCCTGTTTTAGTTATTCTCGGCGTAATTAATATTGTCTATGGTGCTTTTACCGCTTTTGGACAAACAAACCTCAAACGGCGACTAGCTTACTCTTCTATCTCCCACATGGGTTTTGTCTTAATTGGCATTGCTTCTTTCACCGAATTAGGTATGAATGGCGCAGTGCTGCAAATGGTATCTCACGGTTTAATTGCTGCTGCTCTTTTCTTCCTCTCTGGTACGACTTATGAACGCACTCATACTCTAATGATGGATGAAATGGGTGGTTTAGGGAAGGATATGCCTAAAGTATTCGCCTTGTTTACCGCAGCTTCGATGGCATCTCTCGCACTGCCAGGGATGAGTGGGTTTGTGGGTGAGTTAACTGTGTTTCTTGGAGTTGCCACCAGTGATGTCTATAGTTCTAGCTTTAAAGTGGTAGTAATTTTCCTCACTGCTGTGGGTTTAATTTTAACTCCAATTTACTTACTTTCCATGTTGCGGGAAGTGTTTTATGGCAAGCCCAATAATGGGTTTAAACGGGAAATGTTATCCGTCGATGCTAATGCGCGGGAAGTGTTTATTACTGCTTGTTTGTTAATTCCAATCATTGGCATTGGTTTATATCCCAAACTAATAACTACTACCTATGATGTGAAAACAGTGGAAGTTGCTAAGTTAGTTCGTTCTGCTTTTTCTGTAATTGTGGAACAAAAACAGGATTCTTTGCATGCTAATCTGTTGAAAACTTTCCCCTCTACTGGGTTCATTGCACCTAAAATCGGAGCAAATGATTGAGCAATATTTATTTTGATTCAGTAGGGTGGGGTGTGCCTCGCCCTACTTAAAAGGGGAATTTTGGGGATGGTTTTTGCTATAGGAACAAGACAATGCCGTGTTCGTGCAAGCTAAACTTCAATGACATTTTCTACGACTTGATCGGGAGTAGATGCACCAGAAGTTACCCCAACAATAGACTTTTTGCATGCATTCTATTAGTAGGGAGAAGCGGAGTAGGGAGTAGGGAGAGTTTTACATGAAATAAATCTAAAAATTGATTTTGGTTTTAGTTTCGCACTCATGTCTAATAATGGGCCCATTGGGGAGCCAATTTTCTGGGATTTCTAAATCTTTACCTAGTGGTTTATGCTCAAGTTTATTTCCAGGGAAAATGCCCTCTGCACTATCTATATGATAAGTAGGTAAGCAAAATTATTTATCCAATTTCTGTAGGGGCGGGTTGAGGGATAACCTATGTTGCACAAGAAAAATTGATTGTTCAAAACCCGCCCTCACCCATGTAATTAATTTTGTCTAATTACTTAGGAGGGAATATTGCGGGCGATCGCTATTTCTTGGAGGTGGGTTAGAAGAATTAAATCCACCAATGACTACCATCAAAGATAAATCTTCTTTGATTAATTCTAATGAGTGGGCCAAGATTTTTTTAACATTTGTCCTTTCAAACAATTTCCCATGGTAGTCTGGTTAGCAATTCCTACTCTTTCTAAATCTAACTCTGGCTCAAAATTAGCAGCATGGGGATGGTTAAATTTTGCCAGAAATTCTTCTTGATCGCCTCCATTGAGGATATAATTAAAGTAATGGGAAAAACTCCAATGGCGAATTTTCTCCTTAATAATTAGTTACATTACCTTAATAATATTTAAATCGAAATAACCCCTCACGGAATAAAATCTCCCTTAGAATAGAGATATAAGAAAATAGCCAGGAGCTAAATAAAATGGAAACTATATTAGGGATTGTTTTAGCCTTCGGTATTTTTCTGGGCACTAGCGGGCTCAAAATTGATCGAGAATATGAAAGAGGGGTTATTTATCGTTTAGGGCGCTTTAGTAGTATTAAAGGGCCAGGTATGTACTGGATTATCCCAGTGATTGATCAAAAGGCACAAGTTGATATCCGCACCAAAACAGTGGATATTGTCCCCCAAGAGGCTATTACTGCTGATAGTGTCACCATTAAAGTTAATGCTGTACTTTATTATCGCATTCTTGACCCTGACAAGGCAATTAATCGCATTGAGAATTACCAACTAGCAGTATATCAAGCAGCCATGACGACTTTAAGAAACGTAGTCGGGCAAACTATTCTGGATGATATCTTACAAAAACGGGATCAAATAAATTTTAAAGTACAAGAAATTGTGGATGAAATGACAGAACCCTGGGGGGTAGTGATTGAAAGAGTAGAAATGAAAGATGTAGAAATTCCCCTTTCTATGCAGCGCGCAATGGCTAAAGAAGCAGAAGCAGTGAGGGAAAAACGGGCCCGCTTAATTAAAGCCAGTGCTGAACAAGAAGCATCAATTAAATTAGCTGAAGCATCGAAAAAGATTATGGAAAACCCCGCAGTTTTGGAGTTGCGGCGCTTGCAAATGCTCACAGAAATTGGTGCAGAAAATAATACCAGCACTATCATTATGCTACCGTCTGATCTGATTACCTTTGCCAAACAATGGACACAAGTTTCTTCTGTGACTCAAGTTGATGGAGTACAATTGCTAAAAGAGCAAGTTACTGAAGAAAAAGAAGGCGATCGCTCAGTTGTTCCCGCTGAAGTGCAAATTTAACTCAACATGAATATTCATCATTGAGAGTAACCATCACTGAAAGTAAATTCTTTCTTCAATTCAGCAGTTTTTCTTAACCTTTCCTTAACTTTAAATGGGTATTGTAATAGATATAGCTAAAGCTCTATTCAAACCCATTTTTTTTTGTGTTTTTTTTTGAGCAAAAAGGTTTCTAGATGGCAATTTGTGTTTTTTCCCTTAACTCAATTTTTGTCTATGTTGATTATTTATTAAGGTTACAGAAAGGCAAACAAAATTATAAAACAAACAAGAACTAATAACCAATCACTCAAGAGTAAAACTGATGAATATCATAGCTAACCAACAAACAGTATTTCTGCATGCTAATAAAACAGTTGGCATTCCCTATAAAGTTTTGCAAACTCTCCTAAATACTAAAGCCTCTGGACGGTTAACCATAGACGATCCCCTAGATGAAACTGTACAATGGCGAGTGTATTTAGGAGATGGGAAAATACATTTTGCTAGCAGCACTATGGGTCATAAAGAAAGACTAACTTATTTCCTCAAAAGATGCTTTCCTGGGCAAAAATTTTCCCTAGCAGAAGAAATTACCAATGATTATCACTATCTGTGTAAAATGTGGAATGCGGGGCAAATTTCTAGCCAAGAAGTGCGGCAAATATTCGCAAAAATCACCCAAGAAGCATTGATTCAAGCTTTAGCATTACCGCGAGCCTCATTGCAATTTGAAAAGACAACTGGACTTGATAATTTATTACTTGCTTTACCATTAAAATCCTTAATTTCCCCAGTGCGCAACCAAGTACGTCATTGGTTACAAGTGCGTTCAGAAATCCGCTCACCTTTTCAAAGGCCATTAATAGAAGACGAAGAAAAGATTACTAACTTGAAATGGATTCAGCCAAAAGAATATGAGTTAATTCAACAGTTTGGTGAATATTTTAATCAGCATTTATGCCTTTATGAAATCGCTGCTAAAATTGGCAAACATACCCTAGAATTAGCTTTAGGTTTGCATCCCCTGATCAACACTGGGGGAATCAAAATGCTCCCATACCAAGAAACCCAAAGTGATACTCGTCCTCTGGTTGCTTGTATTGATGATAGCCAAGGGATTCAAAAAATAGTAAAATTAACCTTAGAAGCTAGTGGTTTACAAGTAATCAGCGTCCTGGAACCAGCTACAGCCTTAACTACTTTTGTAAGAAAAAAACCTCAAGTTATTCTGATGGATATTAATATGCCAGAAATAGACGGTTATAAACTCTCTTATATGTTTCGCCAATCGACAATTTTGCAAGATATTCCGATTATTATGTTAACGGGAAGAGATGGTGTACTTGACCGAGTAAAAGCGAAAATGGTAGGAGCAGTTGGCTATGTCTCTAAACCATTTAATCCTCAAGAATTAGTTAATATTGTTCATTCACATTTGCCAGCAGGAAAGAAAAAATGAAAAAAGTTTTGGTAGTTGAAGATTCTAAATCTGAGCAACGTTTAATGATGGGTTTACTCAAGGCGATCGGCCTGGAAGTAGCATTAGTGGAAAATGGTGAAGCTGCTTTAGGTTGGTTGTCAGAAAATCAACAACCAGATTTGATTTTGTTAGATATTGTAATGCCAGGAATTAGTGGTTTAGATTTATGTCGGAAAATTAGACAAGAATTAAAATTGAACACAGTGCCAATTGTTTTTTGCTCAACTAAAGACCAAGAATATGATCGCTTTTGGGCCCTGCGTCAAGGTGGTAATGCTTATTTAATTAAGCCCTATAGTCCCACTGATTTGGTTAAAACTGTACAAGCATATTTATAAAAAGAATATAATGAAAGAGTACTTACAAGTGGAAATAGCTTTAGAAAATTCATTGGCTATTCCCATAGAACAAACAAGGGAAGTATTAAGCAAACGTCGGGATGAAATTTGCCCTATTTGTGGAGTAGCTTCAGCCATACTTGGAGTAATTAATCATCGGGGTAAATTATTATGGGTTACAGACATAAATAAGGTCTGGCAGTTAACTCCCCCCCAAAAGCAAATTCAACCTCAAGATAAGTTAACTATTATTGTCTTGAAAACTCAAGGAAAACAAATCGGTGCTGTTGTGGCAAGATTAAAAGGAATTATTACCTTAGAGCCTAAGAATTTAAAGAAATCAGAAACAATTTTAGATGTAGATGCAATGTTGGCTTTACTGCAAACTTGTCTGGTGAAAAAACAAGAGCAAAAATTAATGGTAAATCTATGAAGAAAACTCAAAAATATCAAGTAAAACAGGATTTTTCAGCGGAAATTATTGCCTTGCAAACAGCAGTGGAACAAGAGCCTACAGACTTAGTAGCAAAAATTAGTTTGGCTAGTGCTTTAGAGCAGTCAGGTCATTTAGCAGAAGCAGTGGCAGTTTATCGGCAAATATCTGCATTAGATACAGAAGGAGTATTTGCAGCAACGGCGGCAAAAGCTTTAGCCGAGTTGGGAAGAGAATCTGAAACGGAAAAAGCAGCAGAAATTAAAGTTTTTCAGCCTTCTGTAGGCAGAAAAATTAACCAGATAGAACGGGAAAAAAAAAGGAGATTTTTGGGAAATATTTTCCAAAAAATAGCAAATTTACCCATTGGTACTAAACAGTTTATTGCTTTACTTTCTGCAAGTGCAATTTCAACTCTGGCAGTGGTAAGCGCAGGAATGGCAATTGTAATTAGTTCGGGACGTAGCCAGTTAAGAAATCAGGCGATCGCTGAATTGGCAGTAACCACCAGTAACTATAATGCAAAAGGTAATGAAATGGCAACAGGTTTTCGCGGCCAGGCAGATAATACGGCAATTATTACCGCAGCAAAGGAATACCAAGAAGGAAAAAAGCTGGCTCCAGAATTAAAACAGTCGGTTAAAGAAATTCTGGCAAATGAAATCAAAGCGCGGCAAATTGAATATGCTACCCTGGTAGGTATCGATGGCAGAATTATTGTTAATGGAAATCAAAAAGACCGCAGCCATGAAATATTTAATCCCAATAATTTGGTGGCAGATGTGCTGGAGTTTCCCCGACGGATTCAAACTAATGCTATTATCGATGCGGAAGAATTGGCAGAAGAATTATCTTCCTTCCCCAAAGAATTAAATCAGCAAAATGCTTTGATGCGCTTCACTTTTACCCCAGTAGAAGATCCGAAAACTGACGCAGTAATTGGTTTATTGGTAGCTGGAGATTTGGTGAATGGGAAAACTTCGGAAATGAAAAAAACAGTGGAAGCGGTGGGGGGAGGTTATGCAGGGGTTTATCTGTGGGAAAAAGAAAACTTAACTTTTACTTTAGCAACTTCAGTCTTGCAGGAAGACCCACAAGCAGCAGCAGCCAATAAAAAAGCAGCATTTAAATATGGAGTGCCTCTGCCTAATTTTTACCTTTTAGACAACGCCAGAATTGGGGTGGGTGGCGACTTGATCGAGCGACAGCAAATTAATGGGGAATGGTTTACTTTTGCCGTAAAAGCATTGCCAAATTTGCAGGGAGAGCGCGTGGTTTTTTTAGTGCGGGGGACTTCAGAAAAACAATTAAATGCTCTTTTGCAAAATAGTCTTTTGTTGCAGATGGCAGTAGGGGTTTTAACTCTATTGTTGGCAGCAATTTTAGCCTTTTTCCTCGGCAAAGCTTTGACTCAACCGATTAAAAGATTGCGCAAATCAGCACAACAATTTGGTTCAGGCGATCGGGATGTCCGCGCAGAAGAAACATCACAAGATGAAGTAGGAGAATTAGCTCATACTTTTAATGAAATGGCAGATCGCATTGTTGCCTACACTCAAGCTATTGAAGAACAATCCTATCAACGACAACAGGAGGCCCAATTTCAGCGACTTGAACGGGAGCGGCTACAAGAAGGGGTCATTCGTCTCCTCCTCAACATTGAAAAAGCAAGTCAAGGAGATTTAACTATAGAAGCGGAAGTAGATGCTGGGGAAGTGGGTTCGATTGCTGACGCATTTAATGCTACTTTAAGAAGTTTGCAGCAATTAGTTAAACAGGTACAAGTATCAGCTAATGAGGTACATGATGCTGCGATTGATAATGGAAAATTGGTCAATCAGCTATCAGAATATGCGATTAATCAAGAGCAAGCAATTGAAAAAGCAGAACAATCGATTGTGTCTATTGCTGCTAGTATAACAAATGTGACTCAATCAGCAGCAGCAGCGGCGGCGATCGCCCGTAAAGGGAGTATTGCAGCAGCAGAAGGACAAGAAACTATGGATTCTACTGTAGATAATATTTATAATATTCGTAACAGTGTGGCGGACACTTCCAAAAAAGCGAAAAGATTGGCAGAATCTTCTCAGGAAATCTCGAAAATTGTGAGCATTATTTCTGACATTTCAGCCAAAACAAACCTCCTAGCTTTTAATGCTTCTATTGAAGCTTCAAGAGCGGGAGAAAATGGTCAAGGTTTCCGCATTGTTGCTGATGAGGTGCGTCGTTTGGCGGAGCAAGTAACTTTTTCTGCTCAAGAAATTGAGCAATTAATTGGTGGGATTCAAACAGAAACAGCGGAGATGATGCAAATGATGGAATCCAGTACAACTCAAGTGGTTATGGGAACTAAATTAGTCCAAAAAACCAAAGCAACTCTCCAAAATTTAGCTCAAATTAGTGAGGATATTGATCATCTTTTAGCTTCGATTTCTGCCAGTACTGTTTCTCAACGGGACACCTCCCAACAAGTAACTCAAACCATCCAAGGAGTAGCAGTAATCTCGAAAAAAACGGCTTCCGAATCCCAATCAGTAGCTCAATGTTTGCAAAATTTATTAAATGTAGCTTTAGATTTACAAAAATCGGCCTCAAATTTTAAAGTAGATTAATCAGTTCTCACCTAGGGTGCCTTAGGCTCAAACTATCTTAGCTTCAAAAATAGATTGAACACTCCTGCCGTAACGCACCTCTCAACCATCAACCATCAACTATCAACCATCAACTATCAACCAATGTTAGACCCTAGTGTATTAGAAGCGATCGCCCAAGAGGCCCGTAATAGTTTTTTATTTGAAGATGCCCCAGAATATTTAGCAATACTCACCAAAGGTATTAACCAGTTACAGATAGCTTATACTAAGCCTTCAGGGGAGGAAAATCTCACTAAAATTTATCAAAATTTAGGGAGGGCAGCCCATTCTATTAAAGGCGGGGCGGGGATGGCAGGAATGTCTGTTCTCCATCAACTGGCTCACAAAATTGAGGATTTATTTGAGGCCGTCGAACAGGAAAGAGTAACAGACAAAACAACAGCATTTCAACTGCTCAACCTGGGTATTGAAGCGGTGGAAAATCTGATTGAGGCTGCTTGTAATAATTTACCCGAAGCTGAAACAAATACCCAAGAATTAACTTCTGCTTTAGAAGAATTTCTTCAAACTATCGAAGTTGCTACAAACTCTTCTAACTTATTGGGAGACTCCACTGAATTTATTAAAACAGCAATCAGTGTTGATTTAGAAGCTTGTATTCAACGAGTAGAAGAGTTATTATCGCAACCAACACCAACTCTTCAATCAGCTTTAATAGTATTTGAAGAAGAATGTAGTCTTCTCGGTCAAGCATTAAATTTACCCTGGTTAGAAACAGCGGCTAATTTAATGCAGCAAATCCGAACATTAAACAAAATCCCCCTCAAAGAATTAGCCCAGTTAGGAGTAGCAGAAGTGCGCCATCTAACAACTCAATTTCTCGCTAACTTCCAACCTCCGCAAATGTCAACAAGGTTAACCAACTTACTTCCTTCCCCCCCAAAACCTATTTTACTACCCCCAGAAGAAAAACCCCAAGAAAATCAAACTTTTTCCCCTCAAGGACAAAATGTGCGCATTTCCCTGGAAAAACTCAACCGCATGAGTGATACGGTGGGTGAATTATTTATTAATTACGAACGCCTATTAGTTTATGAAAGTCAGTTACAACGGGCTAGTAATAACTTGAAAAAAAATGGTAAACAGTTACATCCTTTACAAGAACAAATCCAATCTTTTTACGATAACTTAACCATTACAAATCAGCATTCAGCAGAATTTGACCCCCTAGAATTTGACCGTTACACCGAAGTTCACACAAACTTACAAAAATTTCAAGAATTAATGGTGCAGGTGATGGAAATTCGGGAAGACATAGATTTAGTGAGACAAGAATTTAAAGAAACTTTAGTAGAAGTTCGTCACTATTTAGATCTTCTCCATCAAGATGTCATTCAATCACGGTTAGTAACTTTTGGTTCAGTTGCAGGTTCATTTGTACAACCTTTAGAAAAGTTAAATCAACAATATCATAAATCAGCTCAACTGGTAATAGAAGGGGAAAATGTCTTAGTAGATCAGGCAGTAATAGAACAGTTGCGCACACCCCTAACTCATTTAATTCGTAATGCTTTTGATCATGGAATTGAACCCCCTCAACAACGAAAAAATGCTGGCAAAAACCCCACGGGAATTATTAAACTTGCTGCGGCAATTTCCTCTAATCAAGTTATCATTACTATTAGTGATAATGGTCGGGGAATTAACCTCACTAAAGTGTATCAAAAGGCAATTTCTTTAGGTTTTTGTTCAGAGAAAACTAGCTTTGAGCCATTAAAAAAAGCGCAAATTTTAGACTTTATTTTCCTCCCTGGTTTTTCCACCGCAGATAATGTTAGTTCCCTTTCTGGTAGAGGGATGGGTTTAGATATTGTCCGCTTACAAGTGGAGCGACTGAGAGGAAATTTAACAGTAGCTAGTACTTTTGGTAAAGGTACTAAATTTACTGTTCGCATTCCTTTATCTTTAAATATTTTACCCCTACTTCTCTGCCGTTGTCAACAACAAACCCTCGCCATTCCTTCAAGTTATATCCAAACAATTATTTCCCTGATGGAGTTTCCCCCCCAAAAATTTACCATTTCCTGGCAACATCAAGTAATTCCTTTCAGAAATTTAGCTCAACTTCTTCCCTATAATCAACCAGGGATTTTTGACCATTCTTTACCTAGCCCAAAAGTAGGATTAGTGTTAAAAATCCCTGGAAAAAACCTAGTAGTAGGTATTGATAATATCTTAACAGAAAAGGAACTGGTAGTTAAGCCTTTTGATGACACTGTACCCTTTCCTTCCTATCTCGCAGGTTGTACTATTTTGGGAACTGGTGAAGTTGTACCTGTTTTAATCCCTGACTTTTTTGATGAGTTATTATCTGCTCAACCAGAAGAAATTAAAAAGAAAGATAGTATTAGTAATCCTCCCTCAATTTTAGTAATTGATGACTCAATTGCAGTGCGGAAAACTCTCACTAGAATCCTTACTCAGTCAGGTTTTACAGTGGTACAATGTCGGGATGGGAAGGAAGCTTGGACGGTTTTAAATCAAGGAAATCAACGTTTTAATTTAGCAATTTGTGATTTAGAAATGCCTGAATTAGATGGTTTTTCCCTTTTAAAAATGATTCGTTCCCATGATTTTTTACAGCATTTACCTGTAATGATTCTTACTTCCCGAGATAATGATTTACACCGCGAAAAAGCTAAAACTTTAGGGGCAAATGCTTACTTTACTAAACCTTTCCACCCTGTGTCTTTTTTAGAGGCGATCGCCTCTTTTCTTACTCCCTAATTAATTGGTGCAACTCCTGCCAGCTCTAAAATTTCAGGCACTAAATGCTCTGTTTTAATCGCCATCAAATGTACTCCTTGACACAATTCTTTAGCCAAAATCACCTGTTCAGCCGCAATTTTCATCCCTTCTTTTAGTTGGTCTTTTGCTTTTCCTAACCGTTCAATAGTTGCATCTGGAATATGCACCCCAGGCACATTGCGCTTAATAAATGCTGCATTTTTCGCCGATTTTAACAGAAAAATTCCCGCTAAAATTGGCTTATCAGTCCCTGAAGCTATTTCCTCCATAAACTTATTAAACCGCTCAAAATCTGTTACCAGTTGACTTTGGAAAAATTGCGCCCCTGCTTCCACTTTGCGCTCAAACCTTTTTTGCAAACCTGACCAACTATCCGCTTGTGGATCAACCGCAGCACCCACAAACAAATCTAACGCTTCATCAGGAAGAGGTTTATCATTAAAATCAAAACCTTCATTCAGCTTTTTAATTAACTTTAATAATCTTACTGATTCTAAATCAAATACAGATTTGGCTTTTTGGTGATCTCCTGCTTTGACTGGATCACCAGTCAGGGCGAGTATATTTCTAATTCCTAGTGCATGACAGCCGATTAAATCTGCTTGTAAGCCAATTACATTGCGATCGCGACAGGCTATTTGACAGATCGGTTCAATTCCATTTTGCAGTAAAATGACTGAAGCGGCTACCGAGGACATTCTCATTACAGCGCGACTACCATCAGTAATATTCACGCCATGAACTCTTCCTTTGAGGGTTTTTGCCACTTCGAGCATTCGCGCTGGGTTTCCTCCTTTAGGGGGAGTCACTTCAGCAGTAATCAGAAATTCTTTATTTTGGACAGCTTGACGAAAACGGGTCATTATTTGCTCATCGGGCGGGTTTACAGTTATCTTACTCTACCATTTTTTCATCTGGCCTCAACATTCTATTCCCAAAGTTGATGGTTGATGGTTGATGGTTGATGGTTGATGGTTCTTGACTAATTTACTGCCCATACTAGCATCGGGAAGTTAATAAATACGTGTTACTCTTTCACTTTCAATTAATTCAGTATAATTAGCAGTTGTTCCTACATCAAGACTGCGACGGGGATAAATTACTACTGATTTCCAGGGATTTGGTAATTTATTCTGTCTTAAATATAATAATATTTCTGAAAAAAAGCGACTATAAAATTCTGTGTCTTCTTGAAATTGCACCTCAACAAAATAAATCGGTAATTCAGGATGATTTTCTGGTGGGAGAAAAATTCCATCTAAACAAAATGAAGTTTGTTTGATTTCTTCAGACCGAAATTGATATTGTTCTGCAAAGGGTTGATTTATTCCACTCAACTCAAACAGCAGAGAAGGTAATTTTTGAAACAAAAGGTAAAATAAACTATCAGTCTTCAAGATTATTTCTTTAAACTATTGTACTTTAAGAAGCGGTTTGATTTTTATTATACCCCAGGAATAAGTGTTCGGCAATGGGCTTTTTTTTGCTTTTCACCTTCACCAAAAGATGGATAAATCTGGTCATAGTTGACTACTTTTGTAAAAAATACCTATATATATGGGCGGCACAGTTTCCCATGATAATAATAAACCATAATGGCATATCATTTGTCAAGCATTTAGTAAAATAAATTTTAAATCAGGTGATAGAGGGCATGGAAATCATGCCCCTACAATTAGAAACTAAAGTTAGTGCGGATAGTACCGATAACTAAGGCAGAGTTGTCACTGTTATTATCAGGGGAAGTAACAACAATAATGCCTGGAGTGATTCTAATATTGTCCGTGAGGGGATATTCATAGAAAGCTTCAAAGTGCATAGAAGTGTCATCATCAGTATTAGTTACACCTCCTGGCAGCTTAATACTGGACTCAGTTACCCAGGGCTGCATCCCCACAATCAACCCAGCACGGCCACCTTCTTTGATAAAATCAGGGAAGGCTAAGGTGATCGCCCAGTTCCAAATGTCTAAACTACCTCTATTTATTTGTCCGCCAAGGGTGTTGAGAGTAGTTGCTTTGGTATAACCACCCCAACCTCCTAAAACCAAGTTATTGGCTATGTGCCAGGACAATTGTAATCCGTAGGAATTGCTGCTGGTGGGAACTGCTTCCCCAAAGAAATCTTCGGTAAAAGTACTGAAGTTAGCAAGATTACTACCTGTCCCAGTGTCTAAGTTGTTATAGCCATGAATGTAGGTAAAAGCCACCCCAAAGCGATCGCCCCTTTGATAGCCAATTTGACCTAAAGCACTGTAGGGCCCATTAAATAAACCAGCGCCTTGTGCTGGGTCACTCCCTTCACTTGCCAAATAACCAGCGCTCACCTCAAATGCACCCCATTGACCTTGAAAACCAACCCCAGTATTTTTCATTGGATAATAAATGGGGTTACGAGTACCAAAAGCGGATAAGGCTCCTGCGTCACCATCCCCATCTAAAAAGTTCATAGTATTAGTAAAGTCGTCTGCTGCACCCCCAACAGGCTCAATCCAGAGACGGGCATTTTCTCCTAAGGGCAACTCATACAATAATACTTCTAATGCCAAATCATTATCATCAGGCTGGGAAAAAGCCAAGTTCCCCTGAAAAGTGCCAGTATAGTCGGAAAATTCGGGAATATTTCCTGTAGCGAGGCGGAAAAATAGTAAATCTTCTCCAGTAAAACTGGTGGAAAATCTGAGTCTTGTCCTCTGCCCAAATGCGGGTATAAGGTCAATACTTTCCCCACCATCTTTCTCCCCTGCCGCTACACCATACAGGCCAAAAACTATTTCTCCTTGCAACTTAGTAGTAGTAGAAAATTGATGATCTTCTAAAGGCGCCACCCTCCCTTCGAGGTTATCCACCCTTGCACCAATAGCTGCGTATTCCGCTGCAAATTCCAAAGTCAGCCTTTGGAGCTTTTCCATGTCTTCCCTAATTATGGCCTGGCTCTCGGCAATTAACCGCTCCATCTGATTTAAACAAGAGTTCAAACCTGCTGCAAATTCGTAGCGACTCAACGGTTGACTTCCGAGATAGGTTTGATTGGGATAACCTTCTATACAGCCGTAGCGTTCAACTAAACTCCGTAAAGCCTCAAAAGCCCAGTCTGTGGGTTGTACGTCGCGAAATTGAGAGACGGAGGTTACTTGCTCTGCTGAGTTTTCTTCTGCACTGTAGTTTTGGATTTGTTCTAAAGTTGCTGATTCATTTCTCCTCTGTGAAGCTCCTTTTTCAATTTCTGAGGCATTTGCGCTCTGGGCAATGAATAAAGCTCCCACAAGAGCTGGTGTCACTGCTAGGAATTTACAAAATTTCCACATTTTACTTTTCCTCACACCTAATCTAGTTCTAGCAAAGGTTTTGATAATTTGCACTTGAGAGCAAGGCATCACAACTAAAAATATGCCTCATACCCCTTTTTCTGGGGGGGGTAGTAAGTAATAATTTTCAACAGATGCCCCAATCAACAAATTATTAAGAGATATTATTTCCAACCTGCCCTGTCCATAACTTGAACTGCGGTTGCTATGTTCGGGCCAAAGGTGGCAACACTGGTAAGATCTTCTTTGAAAGGAAAACCGAAGCTTTGCACAACTGGGTCAATGGGTACACCCTCAACAACTGGGTATTCATTATTTCCCTGAGCGAAGAAAGCTTGTGCAGTGGGGTTAGCGAGATATTCAAGGAATTTGACTGCAGCTTCTGGGTTGGGCGCAGTCTTGACTACACCAGCTCCACTGATATTTACGTGAGTGCCTCGATCTTCTTGATTGGGGAAGAATACACCGAGCTGGTCAAAAATTGCCTGTTTTGCTGGGTCATTTTCTTGAGCATAGGCAGCTAGGTAGTAGGTATTGGCGATCGCCATATCTGCCAAACCTGCTGCTACTGCGTCAATTTGATCGCGATCGCCGCCTTCTGGAGAACGGGCAAAATTAGCCACCAAACCGCGACACCATTCCTCAGTTGCTTCTTCCCCATGAATTTCAACCAACGAACCTACCATTGACTGGTTGTAAATGTTGGTGGAAGAGCGAATAGCAATCATCCCGTTCCACTTCGGATCTGCTAGATCTTCATAAGTAGATAGTTGAGCGGGATCTACGCGATTTTTGTGATACATAATTACTCGCGCCCGCTTACTGAAACCAAACCAATGACCTTCAGGATGGCGGAGGTTGGCGGGTATTTTCTCGGATAGTACAGCAGAAGAGATGGGGGTGAAGATCCCAGCTTCGTCTGCTCGCCAGAGACGGCCCGCATCAACTGTAATTAAAATGTCTGCCGGGCTGTTTGCTCCTTCACTATTGATCCTTTCAATTAAAGCATCTGCTTCTCCCTCCACCAGATTTACTTTAATGCCAGTCTGTTCTTCAAAGCCTTGATACAACTGTTGATCAGTGTTGTAATGACGGGAGGAATAGAGGTTAATTTCTCCTGTCTGGGCTTTGGTAACTCTACCTCCGAGTTGAGTGGCGACAAATGTGCTTGTGGCTAAACCACCTAAGAATATCCGTCTAGAAATTTTTGTCATATTTAACAGCTACAAATGCTACATACTTTCTCCATCTGAAGAATCTATTTTACCCTTATTGCCATAACTTATTAATAATTTGCAGATTCTTGCTCGGTATATCATAACTTAATCGCTAATTTTTGTCAACTAATTTTTCAGTACTGGACTAAGTAAATCGGCTCTATTGTCCATTAGGAGAGGATTTCGATAATTATCCTATCCGTGAGGGAGACTTACTTGTATTATTCTACTATAAAGTTTCAGAGATACTAAACCCTTAGATTTGTCATCGAGTTATTGCTAGTTAATTGGTATAATTAAATTAGTTGAATGAAAGGAGGAAAAGACAATGAGATTCATTAGTCCAACAACAGATTTTGCCTTTAAAAAAATATTTGGGTCAACGGAAAGTCGGGAAATTTTAATAAGTTTTTTAAATTCCTTCATTTATGAAGGCAGAAAAGAAATTGAAGATTTAGAAATTGTTGACCCCTATAGTGGGGGGAGAGTAGTTTATTTAAAAGATAGTTTCTTAGATGTCAAGGCAGTATTGTCAAATAAAAAGACAGTAATAATTGAGATGCAGCTAGTGAATTTGGGAGATTTTGAGAAAAGAGTAG
>JADQBC010000077.1 GCA_016903655.1 Gomphosphaeria aponina SAG 52.96 = DSM 107014
AGTCGTCTTTCTGCTGATGATGGTTACAAAGGTTATGATAAAGTTTTAGAAGCATTACCGAAAATCAAAACCCAAATTCCTCATGTTCATTATATGATTATAGGCAAAGGGAGCGATCGCCCTCCCATTGAACAATTAATTTGAAAGTTTCCAATTAGCATTAAATAATGGGTTTAAATATGTGTCAATACCATCTACCTCATTGCTATAGCAGTGGGAACCAGAGGTGATGTTCAACCTTATGTTGCTTTAGGGTTGGGTTTACAAAAGGCGGGTTATCAAGTGAAATTAGCTAGTTTAGATATTTTTCAAGAGTTTATCATCAGTAGGGGGCTAAATTTTGCTCCAGTGGGAAGCATTCCTCAGAAATTGAGCCAAAAATCTCAAAATAAAAATCACACTAAAAACCTAAAATTTCATGGTTTATTTGGTCGGGTTATTTGGTGGATTGTCTATAGATCCATCTTAGAAACATTTATGGCTAATTCTTGGAATGTTTGTCAAGATGCAGAAGCGATTATTTATTCTCGATTAGCATTACCTGGCTATCATATCGCTGAAAAATTAGGCATTCCCTGTTATGCAGCATACACGAACCCCCTCATTCCTACTTGTGCTTTCCCTAACCCATTAATGACATCTGATTTTAATTTGAACGGGAGTTTAAACAGGTTGAGTCATATATATGAAGAACAATTGTTCTGGCAATTTTCCCGTAACAAAATTAATAAATGGCGACAGGAAACCCTTAATTTACCTCCACTTCCCATAACTGGTTTTTATAGTCGCCAAGAAAAGCAACAAATACCTATTCTCCATTGTTATAGTGAATCAGTACTACCAAAACCCATTGATTGGTCAGATCGAGTTGAGGTTACAGGATACTGGTTTTTAGATCGCCCTTCCAATTGGCAACCTCCAGCAGAATTAGTCAATTTTCTGGAATCTGGATCGCCTCCAGTATATATTGGTTTTGGCAGTATGAAAGATACTAACCCAGAAGCTTTAACCAAATTAGTTGTAGCTGCTTTAGCTCAAAGTGGACAACGGGGTATTTTATTGACTGGATGGGGTGGTATTAGCGAGCTTGATGTGCCTGATCATGTACTTGTAGTTAAATCAGTTCCCCATGATTGGTTATTTCCCCAAATGGCTGCTGTAGTTCATCATGGTGGTGCTGGTACAACTTCTGCTGGTTTACGAGCTGGTGTCCCTTCCATTATCATTCCTTTTGGTGCTGATCAGCCTTTTTGGGGTAAGAGGGTATTTCAGCTTGGGGTGGGAGCAGAACCTATTCCACGCAAAGATTTAACAGTGGAAAAGTTAGCCACAGCAATTAAAACTGTTACCTCTGATGAGAAAATTAAAACCAATGCACGTATTTTAGGGGAAAAAATTCGTTCAGAAAATGGTGTAGCTAATGCAGTAGAAATTATTAATCGCCAACTTACAATTTCCCATTCACTAAACCATTAAATCCATTGTTTGTTATTTTTATTATCT
The DNA here is from genome assembly GCA_016903655.1 of Gomphosphaeria aponina SAG 52.96 = DSM 107014. Taxonomy (GTDB): domain Bacteria; phylum Cyanobacteriota; class Cyanobacteriia; order Cyanobacteriales; family Gomphosphaeriaceae; genus Gomphosphaeria; species Gomphosphaeria aponina. The sequence continues at coordinate 1,504 of JADQBC010000077.1, forward strand.
ACAAAAGACCAAGCTTCATCACATTCGATATGTTGAGAAAGCTGGACAATTTATAGAACAATCGCTCATAAGCTCCAATTGAGTTAGAAAAATAAATTAATTGTTAGGATAACATAATTTAACCGACATGGCGCATCTCTTCATATATCTTTATATCTTGTTAAATTCCCTAAGAGATTTTTACGAAGTCATTTAAGTTAAGAATTTTGCTTCATCACTACTTGTTTACCACTACCCCTAATTATAATCATGCTCCCTATCTTCATAAACTTTTAGATTCAGTTTATAGTCAGACTTATCGTGATTTTGAAGTGATTTTACTGGATGATTGTTCTAAGGATAACAGCAGGGACATTTTAGCAGCTTATGCAGAGCGCCCCCATACTATATTTGCACCTAATGAAACAAATAGTGGTGGATAATTTACAACAACTATCAGAGTTTAAATTAACTTATGCACAGGATGGGGTATTTTTGTTTAAAAAATTAAATTAATAAAAATCTTGACATCAAGTTAAGTATCAAGCTATTGTTAACGATAAAAATAAGAAAAAAGGATTTTTGATGATTGAACCAAAAGAATGTATTGTAGCCTCTAATGTACATGGAATGTATTGTGTTCCTCCTTCTAGTAAACATCGCCCTGCCTGTCAACATATCATTCAAGGTAAAGTTTGGGAAGCAAATACAATTGAATTTATGGTACAAAATTGTGGTTTAGGTGATATAGTTCACGCTGGTATTTTTTTCGGAGATTTTCTCCCCGCTCTTTCCCGTAACTTAAGAATATCTGCTAAAATATGGGCATTTGAACCAATTGCTGAAAATTTCCATTGTGCAGAATGGACAGTAAGAATTAATAATTTAACTAATGTTAATCTTAATAATTTTGCTCTCAGTAATACTAATTCAGTTGCAACTTTTCAGGTTCAAGATGAGACGGGAAAACCTTTAGGTGGTGCAAGTCATTTTACTAAAAAAGAAATCAAAGATGAACAGGCTGAAAAAATATCTTGTAAAAAATTAGATGATCTCATTCCATCTGATCGAGAAGTAAGTATTATTCAACTTGATGTGGAAGGACATGAAGCACAAGCACTTGCTGGGGGAATTAATTTGATTAAAAGATGTTTGCCAATAATTATTTTAGAACAAAGTCCAAGAAAATGGATTGAGCAAAATTTAAGTCCCCTAGGTTATGAAGAAGTTGGCAAAGTCCATATTAACAATATTTGGCAAGTGAAATAATTGACTGATTTCTCTAGCCGTCATTTTCATAAGACCTCTTGCGAAATTGTTTTTATGATATAGTGAAAGATTGTTTTGTTAATCAAGTGTTCTTAGTAGTAATTTGCTGAAACCAAGATAGGCTCAAATTATGCGATGCCTGCGGCGGGCTGCGCCTACGCCAACTCAAAAAAAATAAATAACATTTAATTGTAGCATAAAACGACTTTTGCAAGAGGTCTATTAAACCCGTAAACTTCCCGACTGCCAACATAAGCCACTAATTCTACTTGTTTTTCATCCCCTGGTTCAAATCTTACTGCTGTACCTGCGGGGATATTTAACCGCATTCCTTTGGTTTTTTCCCTGTCAAACAATAAGGCTTCATTTACCTCATAAAAGTGGAAATGAGAACCGACTTGAATAGGGCGATCGCCTGAAATCATCTATTTTTTTCTCCTATATTTGTTGGGTTTTAATGTATGTTAAAAGAACATCATTAATTAATGTTTGATATTCTTTGTCTTCTGCTTTATTTTTAAACCAATTGAGTATAGAGGGTTCAATATAGACAATATTTTCAGCTTCTAAAAGTAGATGTTCAACCCTTTTTGCATTTTTCAAGAACTCTTCATCTAGGGGAGGAATATCAGAGTAATCAATATCTTCATCTTCCATTTCCCAGAGTTCTTTTTCTCTCTCTTCAATTGATAGTTTAGAAACTTCCTTCTTTTTGCTCATATATTTTTTGCTCCCGTTTGTTTGCTTTTCTGGCTGAAATAATCCGAATTATTTCTCTATTTCTTTTAGTATAAACAACAACCGCTTTTGCTCCTATTTGTTAATCATCTAATTTCCCATTCACTAAACCATTAAACCCGTAAACTTCTCTACTGCCAACATAAGGCACTAATTCTACTTCTTTTTCATCTCCTGGTTCAAATCTTACTGCTGTACCTGCGGGGATATTTAACCGCATTCCTTTGGTTTTTTCCCTGTCAAATTTTAGCGCTTCATTTACCTCATAAAAGTGGAAATGAGAACCAACTTGAATAGGGCGATCGCCCGCATTACTCACTTCCACCCGCAAAGTTTCTCGCCCTGCATTTAATTCTATCTCCCCTTCCTTAACAATCATTTCTCCTGGAATCATTTTTTATTACTCCTTATTTCAATGTATCACCTTTACAGCTTCTACTGAATTATAAACTTCAATGCCTAATTTTTCACCGATTTTAACTACTCCTGGATATATTAGTGGTGCAATTACTAATTTCCGATTAGCTTTTTTTTGATGGTGATTTTCGTAAAAGGATACTTTTTTATCAAACATATATATGCGACCTTTACTCATAGAAAATCCAAGCTCACAAATAATTAACAAATCATCTTTAATAATTAAATCTAATTCAATCTCATCTGGTCTGCCAAATATTTCTCCATTATGGTCATATTCTGTGAGCCTAATTATTTCTGTGTCAAAATAATTTTCTAAACCTTCTTTCAACATTTTATAGAAAAACTCTTCTGGTGACATTTGTTACTCTCATAGATAATTGCTTTTATCTCTTCTTTTGTCATAGTTTAATTTTTCTTAAATTCCTCCAATAATTATTGAATAGGATCCTGTACGGTTACTAATTTTGTGCCATCAGGAAAAGTTGCTTCTACCTGAACTTCCTGCACCATTTCTGGTATCCCTTCCATCACATCATCTCTTGTTAATAAAGTTCTGCCATAACTCATTAATTCTGCCACAGTGCGGCCTTCCCTTGCACCTTCCAAAATAGCAGCCGAAATATAAGCCACCGCTTCTGGATAATTTAATTTTATCCCTCTTGCTTTTCTTCTTTCTGCCAATAAAGCAGCAGTAAATATTAATAATTTATCTTTTTCTTGGGGTGTTAATTGCATAATTATATTTGCCAAATTCTAGGTTTAATTATTTCGTACTGGAAAACAGAAAGGCGCAGTAACTGCCAAACCGCTATAAACCAGTTTCTCACTTCTGCGGTAGAAGCTCCACGATAACGACATAATAACCCCTCTCCCAGGGTTTGAGTAACTCCTATTTCTCCCTTTGGGGGTAACTCATCCCAAATACTTCGCGCTTTGTCTATTATTTCCTGAGATACTGGTTTACCAATAAAGATCATACTGCCGACGATCGCTTTTCCCGCCAAACCATGAGGACTGTTAATCATATTTTCCCCAGCAGGTAGCCATTGTGGATCTATCCACAGAGGTTTTCCTTGCTGCCACACTTCCGTATGCGATCGCCACTCTCCTGCTAAAAACCTCTCTCCCCTTGCAGTGCGCCCAAACCTGGTTATTTCCCACCCCAACCAACTCCCCCCTGGTGCTAACTCTACTCGCAATTTTTGCTGATAAATTGCCCCATTAAATACAATTGTTTCGGTCGGCAACCATTCTAAATTTGCTCCCTCATCTATTTTTATGTCAATAGTTTGTTTAGCCGTTTCTCCATTACTCCGATAAATCTTCTGTGCTGCTGCCGTAGTAATTAAAACTTGAGCATTTTTTTGGAGGTGAATATTTTCCCTCAGAGTATCTCCTCCAACCATCCCCCCAGCAGTGTGCAGCACCACTGAATGACAAATTTTTTCTCCTGCTGGATAAAAAGGGCGTTGTATTTTTAGGGGAGCTTTTCCCAGGGAATGAATTAGTTGAGTTTTGGTGTTATTTTTGGCATAAACTAACTCTAAGTTACCGTTCATTGTTCATTAATAATTGATTTAACTTTGAAAGCCGTAAAATTCAAACACATCCTCCATCATTTCATAAATCATTTTCTCATTCAGACCAAATTTGTCTAGGGAATATCTATGGTAACTTTGATAACCAGCATTTTGCTTAAGTTTTTCTTCCAGTTTATCCTGAAATGTCTGCTCCATAGTCAAGTCAAATTTATCATAAATCTGTTTAATTGTCATTAAAGGCTCTCTCCTAAAATCCTCATAAGCAATCTCAATTAATAAATCCTTATTAAACTCATTAAAAATCTCCATGCGACTGCGATAATAATTAGCATAAAGTTGAGCTAAATTATAATAAGCTTGGTTATTATTTTTAGTTTGAGGTACTAAAGTTTGCCAAGGAGCAGCATACATACTGAGCAAAGAAGGAATAGCTTGATAAGGGTGGCGAATTAAATGGATAATGCGCATATCTGGTAAAGTTTGAATCATTGAACGTAACCTACCAGTTGAAGTGGTATTTTTAATTAAAAGAGTTTTATCACTTCCCGTTGCATAAAGATGACGTTTAAGAAAATCTTGATAGTAAGTCATCAGTTGTTGGCGGGTTTCTTCTCCTAAATTATCAACCCAAGTAAGTTCATTTTCCTGGAATAATTGAGCAAAAGGAAACATTAAAAAAATCACTGGAGTTAACATCGCCCAAACAAAAATAGTTTCATCTTCTTCTACTTCGTCAAGTTGTGTTTTATGAATACCCTGCCAACCTTTAAAAATTTTATTATCTATGTCTGCAAATAGAGGTTTTAAGCGCTCTGTAGATTGAAATAAGCGATAGAAACTAATGGAAGGAAAGATAGTTTGATATAATTTTGTCGTTGTCAATTGAGGATCATTTGCTAAGAGATGATGCAAAAAAGTTGTACCACTGCGCGGATTTCCTGTAATAAAAAGAGGAGCGGTTATTTTTTGGTTTTGATATTGAGAAAATAAGATTTTATCCGCAGTTTGACTTACTTTAATTAAAGTTCTTACTCCAAAAAACAGTGTAATCAGTAAACTTGTATAAGCTGCATGAAGAAGATTATACTCTTGAGAAATGTAGGTGGCTTTTAAAATTTTGAGTAATGTTTGTTTGGAAAAATACATTAAGGCTATTTTATGCTAACAGGACTTGAAAATATTTTAGCGCAGTAAAATAAACATGAGCAAGCATCAAAAATGTGTTTAAATAATTAACAACCCCTTAAAAATGAATAATGATGAACATTCAAGAAGACCACTGGCTGAGATTATTTGGCGAACATACCCCAGAAGGTACAGCTTGGCACGCAAAAACAACGGTTTATTCCCCAGACAAACAAATCCTCAGAGCTTATCAATTTGTGAGGACTTTTACAGCAAATCCAGAAAAAACAGTCATTACTCATAACAATAAATATTTTTTACCAGATGGCAGTATAACAGAAAAAACATGGGAACTAGAAAAAGCAGTTTGTAACCAATCAGATGGAGTGATTCACCCAGAATCATTATCAATGCGCACTCTTTCTTTAGGTAATGGGCCTACAGGTTGGATTTGTCCAAACTTAGCTACCCAACAATCTTTTGGTACAGAATTATTTTTCCGTCATCAAGATTGGCGCTATAGTGTTGTGATTGTCTATAATCAACAGGGAAAAATAGACATAATTGTCCCAATTAGTGAAGGACTAGGGAGCTTTCCCGATACCGAACCTCCACCAGAAATTACCAACTTTTCTGGAAATTGGCAAGGGAAAAAAGAAATAATGACCCCAGATTTAAAAATAACTCAGGGGGGAGAAACAGGAACATTACTCTTAGACCCTACGGAAGGGAAAAACGAAACTTTCTTATTCCCTGATGGCTTAGTTGTCAACATTCCCCAACAAGTAAAATTGGGAGAAGAGTTTGAGGTTGTCGCAGGTAAATTAGTATCAGATAATGAATATAAACGCCTCACTGTTAAATATAATAGTGCTGGAGAGTTTATCATGTTAACATCAGAAGTGTTTTATTTAGAAAACTAAAATGTCAAAAGAGATAATTGAGCAACTTGCTAATGAATACTTGGCAAATATCGAGGCAATGAAACCAGAAGGCTGGTTAGAGATATTTGCAGAAGATGGAGTAATTTATGACCCAGTAGGAAATCCTCCCAGTAAAGTCCATGAAGATGCTCAGAAGTTTTTCGGTTTATTATCCAGTCTCTTTGATAAATTAGAACTATCAAAAGACAATATATTTATTGCAGGAAATAGTGCAGCAATAAAATGGACAATGAGAGTAATAAGTAAAAATGGTCGTCATGCTAGTACTGAGGGAATAAGTGTATTAGAAATAAATGATGCTGGCAAAATTCAACAAGTATCTTCTTACTGGGATGAAAGTGATTTGATGACTCAATTAAAAGGATAACTGTAATGGTGCGTTACGGCTGCCCCTAACGCACCCTACAACTCAACTTATTTTAGGTTTGCGAGACTCCAACCAGAGAGGAATAACAATCCAAGCGACAACTAAAAATAAGGCAAAAATTCCAAATTGAGCCACCCAATTTACTAATTGAGGTAAAGGAACTATCCTCCCCACAAAAAAAGATAAAGTCACCATAATCGAAGCCCAGACTGCCGCACCACAAAAATTACAGAGTAAAAATTGTTGATATGGCATTTGCGCAATACCAGCCATTGGGCCTGCAAAAATGCGAAGAAGAGTGATAAAACGACCAAAAAAAACCGCTCTGGGAGCATTTTTACTAAACTGTTTTCTCGCCTCTAGGAGTTTTTCTTCTTCAATGCGGAAAAACTTGCCCAGACGCTGTAAAAATTGCCAGCCACCAAATTTACCAATCCAATAGCCAAAATTATCTCCCAGCACAGCACCAGCGATCGCACTGGCCAAAACCAGCCAATAATTCAGCTCCCCGCTCCCCGCCAGAAAACCGCCCACAATAGTAATAGTTTCCCCAGGAAGCGGTATTCCCGTATTTTCCAGTGCGATACCGATAAATACTGCCCAGTACCCGTATAAATTTGCGATTTCCTGGATGTTCTCCAGTGATAAAAACTCAATCGACATCCAGCCCAACCTTGACAAATGGTTACTTCTCTTACATTTTGACCCAATTAGGGCAAAACTGCCAATTTTCCGGACATAAGAGTGAGTTAGACTTAGCCAACCCACCCGATCAATGAGATAATAGCTTCAAGTTGGAACCCGCTCACCTGGACGTAGCAGCGCCCATTTACCAGTTTCTCTCAGAAAACTCTGACAACCAACCACATCCCATTCCATCTCAATATATTCGTCTTGAGTACGAATATTCACATTAATTGTGGGTTCCTTTGGCTCAAAATCGGGATTTTCCGTCAGGTGCGGTTGTTCGTGTTGAGTTTCCACCGCATAATAGGTGTTACAGCGGTCAACAAAATAGCAGTTAACACAAATACACATAGCACTAATTCCCTCCCCTTTCTAGTAATCGCCAAGGGCGATGAGAGCTTTGATATTAATCTAGCTTTTAAGATAGCATAAAAATTCAACTATTTACTCTAAAATAAATATTAAGTTGCTTAAATAAATCAACGCCAAATCTGGTTTGAGGTTATAAAAAAATTAACAGCAAAGAATTAGTTAATTTAGCCAACCCTACTTACTGGAGAGCCAAAACCGTTAAAATTTAGTAAAATCACAATAAGCAATTAGAAAAGATATGGATTGGCAAGAAAAGTTACAACAACCAAAATATTGGTTACTGGCGATCGCCGCCGCTTTAGTCAGCCTCCACTTGACTTACCTAGCTCGGGCTGAGGATTCGGATGTAATAAGTATGAGTGTTTTACTATGGCTAGCCATAGGTTCTCTAGTCTGGGATAAAGTAGAAAAAGGGGAAAATTTAAAACTAGAAAGTGGAGGATTATCCAGTGCGATCGCCATCACCTTAATTGCCCTAGTCTTAATCAGAAGTATATCCCCAGCTGGCTATCATTTGCGCATTTCTCCTTTCATTTCCATCTGGGCTTTGTGTTTATTAGCAGGTGGTTTTCAGGGATTAGGTTACTATTGGAAAGAACTGGTTATCGGCAGTCTTTTCCTCCTCTATCCAGTATTTGCCTCATTTTTACAAGCCATAGATTTAGCCACATTTACAACCAAATTCTCAACTTTTAGCCTTTGGGCAACAGGATTTCAAGTCTATCGAGAAGGAGTAACAATTTTTCTCCCTACTGGTAGAGTAGAAGTATTTGGTGCCTGCTCAGGAATAGAAAGTATCTTGCAAATGTTAAACCTCGCCGTGCTATTTTTATTATTAGTACCAACTAATAAAATCCAGAAAACTATATGTATAACAGTAGCAGTATTTTTAGGATTTGCCGTGAATGCAGCCAGAGTTTCTTTCTTAGCAGTTTTAGTAGCAGCAAATCATCTCGATGCTTTTCACTACTGGCATGGAGGAAACGGGACATTTATTTTTTCCATAATTTCTGTCTTTTTATTCGGGCTTTTCTGTTGGTTAACATTCCTCCGCAATTTGAGCGCTCCTGCTGATGAAGGAGAAACCTAATGGGAAAATCCAGGTGGCAAATTATTCGCCTTTCCTTACTTGCTGTGACTTTTGGCAGCTCACTTTTGGTATTAGGCAAAGGTATTTTCTTTTCCAATTCAAAACCAGAAAATTCCGTTAACTCTTTTATTTTTCCTGAACAAGTACCTCTCCCTGTTTGGGAACAAATTAAATCAATCCCACTGAGAGAGAAGCAGAAAAATGAAAAATTGGCAGTTTACAATGGTCAAAAATATATATATAATCAAAATGATTATGAGTTAGCTATTCAGGCACGGTATGAAAAATATACTGATAGCAACATGGGGCGTTTATTAATTGTTTATACCCCCATTCAGCCAGGTACAGTGCAGATAAAATTAAAATACAAAGAAGGAATAGGTCACTATGGTGTTTTCCTTTATGATGAAAAAATCCACATCACTGCCTGTATCAATCCTCAAGGCAAAACTACAGCAACGGAGCAGCAATTTGTTAAAAATAAATATCTCTATACCTTAAGTCTCAAAAGAACTCTGCTCTGGGCCATAGGGCAAAATGATCTGGCAGACAGTAGCTGTTTGTGGACTTTACTCTCTGGGCCATTTGACTCTCAAGCTGATGAGACCACCAGAGAAGCAACTTATGAAAAACTAGAAGCTGCCTGGTTTGACTGGCATAATTGGTGGCGACCCCGTTTTCCCCCTGAGGGGTAGAGACATGGCATTACCATATCTCTATTTTATCTTACTCAGTATAAGAGGGAAAAAGGTCGCGGGGAAAATCTTCCGCACTAATACAAGTAGCCATTGCATCTACAGGCGATAACTGTTGCAGCTCCCGACTCAAACCAACAACACATTGAGCATGACGCTGAGGTAAAATACTGCGACGACAGGTATCTACCGCCAAAAGAACAGGTTCATCACTTGCACTTTCCTCTTTAGGTAAAATCCGATTAATGTCTCTTACACATTGAGCTAATTCTACTGGTCTTCTGGTTCTCAAACAAGCTTCCAGAGCAGTTTCACCATTTACTTGTGTATTGCCTTGAATATTCCGCACACAAGCAGATAATTCCCTGGGTATTAAAGCATCTGCACAAGCACCAGCCGCTTGGTCAGCTCCAATACCAGTATTATATAGTTGGGAAACGCAAGTTTCAAATCCATTACCAGCAACAGCAGGACTGTGAGGCATTATCATTGCCATTAATGCTGCAGGTAAAGAAGCTAAAGCTGTTATCCCCATCGCGCGACTCAATAAACTTTGCATAATTATCAATCAATAATCATCGGGAAATCAATAGGATTTTAGCAGACTTGGCGGGTTTTGCTCCTTTTCTGACGGTTATAGCTAAACCCGCCGCTACATTTTTGGAATTAATACTGTGGCACAGAAGAATCAACTTCCTGACTCCAAGCAGTAATCCCACCTTTGAGGTTTGTCCCTTCAATACCCGCTTGTTTGAGAATACCTAAAGCTTTAGCAGAACGGCCCCCCATCTTACAATGGGCAATCAAGCGATGACCATTCACTAACTCTTTAACTTTCTCAATTGCAGAACCGTTTTCAATATCTGGCAATGGTACTAACACGGACCCTGGTATTTTAGCAATTTCATACTCGTTTGGATTGCGCACATCTACCAGGACAAAATCAGTTGTACCACTATCCATGAGTTGTTTCAACTCCTGCACTGTCATTTCTGCTACTTCCATTTGTTCTTTTGCCTCAATAGCTTTTGCTTGGGGAATACCACAGAACTGTTCATAATCAATTAATTTCTCAATTACTGGGCGTTCTGGATTGGGTCGCAATTTCAGCTCCCTAAATTTCATCTCCCAAGCATTAAACAATAATAGTCTGCCACTGAGGGTATTTTCTGCCCCCAGGACAATTTTGATGGTTTCTGTGGCTTGAATTGTGCCAATAATTCCAGGCAGTACGCCTAAAACTCCTCCTTCTGCACAAGAAGGAACCATTCCTGGCGGTGGGGGTTCGGGATACAAGTCACGGTAATTTGGCCCTTCTTGGTAATTAAATACTGTTGCTTGTCCTTCAAAACGGAAAATTGAACCATAGACATTGGGTTTGTTTAATAAAACACAAGCATCGTTGGTCAAATACCGCGTCGGGAAGTTATCTGTCCCATCTACTACCACATCATAGGGTTTCAGGATATCCAGGGCGTTTTCTGAACTGAGACGAGTTTCATACAAGTCCACTTGACAGTAGGGATTAATCTCTAAAATCCGATTTTTCGCTGAGTGGATTTTGGGTTTATCTACCCAAGAAGTACCGTGAATTATTTGACGTTGTAAGTTGGAACTATCTACTACATCAAAATCCACAATCCCAATCCTTCCTATTCCCGCTGCTGCTAAATATAACAGCAAGGGCGAACCTAAACCACCAGTTCCAATACAAAGAACGCTGGCAGCTTTGAGGCGTTTTTGTCCATCTAAACCTACTTCTGGCAAGATGATATGGCGAGAGTAGCGTTGATACTCTTCTTTACTTAGTTCAATTTCATCCAAATTGGGATTTAGCATACCAGTTGATCTAGGATAATATCAATTTTTTTACTATTATTTTAACTCTTTGTTCACCTATGTGGCTTCTATCTTCATCAATCTTCGCAATTTGTTAAGATTTCTTCTGTTTGAAATTGATGATGCTCATCTAAAGTCCAACTAAGAATTTGGTTTACTTTTCCTTTTTCCACAGATACTATGATATAGGAATATGAGGGCCAAGCGATCGCCTTGTCAAATGCTGATGGTATTGCTTGATGATCTGGATGGGAATGATAAATGCCTATTATTTCTAAAGACCGATCGCGTGCTTCTTTTTGCACTTTCACCATTGTTGCTGGTGCAATGCTAAAGCGATTTCTTTTACTGCCTGACTCTTGAAAACACTCTGCTTCCTCTTCATTCCAACTATTTTCAGTTTCTCTAATTTCAAGAACCTTTTTTCCCTGATTAGTTATTTCCCCTAACAACAACCCACAACATTCTTCTGGATAAACCTTTTCTGAATGAGCGCGGATTTGATTTAATTCTCCAATTTTTATTCTCATCATCAACTCTCAACTATTAACCAGGTTTTCTGTCATAATTGCTAACTGTTCCAATTGTTTTTGGAATGTATCCGCCTTTTGTTTATAGGTCAATTTTCGTTGTAATGCAGCGCGGGCTAAATCATCTCGGTTACGTTGTACTGCTTCCATTGCTACTTGATGCCAAACATTCATTTCTTGGAGAGCTTCATTATACTGAGGTTGAATTTGATTCCAAACCACCTTAATATCAGCTAAAGCCCCATTTAACAAATTTTGAGCATTATTTGGATCTGCACCATCAAGAGCTTGTTTAACAGGTTCATATAGATTATAAGTATTCAACTTACTCAGAGCTGGGATAAAATCTTTGATTTGCTTACTATTACTAATCCCCGTTTTACACCAGGTAGCAAAATGTTCGCAATTATTAAACAAAAGGTTATATTTATGTTCCCCTAATCTACTTTCTGCCCGCTCTACCACAAGCTCTGGGATAAAACAAAATCTTACTGGATATTGCCGTAAATAAGCTTTATTTCCCCTGGTAAAAGTAGCCAGAGAAGTGCGTTCAATCGTTTCACTCGGTTTACGATAATGAATAACTGTGCCATTACCACAATCAATACCATGATGCTCATAAACTCCTTGACCTTGAAGAAAATCTCTGAAGACGTATATTTGATCGCCCTGCGCCATAATTGCCTCACTTGAGATGAATTTAACAATTATCAGTGTCAAAGAAAACACTAATAACTGTTAACTGAATTTAAGAATAAGCTGCTGCCAAACGCTTGTTTATTTCATCCCAATTTACCACATTCCACCACTGAGTTAAATATTCACCTCGGTTATTTCGATAATTGAGATAATAAGCGTGTTCCCACACATCATTCCCCATAATCGGATACATTCCTTCCATCAAGGGGCTATCCTGATTAGGAGTACTAATTACTGAAAGAGTCTGATCGCTTTGATTTAAAACTAACCAAACCCAGCCACTGCCAAAACGAGTTTTTCCTGCATTATTAAACTCCTCTTGAAAAGCTGCAAAACTGCCAAAACTTTCAGCGATCGCCTTCTCTATTTCTCCAGTAGGGCTACCTCCACCATCTGGACTCATAATTTCCCAAAACATTTTATGATTAACATAACCTCCACCATTATCCCGCACTGTTTGCCTAATATCTGCTGGTAAACTATTAATTTCCTTTAACAAATCTTCAGCACTTTTACTTTTTAATTCTGGGTATTTACTAACAGCTTCATTCAGATTTTTCGTATATCCTGCATGATGCTTATCGTGATGAAACATCATCGTTTCAGCATCAATATAAGGTTCAAGAGCATCATAAGCATAAGGCAGGGGTGGTAGTTTGAAAGGTTCTTCTAATGCTTGAGCTTGAGCCATTTTGGTAAAACTTCCTGCCACAACTGCCCCAGTTATAGCTGTTAAGAAAAATACAAATTTCCGTCGATTCAAAGTCATAATTTATTCCTGCACTTGCTCCTTTTTTGTTAATTTTAATCTAATTCCACAAATCCTAACCCTAGTTCCCGTTGCAGCAAATTTATTGAGTTGCTCCCAATATAATTATCACTGCGAATAACTTGAGGAGAACGAATCAAGTTATCTCTTTCTGCTAAGATTGCCTCTTTTACCAGAGAATAACTAGCTGGATCACTAATAATAGTTTGTGCCGATCGCACTAAGATTTTTAATTTATTTTTGTCATTAGTTTTCGCAGTAATTATCCTTAAATCATCCCCACGTAAACTATGAACAATAGTTTCTGCCACATTCAGAATACCTGAACTAATACTTACAATACCAAGACAGAAACCATGGGGCAAGCTTTTGATCATTTCCATTTCTGCCCGATAGTCATAAATATCAATAGGGATGACACGAACAGCTTGAGGAGTAGCAATTTCTAGCACTTCTTTAATATAATATTTGCTGGTAACAACTGTGCCAGAATTGCTTTCTTCTAGTATTTGGGGTAATTCCTCCAATGATACCAATTCTATGGAAATTTTGAGGGACTGTTCTAGTTCATTAGCGATCAATTGTCCCGCACCAATATCCCTTTCAGGAACAGTTATTAACAGCTTAGTGCTACAGCTTAAGCGCCAGTCAATTTCAGAGAGAAATAATTCTCTAGCTTGTTGGAGATTACATCCTTGAGCTAGAATTTCATCTAAGCTTTTGGTGATGATATTTTTGGCAGCGGGATATTGAGCTAGAAGGGGAGAACTACTTTTAGTTAAACCTTCGGATCTTTGTGCTTTAACATAGATACCAGAACCAGCTTGAGACTCCACCAGTCCAATTTTTTCCAGTTGACGATATACCTTACTAATAGTGTTACGGTGTAAACCTGTAAGCGCAGCTAGTTGTCTAGTACTAGGTAATCGATGACTGGGGGGATATTGACGAGAAGCGATCGCAAAGTGAATTTGGTCAAATAGTTGTTTGGAAGCAGGAATGTCACTATCTGTCTGAATATGAAACTGAACCATGATGAAAATAGATTAAGCCCCGATAAAATTAAAATTTTATCCTGTTTGTTGTCTGCTCTGTAAGTTTAAAATTTAGAGGCGAGAAAATAAATAGTTTCTACTATGCAGGTTAAAATAAAAAACGGGGATTTAGACATTGATGCTTATCTGGCTACTCCCGCAACAGCAGAACCAGTTCCCGCTGTTGTGGTGATTCAAGAAATATTTGGAGTTAATGAGCATATTCGAGATGTTACCGAGAGATTGGCTCAGGCAGGATATGTGGCGATCGCTCCTGCTATCTACCAGCGCCAAGCTCCAGGTTTTGCAGCTGGCTACACCCAGGCAGATATTGCAATTGGCAAAAAATACAAGGGTCAAACCAAAGCAGCAGAATTACTCAGCGATATTCAAGTAACTATTGATTACCTCTACGGTTTACCCCAAGTTAAAAAAAATGGTGTGGGTTGTATTGGTTTTTGCTTTGGTGGCCATGTTGCCTATCTTGCAGCAACTCTAGAATCTATAAAGGCTACAGCAAGCTTCTATGGTGCGCAAATAACTACCTGGACTCCAGGAGAAGGGGAACCTACTGTAAAACGGACATCGGCAATTAAAGGGACTTTATACGCTTTTTTTGGTTTAGAAGATGCTAGCATCCCCGTAGAACAGGTGGATGAAATTGAAACTGAACTCAAAAAAGCTGGAGTCAAACATAAAGTATTTCGCTATCGGGATGCAGATCATGGCTTTTTTTGTGACCAGCGTGCTGGCTATAATAAAAAAGCAGCAGAAGATGCTTGGTTGCACGTGCTAGAATTATTCAGAAACACTCTCTAAGTGGTTAGAGTTGAACTGGGCTGTCAGCCCAGTTTCAAGTAGTAACCCTCAATTTCCCAGTCAGAAATCAACAATTTTTTTGCAGAAACCAATCTCATGACTTCAAACTCAACCAGTTCTCAAGAGTCTAATTCTTTTTCCATGGATGATTTTGCCAAAGCTCTTGAAAAATATGATTACCAATTTGAAAAAGGTCAGGTAGTAAAAGGAACAGTGTCTCAACACACTTCAGACGGAGCATATATCGACATTGGTGGGAAGTGTCCAGGTTTTCTTCCTCTCAGAGAAGCTGCATTAGAACAGGTGCTAAATATAGCTAATGTGTTACCGCTAGGGGAAGAGAGTGAGTTTCTCATTATTAGTGGACAAGATGCAGAAGGTCAGGTGACACTCTCTCGCCGTCAGTTAAAACTCCAACAAGCTTGGGATAATGTGATGGAAAAGGTGGACAGTGGGGCAAATGTCAAAATGCGAGTGACAGGGAGTAATAAGGGAGGAGTCACAGGAGAAGTGGAGGGTTTGCGGGGTTTTATACCGCGATCGCATTTAATGGAAAAGGATAACCTCGAATCCCTCATTGGTCAATTGCTAAGTGCTAATTTTTTGGAAGTAGATCGGGAACGCAATAAATTGGTATTGTCCCAGCGCCAACTAGCTCGTGCAGCAGCAATGACTAATTTGGAAGTGGGACAGTTGATTTTAGGAAAGGTGGTAAAAATTCAGCCCTATGGTGTGTTTGTGGATTTAAATGGGGTAACGGGTTTATTGCATATTAAACAAGTGAGTGGCACTCGCATTGATGATCTTAATACTTTGTTTAAAATGGGACAAGAAATACCTGTAATGATTGCTGAAATAGATGGGGTGAAAAATCGCATTTCTCTTTCAACTAAGGTATTGGAAAATTATCCAGGAGAAATCTTAGATAATATGACTGAAATGATGGCAACGGCGGCAGAAAGGGCTGAGAAAGCACGGAATAAACTGACCAACGAAGAGTAATTAATCTAGCTAAACTAGCATTATGCTTAGTACATATTATAGAGCTGTGAAGCCTTATTTTATGTGCATTTTACTTCTGAGTTCTGAGTGACGCTATATAATAGTAAGTAACATGATGGCATATTGGTTGTGGAAGACTATCAACCATCAACTATCAACTATCAACTATCAACTATCAACCATCAACTATCAACCATCAACCATCAACTATCAACCATCAACTTACTTCTGAGTTCTGAGTGACGCTATAGACTGGCAAATAATATTATGGCATATTGGTTGTGTGGAAAAAACTAATAAGACTCATAAAAAGTATTATTTTTGTATTGTAAAGATTAATTGGGCACAAGTACTTAATCGTTGATGGAAGACTATCAACTATCAACCATCAACCATCAACTATCAACCATCAACCATCAACTATCAACCATCAACCATCAACTATCAACTATCAACTATCAACCATGATCCTCTCCCATGAATGAAACCCTACTTTGTGTAGAAAATTTACAAGTTGCTTACCCAAATATGTCGAATTGGGCAGTAAATGATGTTTCATTTAGTCTAAAACCAGGTGAAAAACTAGGTTTAGTAGGGGAGTCGGGATGTGGAAAATCTACTTTAGGTAGGGCGATAATGCAGTTAGTTCCTCCCCATACCAAAATAACTGGAGAAATAAAATTTAAAGGGGGGTCAGTATTGAATTTAAACCCGATCGAGTTGCGACAGTTTCGGGGAGAAGCAGTGGCTTTAATATTTCAAGATCCCATGACTCGTCTGGATCCTTTGATGAGTATTGGGGAACATTGTCTAGAAACTTTAAAAGCACATCAACCTCAATTATCTCGCCGTGAAGCTAAAGAAATTGCAATTGAAACCTTAACAGCAGTAAAAATTCCTCCAGAGCGTTGGCGACAGTATCCCCATGAGTTTAGTGGGGGAATGGGTCAAAGAGTGGCGATCGCTCTAGCACTTATTCTCAATCCTCAACTTATTGTAGCAGATGAACCTACCACTAGCCTAGATGTAACGGTGGCATCAGTAATTTTACAGGAACTTACTCGTTTGTGCAGTTCCCGCTCGATGGCATTAATTTTAATTTCTCACGATCTGGCCATGATCAGCAAATATTGCGATCGCCTTGGAGTAATGTATCAGGGAAAAATAGTGGAAACGGGACAAGCAAAGTCCATTCTCTCTCAACCGCAACACGAATATACAAAATCTCTCCTTCAAGCTGCTTTCCATCTTCAAACAACTTCCCAACAACAGAAAACTGGGGGAGAAGAAAATACCCCCATTTTAAGAGTGAAAGATTTAAAACAACATTACACTCTAGAAGCCAATTTGATGCAACAGTTATTCTCCCAAAAAACAACAGTCATTAAAGCAGTAGATGGAGTGAGTTTTGATTTATATCCAGGAGAAATATTCTGCCTTGTAGGGGAATCAGGTTGTGGGAAAAGTACTCTTTCTCGGACTATTTTACAACTGATTAAACCTACTGGGGGTATAGTAGAGTTTCAAGGACAAGATCTTACTAAACTTTCACCTCAAGCAATGCGCAGTAAACGGCGGGATTTACAAATGATATTTCAAGACCCCCATGCTTGTTTAAATCCTTTAATGAAAGTGGGGGAAAGTATTGCAGATCCTTTATATATTCATCAATTAGCTACAAGAACAGAAGGGCAAAAGCTAGTCTATCAAATGTTAGAGCGAGTGGGTTTAACGGCAGAATATTATAATCGATATCCAAAAGAATTGTCAGGGGGACAAAAACAAAGGGTAGCTATTGCAAGAGCATTAATTACTCAACCATCATTAATTATTTGTGATGAACCAGTGAGTATGCTGGATGCGAATGTGCAAACCCAAGTGTTAGAATTAATGTTAGCATTGAAAAAGGAATTTAATTTAACTTATTTATTTATTACCCATGACTTATCAGTAGCCAGATTTTTAGGCGATCGCCTGGCAGTAATGCATCAAGGAAAAATAGTAGAACTTGGAACTACTGAAGCAATTTTTACCGCTCCCCAACACCCTTACACCCAAAAACTTTTACAAGCTGCACCACTTTTATAAGTTTCTGTTGCTAGTTAATCTTTACTGGTTTATGGAAAACAATCAACAATCAACTATGAACAATGAAAAAAATATGGTTATTGATGTTAACTATTTTAACCCTAGTCTGGGTTAATTTTTCCCAAGCAGCAAACCCAAGTCAACTCAGCTACCAAATTTACACTCAACCAGGAACAAAAATCCATACTTTATTAATTCCAGGAAATAGCATTTTTGCCATTAATACCGCCATTTCTCCAAAGTTAGACACCCTCAGTAATTTTGCTGCAAAATATCAAGGGATATCCGTCCTTAATGGGGGATATTTTGACCCTAAAAATCATCAAACAACTTCTTATATTGTACAGAATGGAGAACTGGTAGCCAACCCAGAAGACAACGAAAGATTAATCAATAACCCAGATCTTACTTTATACTTAAAGAAAATCCTCAATCGGAGTGAATTTCGCCGTTACCAATGCGGTAATACCAGACGTTATGACATCACATTGCACCAACAACCGCCACCAGCAGGATGTGTCATAGTCGCAGCACTGGGGGGAGGGCCACAACTTTTACCAGAGATAACCGCAGAAGCAGAAGGGTTTGTTGATAGTGAAAAAGGGCGAGATGCGATCGGTAGCAACCAACCCAATGCGAGAAGCGCTCTAGGTATTACCAAAGAAGGAGATATCATCTGGGTAATGGCAGAGCAAAAACCATTAGGAGTTACATTAGCAGAATTAGCAGCATTTTTCAGCACTCTTGGGGTAGAAAAAGCCATTAACTTAGATGGGGGAAGTTCTTCTGCTTTTTATTATCAAGGAAAAACCTATTATGGCAAAATTGATGAAGAGGGAAACCCCGTTCAACGCCCAGTAAAATCAGTATTGTTAATTGTTGATAGTTGATGGTTGATGGTTGATATGGCGGTTTTTAAGTTAATAAGGTTATATAAAAATTGAGTTGTATTGCAGTAAAATTAGTTTAATTAAAGGGGGAAAAGACAATGAGATTTATTAGTCCAACAACAGATTTTGCCTTTAAAAGAATATTTGGGTCAACGGAAAGTAGGGAAATTTTAATAAGTTTTTTAAATTCCCTTATTTATGCAGGCAAAAAAGAAATTGAAGATTTAGAAATTCTTGACCCCTATAGTGGGGGGAGAGTAGTTTATTTAAAAGATAGTTTCTTAGATGTTAAAGCAGTATTATCAAATAAAAAGACAGTAATAATTGAGATGCAATTAGTAAATTTGGGAGCTTTTGAAAAGCGGGTATTGTATAATTTGGCAAAAACTTATGTCAATCAATTACAAACTGGAGCAGGATATAAAAATCTGCAACCAGTAATAGCATTAACGATTACTAATTTTCAAATGTTTGATGAATCTGAAACAATAATTAATCATTTTGTTTTTCAAGAAACCCAGGAAAAATATGAGTATAAATATCGAGAATTAGAGATGGTATTTGTGGAACTACCAAAGTTTAACAAGTCTTTGGAGGAATTAACCAACATCACGGATAAATGGCTTTATTTCCTGAAAAATACCTCAGATTTAGAATTTGTGCCCGTTAGCATAAGTGATGTGTCAGAAATTAGACAAGCATTAAATATAGCGGAAAGAGCGAATTTACAGCCAGAAGAATTAGATGAAGTACAAAATCGAGAACTATTTATTGAAAGTTATGAGGGAGCAATAGTGAGAGCTAAAGAGGAAGCACTGACTGAAGGATAGCAAAAAGGACAAGCTGAGTTGATACTGCGTCAGTTATCACGGAGGTTTGGTACGATTGCTCCCGAGTTATCCTCCTCAATTGAAAGTTTATCATCTGAGCAATTGTCTTTTTTGGGAGAAGCAATTTTTGAGTTGGATAGTTTAGAAAAGGTGGCAGAGTTTTTGAACTCATAGCAATTATTGCCAGTTAATCAAAGGAGTTTAATTAAAGGGGGAAAAGACAATGAGATTTATTAGTCCAACAACAGATTTTGCCTTTAAAAAAATATTTGGGTCAACGGAAAGT
>JADQBC010000129.1 GCA_016903655.1 Gomphosphaeria aponina SAG 52.96 = DSM 107014
TTCAAAAACTCTTTTACCTGGGGATGAATTTGCTTGTTTAGTGGCACAATCATTATTACTAGAAGTATCTAAAAATGCCCAAGGAGAAGTGCTTAATGAAATTTTGAAAGCCAGGGAAAATGCTAACAATGTGCAAAAATCCCCTTTATTCAAAAATGGGCGGGTTTTGATATAAAGGTTATTATTTAGATTACTAGGTTATCTCTAAACCCGCCCCTACATTTATGACTTATGAATACTTATCCTACTCCCCATAAAGAGAAATTGTTGGCAGTGTTGGAAAATAATAAGCTACCTTCAGATGATTTACCGAGAATTACACAGGCTTTAAAAGTTTATCACAAATGGATTGTTATTCTCGATAAAGTAGTTGCGTCAAAATCCCCAGCCGCCAAAACCTTAAAGAGAATGGTGCAATTGCTCAACATCTATAAATTCTATATTGATGTATCTGTAATCTTCGATAGTCCTAATAATTTTTTGGCTCGTCAAAAAGGTCAACTGAAACTTGACAACACCATTATTGAGGAATTTTTGCCACGTCTAATTATTCCATCTCTTATTCCAGAAATACAGAAATTTCCAGTGGAAATTGGCCCCATGAATTCATTTTCCTCTGTATATTTTGAATCAAGTTTAGACGTACCAGCAAAAGGTGGTGGTTTACGTCTTCGGACTAAAAATCAAGATTTTGCTATTAGTAAAAAACTTTTCATTAGGACTTCTCATTCTCCTAATTTTGAGCCAGAAATAACTGCTGAAACTGAGACTAACCTTGCATATATAGCCGCCGAATGCAAAACAAATTTGGATAAAACTATGTTTCAAGAGGGATGTGCCACTGCACATGATGTTAAATCTGCTGTTTTAGGGGCGAAATATTTTCTCTTGTGCGAGTGGTTGGATATGAACCCAGTTAGTACAGCACCAACAGATATTGATCAAGTAATAATCTTACGCAAAGCTAAACGAATCAACGCAAATAAACGAAAGGAATTTAGTACATTTTCTGGTCGTCAAAACAGTAGGGAAGAGTACATCAATTACTTGAAAAATAATCCCTTTAGGCTAGAAATGTTTGAGCTATTCATTCATAATATTCGGAGTCTCTTGAATCAAGAAACCCCGCAAGAAAGCGATGTGTTAAAATTAGGTTATTTCTGATAATTTCTCAATTTTACCCACAGCAGTATAAAAACCTCCCCGCACTTTTATCAGTTATCAGTTACAGATTACCAGTTACCAGTCATGGTAATTGTTCACTGTTACCAGATTTAATGCGTTTAATTTGAGCTTGAAATTTAGCTCCTTTTTCGGGGTTAACCATTGCTACAAAATTGGCATATCCTTCAATTGCTGCTAGGGTATTGGTTGAGTTTCCCCAGCTTTTCCCCTCTAACCCATCTTTTTCTATCTGATATAAAGTTGCTCGAAAACGTTTTAAAATTTTCTTATCTAATCATTCCCATCACAGTATAACTTCCCTTGTTTATTAAAAGCATCTTCTAACTTGCAAATTCATTGAACTCTATTTCTAGATTTGGCTCTAATTCTTTGGCTTTTTCATAGTTTTTTATTGCTGCTGCTAAATCCCCTGTCTTTAATTGAGCTGTTGCTAAATTATAATAAATAATTGCTACTTTTGGATTTAATTTTATTGCTTGGTGATAGAGTTTTATTGCTTGTTCAAAATCTCCTTGATAGCTTAAAACGTCTCCTAATACTTGATAATTGGTGAAATTTTCTGGCTCTAATTCAATAACTTTTTCATAGTTTCTAATTGCTCCTGTCACATCCTGTTGCTTAAACAAAACTTCCCCTATATTGCGATAAAGGTCTGCATGATTTGTATCATATAAAAGAGCTTTTTCATAGATTTCTAGAGCTTTTTCATAATTACCTTGTTGACTAATGATTCTTCCCCAGTTAATATATATTCCAATGGCTTCTGGTTTGATTTCAATAGACTTTTGGTAGTAACTTATTGCTTCTTCTAGCTCCCCTTGTTGACTTTGAGCATAACCTAATAAAAACAAAAAATCTGCGTTGTCAGGCTGTACTTCTACCGCTTTTTTAGCACAAGTTATAGCTGCTTCTAGATTGTTTTCTTCAATGTATAACTGCCCTAATCTAACATTCAAAGTTGCATTTTTGGGTTGTAATTTTAACCCTTGTTGACAAGCATTTTTTACTGCTTCTTTTTGATTTAGTTGAAGGCTAACTTCTACTAAATGTTCATAAAAATGAATTTGATTGCTCTGTAAGGCGATCGCCTTTTCATAACTGACTTTTGCTTGTTCTAACTCCCCTACTCCTTCTTGTGTCTTACCAAGCATATAATATATATTACCATGATTTTCCTCTATTTTAATGGCTACTGCATAAGCAGTTATTGCTGCTGCATATTGTTCTTTTTGACTGAGTGCATCTCCTAAATTTTGATATACTTTAAATGGCTGCTCAGGATTCAAACTAATAGCTTTTTCATAACTAACTATTGCGGAAGCTGCATCGCCTTTTCCAAACTGTTTGTCCCCTAAATTGCGATAAAATTCTGCATTTTTTTCTGGATTCTTCCCAGCTTCGCTGCTAATAACTTCCACTTGAACTATAGTTATTTGAGAACCTTTATTTCTAAACCAAGTTACTCCTTCTTCTACTAAGTCTAAGGCCATTAAATAGTTACCTGGTTCTATTGGTATAGTTATGGGTAATTCTAATGGTATTTCTCCCTCTGGTGGTACATCAGCAAGTAAATAAACTCTCCCATCTACTCCCTGAATAGTTTTTCCTGTCCCCTCTAACCAATAGTTTCCTAAAGTTATTCCACTTTTTTCTGTCGCTTGCCAAGTAACAGGACTATTATTTTTAACTTTTACTTGAAAATTTAACGTTTCCCCAGCAATACCCACGAGGGTTTTTTCTACAGTAATTTGAGCAGAATAAGCAGTTTCTGGTAATATTTCCAGTTCCGTAGTAATCGCCGCCGTTGCGATTATTCCCTCCTCCAAACGAGATTTTAACTTGTCAGCAAAGGTCTGAATATTAGGTTCATCAAACATTTTCCCATAAGTTCCCGATACTAAATCAATAGAAAAACCCCCAGGATAATATTTACGCCAACCAAGTTCTGGACTTTGATAATCTTTATAGGGATTAATCCAACTTTCCCGCCCAAAAAAGAAGGCTACTTTTCCATTATATTTTCTGGGCGGATCAGATTTATCTAAAATGCACAGCAGCGTTACTGTTTTTCCTAATTCTTGTAGCTTAATTGCCATTTCAAAAGCAATTTTTCCTGCTTGACAGTTTCCCCCAATTAAATAAGGGCCAGTAGAATTTACTTCTAATATCTCATTAACGTACAACAAGCCAAGAGCCTTGATGTTTTCTTCTGTTTTTTCCATCGCCAGGTGCCCCGAGCGCATTCCATATATTGGTTGGTTTTCTCCCATATATTTTGCCAGTTGGTAAAGTTCTTTAAAACCTTGAAAACACCAGAATAATGGTTGTTTTGTCCCCTTGATATTCATTCCCACTATTAAGGAATGGGGTTTAACTCTTTTTCCTCGCCAGCCAGATGTATAGGCAAGCAGTTGATGATATATTTCGGGGGCTAATTCGGAGGAATTAACCCCCCCCAGCCCCCCCGCGGGTTCGGGGGGAACTCCTGACTCCCTCCCGAACCCGCGGGGAGGGTTGGGGTGGGGTTCTACTTCTTTCAGAAAGTTTACCAGTTCAGAAATTGTGCTTAACTGGGAAAGAGTAGTAAGAGGTAATTTAGTATTAAATTCTTTTTCTATTTCTCCTACTAATTTTACTGCTAGTAGGGAGTGTCCCCCTAAGTCAAAAAAGTTGTCATGGATGCCTATTTCTTGTTCTAACCACAACACTCTCCCCCAGATTTCTGCTAGTTTTTTCTCTACTGGGGTACTCGGTAAAGTGGTTGGTGGTTTCTGTTTGATTTGATTTAGTTTGGCTAAGGAACGATAGTTGATTTTACCGTTGGGTTTAAGGGGCAGGGAATCTAGCAGCACAAAGCTTTCTGGTATCATATAGTTGGGGATTTTTGCTTGTAAAAAGCTCCGCACTCCTTCTAAAGTTGGTATTTCTTTTTGGGTGGGAACAATATAAGCAGTGAGCTGTTTATTTCCCTGACTATCTTCTAAAACTAAGATGGTATTCTCTTCAATGTTGGGATGTTCCCCCAGGAGCTTTTCTATTTGCTCAATGGAAATTTGCACAACTTGAGGATGTAAGTTTTGTTCCCATTCTTCTGCTAACTCTGCAATGTGGATGTCTGGGTTATGGACTAATTTGGCTACTAAAGTAAGGAAATTTTCCTTCATCTGGGTAATAGTAGTCGCTTTGAATAAGTCGGTTTTGTATTTTATTTTCCCTGTGAGTTTTTTCCCTTGGTCATACATGGTGAGGGCTAGGTCAAAGTTGGCTGTTTTTTCTGGGGAAATGTCCCTTGATGCGAATATTTCTGCAGCGCGATTTTTGACTGAGTTTTCTTTTTGTTGCTCAGGTATTTCTGAGTTTTGCTTAGTAGTTATTTTTGTTAAAGTTAGGGGCTGATGTTTATAGTTTTGCAGGGTAAACATTCCTCTGGATAGGGGAATATGAGTAAATTCTTTTTGAAAGGGTAAGTCTTGGTGTTCTTTTGCTTCTAAGACGGTTTTTTTCACCCGCTGAAGTAACTCCCGAAAAGTGGGGTTTTCTTCTAAGTTGGTGCGCATAACTATTAAATTGTTGAAATAGCCAATGAGTTTTTGGGTTTCAGGGCGATCGCGTCCTGCCATAGGTGACACCAGAATTAGATCTTCTTGTCCTGTATAACAATAAAGTAGGGTTTTAAATGCAGCCAGTAGGGTGGTAAACAGAGTCACCCCTTCTTGTTGTGTTAAATACTTCAGAGACTGAGTAAGTTGTGGGGCAATTGTTAAATATTCAGTTGCACCTTCATAATTCAGGACTGGTTGATGGTTATCTGCGGGGAGTTGTAAAGGTTGGAGGTTGCCACTTAATTTTTCTTGCCAGTATTTAATTAATTTTTCTTCTGTCTTACTTGCTAACCATTGTTTTTGCCAGTAGGCAAAGTCGGCATACTGGATGGGAAGTTCGGGGAGAGGAGAGGATTGGTTTGTGGAGTATGCTTCATAGAGTGTTTTTAGTTCTCCAGTAAATATATGAGAGGAAAATCCATCAAAAATTAGATGGTGAAATGTGAGTAGCAATAAATATTCTGCTTCTCCTAAACATAGAAGTTTCACCCGAAACCCAGGTTCTTCCCTTAGGTTAAAAGGTTTTTGAGCTTCTTCTTTGATAATTTGTTGACATTGAGTTATCTGTTCTGCTGGTGGGAGTTGCTGCAGGTCAATAACTGGCAACTTAAATGAAGTCTCGCTTAATATATTTTGCCCTGGTTGGCCGTCTCTTTCTGGGAAAGTAGTTCTCAGGATGGAGTGACGGCGTACAATTTCCCTCAAACTCTTTTCTAGGGCACTCACCTCCAGGGCATAATTAAAATAGCGTGAATTATTTATATTATATAATAAAGTTTCTGGTTGAATTTTAATTAGTTCCCACAGTCTCTCTTGTCCAAAGGAGAGGGGGAGGTTGGTGTTTTTTGGCGCAGGTTTTAGGAGTGGTGCTTGATGTTGGGTTTTAATTACGTTTCTGATGGTTTGCCAGAAGTCTGAATGTTGATTTGAAGTTAACATACTATGAATGCCGATCTAAAAAACTAGCTTGAAAATTCAATCTTTACAAGGAGGAGAAAAAACCAGGATTAGAACTAACTGCTTTGTGAGCAATAGAGCAAATCAAATCCTGTTTTCAGGTTTTTGTTTCTTGTTTAAACACAAAATACAGTATTAATGCTGCATTTAAGCTACAATTGCTCTCAGGTTGAGGTTGAGTTTGGGGTAGGGTGGATCTGACCGCTCCCTGACTCGCTGTTATTAATTATTTTACCTAGTTTGGTCAAATAATTGTTTGTTTGTGTAAAATTTTAAAAAAGTTGTCAAACCCAAAAAGTTATGCTAGGATTCTACAAGAAAAAAAAAGGGAGGTCACATATAAAGCTAGAAATATGAAATAAATCAATATTGTTGAAATTTGAGATGAAAACCTACTATTGTGTGGAATTAATCAAAATGAGAACAATTTTTAGGAAATTTATGATGAGGGAGGGTGTAAGATAATGAAAAACAAAATTATATTTAATCAAAAAACAAAAATAAGAGCAACAAAAGAACAGCGATATTCAAAACTGGATGAAGAGATAGTTATTTTAGCTCTAAAAAATGAGCAGTACTATAGTCTCAATGGGGTAGGAGCGACTATTTGGAGTTATATTCAAGAACCAAGAACGGTAAAAGAAATAAGCGATCGCCTGATAAAAACCTATCAAGTAGAACCTACCCAGTTAGAACAAGATATGATGATATTTCTTGAAGAACTAGCCAAAGAAAAGTTAATAGAGATAACAGCATAAAAGAGTAATAAGTTTTTAACCTGAGCCAAACTAAGGGTTATCTATCTGGCAAAAAATATCCGAAAATACAACAATAGCCCCAGGCTCAGATTTTCCTGTTAAAAAATGAGGGATTTTGGGGTTATAATTAGCCTCGCAAGCGCAAGTAAAAAAACTGAATGGAATT
The DNA here is from genome assembly GCA_016903655.1 of Gomphosphaeria aponina SAG 52.96 = DSM 107014. Taxonomy (GTDB): domain Bacteria; phylum Cyanobacteriota; class Cyanobacteriia; order Cyanobacteriales; family Gomphosphaeriaceae; genus Gomphosphaeria; species Gomphosphaeria aponina. The sequence continues at coordinate 6,669 of JADQBC010000129.1, forward strand.
AATCAGAAAAATCTGGAGTCAACAATCAAGCGATCGCCCCCTTCTCCTCCTAGCAACCCTATTACTAATCACAATTAAATTAGGGTTAAAAATAATGCAATTTCAAACATTGCAAAAACTCCTAGAAAAAATCTCTCAACCCCAGAAAACCAGGAAATATACCCTGTATAAAATAATTTGGGCCATCACAATGGTCAGCCCAGACATTCCTGGAGTAGTATGTTTACAAAGAGCAATGGCTGCCCAAGTATTGCTCAGAAGACAAGGATATCCCACCGAATTGCGCCTGGGAGTTGGGAAAGACAATTCAGGGGAAATGGTCTTTCATGCTTGGGTAGAAAGCAAAGGGAAAGTTGTTATCGGAGGGCTGGGGAATATGCAGAATAAGGGGTTTAAACCCCTTGTTTAGTGTTATTTAAAAATCACCATCAATTTAGAGACAATGAGAACAAAAATACGCAAAATAGTGGCGTTGCTTAATTAGAGAATGGGATGGAATACAAGGGAGATAATGGGAGTTGAACCAGAAAAATGCGATCGGGATTTATTGGAGTTTCTTGAAAGTGAGAGGATAATTATGAGCGGTATTGTCGGTATTTACTATCTGAATGATCGCCCTGTGGAGAGGCAAAATCTCAGGCGGATGGTGAATATTCTTGCCCATCGCGGACCAGATGGGGTGGATATTTGGTATTCTGGGTCTATTGGTTTGGGACATAGGATGTTGTGGACTACTCCAGAATCTTTAGTAGAAAAGTTACCCCTGGTTGACTCCACTGGGAAGATAGTAATTACTGCTGATGCTCGCATTGATAATCGCAGTGAATTAATCTCTACTTTAAATTTGAATGATCGTCCTTTGCCAAAAATAACTGATAGTGAGCTGATTTTGGCTGCTTATGTAAAATGGGGTCAGAAATGTCCAGAAAAGTTGCTAGGTGATTTTGCTTTTGCTATTTGGGATGGGCGCAAAAATGAGCTTTTCTGTGCTAGGGATTATATAGGGGTTAAACCTTTTTATTATTATTATAAACCAGGAAATATTTTTGCTTTTGCTTCTGAAATTAAAGCACTTTTATGTTTAGCAGAAGTGCCTAGGAAAATAAATGAAGCTAAAATTGGGATTTTTCTCTGTCAGTTAAAGGGTTTTGCAGCGTTAAATCACAAGACTTTTTATCAGGATATTTTCCGTTTTCCTCCCGCTAATTTGATGACTTTGGGGGAAAAAGGTTTGCATTTTCAACCGTTTTGGGATTTGGATGCAGCGGCGACTAAAATACAAGAACATCTCAAATCAGATGCAGAATATGTTGAAGCTTTTAGGGAAAGATTTACAGAAGCTATAAACTGTCGTTTACGGAGTGCATATCCCATTGTTGCTAGTCTTAGTGGTGGTTTAGATTCTTCTTCCGTCAGCTGTGTTGCACGAAATATTTTACGAGAAAAAAATGGAGAATTACCAACTATTTATGCTGATTGTGGCGTACCTGCTACTAAGGAGAAAATTTATGTCAATGCTGTCTTAGCTCAGGGGGGATTTAAACATGATATTGCTAGGGTAACAGGTGTTATTAGTTCAGGGAAAATAGTTACTCCCTGGCTAGATCAACCCGTACAAAAGCCTTTAAATACCGCCATTGTCTTGGCTACTTTGCAGTTAGTGCAGAATATGGGAGCTAGGGTGCTATTAACTGGGCATGATGGTGATACTATTGTTTCTCATGGTAGAGATTATCCTGAAGAGGTAGAGTCAGATAATGGGGATGGGTTAAAAGCCAGATTTTTAACTTATTTAAAACAGGGAAAGAGTCCAGATTATATTTCATTACAAAATTTAATCGACAAGGGGTTAATTAAGTCAAGTTATGTTGGCTTATATCGCAAGAATAAAGTGAGAGAAAGATTGGTAAATCCTAAATGGCAAGAGCAAAATTCAACGATTAGTTATGATTGGGCTAAAGAGATAGGTTTAGAGCAGTTAATTGAGGATGAAATAAATTATCAATTTGCTTATTTACCGACGGAATATCTCAACCATTATCGAGCAATAACTTCTGATAATATACAAATTGTGAGTGAACAAACTGATGGGATGAGTTCAGCATTAGGCATAGAAACTCGTCATCCTTTTTTTGATCAAAGAGTGATTGAGTTGTGTTTAGCTGTGCCAGGAAAGATGAAATATGAATCTGGATTGGGGCGGGGGGTAATGCGTCGGGGGATGGAGAATATTTTGCCTGAAGAGGTGAGGAAACAACCAGCTAAAATTCATTTTTATGGCTTTATTATGGAAGAGGTGAAAGGTCATGAGAGTAAGTTAATGGAGGAATTGTTGTTTAATAAACCATTAGATTTATCTCGTTATGTAGATGTTGATGGTTTAAAAAAAGAGAAACAAGAGTTTTTTAATAGTGAGCATACTTGGGAGGTGAGGCGGCGTAAAGCACAACTTCTTGACTGTACAAGTTGTTTAGCAATGTGGTTGAGTGAAGTAAGAAATTTTAATGGTTGAATAATGAATCAATAATTTTCCCAAATTATACTTGAGCAGGTTAAGATTTGAGTTTGGGTTTATCCTTGGTAAAGCAGTCGAGAACCCGATTAGTTACTTAATAATTACTAAAGCCTACAAAATCCAGAATCTAATCATAGTACTCAGCACAGTATAGATATGTTTTTTTATCAAGCTTATGGATTAAATATTCATTCTGAATTTCCTCTTCCCGAACTAATTGAAGGAGGAGAAAAACAAGATATTTATATCCAAAAAGGCAAAGTAAAACCACCAGAATTAAAACCTACTTCCATTAAACGTCAAGGAATCGAAGCCCTATATGGTGGTACTACTCAAGCAGCCTATCTGCGGTGGCAAGGAATAGGAAATTTTTTAGCAAAAGATGGCAGTAATCTTATTGTTGACCCAGATGCTGATAACATTGAACCACAATTGCTCAACCTGTATATTGTAAGTGAAGCTTTGGGCTTAATTTTGTATCAAAAAGGCTTATTTTTACTCCATGCTAGTGCAGTTAAAATAGGAGAAGAAGTGGTTATTTTTGCAGGACCACCAGGTGCGGGGAAATCTACCATTGCTGCTACTTTTGCTCGCTGTGGTTATACAGTTTTAGCAGATGATCTGGTAGCTATAGCACCTGATTATCAGGACAAAACAGTAGTTTTTCCTGCTTTTCCGCAGATAAAAATCTGGCCGAAAACAGTCAAAGCACTTGGTTATGATCAATCGACTTTACCCACACTTTTTCCAGGAAGTAGTAAAAGAGTAATTATACAAAAAGAAAATTTCCCTGTCAAAGCATTACCCCTAACTAGCATTTTTATTCTCAAAGAAGGAGAAAAGCTCAACATTAGCAAAATGATGGGGATGGAAGCTTTTTTTTCCCTAGCGCGTTTTTTTCCCTGTCCCAGTGCGATGTTAGAAGGAGTTTACCTTAATCAACATTTTGAGCAGTGCGACGACTTGCTTAAAAATGTTGCTATCTGGCAATTAGAAAATCCTAAAAATTTCCAGACCCTGAAAAACTTAATCACTTTAGTTCACCAAACAAATTCAAACAACCTATTATAAGAGGATTCTTGACAATTATGACTAGAGAAAAAATCCAAGAAAAAATCAGCCAAATTTTATTAGAAAACCTCCCAAATGCCCACCCTGAAGATTTATCAGACAATATAGAATTATACAGTTTGGGATTAGATTCCCTCAATGCTGTTTCCATAGTCTTAGGACTAGAAGAAATATTTGGTTTTGAATTTGAAATGGATGAAATTAGCCATGAAAGATTTATAACTATGGGAAATATCACCCAATTAATTGAAGAGAAAATAGTAAAATCATAAATGAACCATAAAGCAGCAGAAACCTATCCTCCCAATCCGCAGCCAGTTCTCCTCCATCAGTACTTGCTCCAATATGCTAAAACAACTCCAGCAGCAATAGCGATCGCCCCAGCTAACTGGACATATAAAGACCTGGCTACCCACTCAGATAATTACGCAGAAATCTTAAATAACTGCGGTGTAGCCTGTGGAGATAGAATAGTATTAGAACTCGACCCCAGCCCAGAGGCGATCGCCCTGATCATCGCTTGTTCGAGCCTGGGTTTAGTCTTTGTCCCACTCAGCCCCCAAACCCCAAAACCCCGTGTAGAACAAATACTCGCTACAACAGAAGCACGTCTCCACATTCGCACTCAAGTAGGACATTTCTGGCCAGAAATACCCCAAGGTATCCTGCAAAAGGTGACCCTACAAATTAATCGTCCCCTCCCCCCCCATTCCCGTTCCCCTAAACACCCAGTATTAGAAACAGACCTCGCCTACATCATCTTTACTTCTGGCACTACAGGTCAACCCAAAGGCATAATGATGACTCACAGAGCCATGCTCGCCTTTTTTCGCGCCTTAGTCAATTACTGTCAACTAGAACCAGCAGCGCGAATCGGGACGATCGCCCCCCTCCAATTTGACTTCTCCCTGTTAGACATGGGTTTAGCCCTGGGTAGGGGTGCAACCTTAGTGCAAGTCCCCCGAAACTTCCTCAAACCCAAACAACTGGTGGAATATCTAGACAAAAACCAAGTGACCCAAATGAACAGTGTTCCCTCCCTCTGGTGTCAACTCCTGCTACCCCACGCTGCAGAAGCGATCGGCAACCTCCAACACCTCAAAACCATCTTTTTTGCAGGGGAAACCTTTTCCATCCCCCACTTACTCCACCTGCAGTCTTTACTTCCCCACCTCCGCATAATTAACTGTTTTGGTCAATCCGAGTCCATCGCCTGTTCATTTACAGACGTACCCAACCCCCTCCCCCCCGAAACCAAAAACCTCTCCATTGGTTTTGCTCACCCTGGGGCGCAAATGCTGTTATTAGACTCCCAACAACAGGAAATACAAGAACCAGGAAAAATCGGGGAAATATATCTGCGGGGTGCTACCCTCTTTTCAGGTTACTGGCGCAATCTTGAAGCCACCAAATCTGTTTTAATACCCAACCCTTTACGCCCCTTTTCACAGGAAAAAGTCTTCCGTACTGGCGACCTCGCCTATCAAGGTTCAGGGGGCGAACTCTACTTTGTAGGTCGTCGAGATTTACAGGTCAAAATTCGAGGAAACCGCGTCGAACTTGAAGAAATAGAACACCGACTCATGGCCCACCGAGCAGTTACAGCCGCCGCTGTTATTACTCACAATGATACTCTCCTCATTGCTTATATTGTCTCAGACCCCCAACCCACTGCCCAAGAACTGCGTTTATTTTGCGGTGAAACTTTACCCAATTATATGATCCCTGCGGAAATTCACTATTTGGAAGCTTTACCTACTACTATCAATGGTAAAATTGACAGAAAAGCATTACATCTCCATAGATAAAGGGCATTTTTTCTTCTTTTAAATCTAACGTACAATGATTATTTTTGTTACAATTTCAGTTTTTTCTTCATGAGTAGGAATCCAGTTATCATTGGCATATACTAACTTAACCATTGGCCTTCAAACCCCTGATAACTACCGAACCACACACCTAAACCTACTAAATGCACGTATCAGAGGGAAGTTTATTTATGGGCAATATTTGCTCAAATGTTTTTCAAGAAATAACAGAGGACGATTTTGAGAATAAAGGCGATCGCGCATAGTTCCTTTCCACTTTTTCCCACTAGCACTAGATAACCATTCCTCACTCACTCTTCCTGTTAAACCCAAAGTAGAAACAATCCCAGTCTGCAAAGTTCGATCTAAATGTTCCAATACCCAAACTATTGGTTCAATTATAGCAAAATCTAAGATCATTCTGACAAATTTCTCACCCTCAAGTACCTGGCGATAAACCCGCCATAACCTGACCACATCCCCAAACTTACTTAAACTAACATCCTTTCCTGAATCATTCAAAGTCAGACGAATAATCCAAGCCTCCTTAAACAAATGCATAACAGTAAAAATAAATTGAAAATAAGGAGAAAAACAAGGCATTTGCACATCATTAATTCCTGGAATTTCCTGAGTTACAATTTCCGCCAAAGCCAAATCCAGAGGAACTTGAAAAGGCGAAAAAGTCCAAGTCAAACTATTGGCTACATCAACCTCAACAAACCGAATTATTGGATCATCAATTAACTTAACACGAGAAGGCAAATGGTCTGGATTTAACTTATACCCAACCAAAGTTTGACGACTATGGGGAATTATTTGCCCCTTATTCACATCAAAAGTTCCCAACTTATACCCCAAATCAGACAAAATCTGATTGACAACCTCCCTGTTTTCAGGAACAATCATCAAATCAATATCCGATAAATAACGAATACCTTTTCCCCCATAAATACTGGACTCCAAACTAATGCCTTTAGTCGCCACAAACCGCACACCTTGTTGATTAAATGCCCTGACAATTTGAGCAGCTTCTCGACGATAAATCGCCATTTTATGGCGATTAAAAAACAGTGCCGTTCGCAACTGTTGCTCTACAAACGGTGGCACTAACTTGGCAAAATCTTGATGCACATAAAAAGCCAAACTAAACAACATTTTATGTCGTTTAGCTTGGGTTAATAAAGTCTCCCAATCCAGATGAGGTAACCTAATTAATTCCTCAAACATTTCCCGTTCATCGGGAGACTCTAACCCTAAACAAAGTAACTCTAATAATGCCCATTCACTACCAAAAGCTAAATCGGGAAGTTTCATTTTTGGATCTTTATTTATTAATTATTGTAATATTACTAAGCAAAAATTTTTGAAGATAAAATAGCCTCAAACCTAGACAGAGCATTAATCACATGCACTTCTAGCAACTCCAGAATACTCACTTCATCATCTTTCATTAGCCAACTATTAAATGGTCGCAAGTCCATTTCTACTTCCCCAGAAATAAGGGGAATTTTCTGGATTTCTAGGGTTGTTTCTCTTAAGTTTAAATCCTGCGCAAGTAGAGTTTTTATTTCTGCTGATAATTCTTTTGCAGTGGCGATAAAATGCACTTCGTAGGCGAACAGTTTGGGCGGCGTTATTAATAATAATATCCAGCCGCAAAATTGGGATTGAAAATACTAAATTAATGGCTACAATTGCTTTAGAAGGCGCTGGTTTTGAACTTGAAAGCTTGCAAGAGAGAAAATTTAAAAACAAGTTTGGCGAAATAATTTATGAGGATATTCTCCACCTTAT
>JADQBC010000138.1 GCA_016903655.1 Gomphosphaeria aponina SAG 52.96 = DSM 107014
GAGTTCGTATTCCTACCCATGACTGCACTGCTCCCAGGGATTCCACATAGGCTTGTAGTTACCTGGTTTTAACCCCGCTTTAGCCTATGAGATACCACCTCAAGTGACTAGGGGTTACGCTGTCAATCCAAGCACTGGACGAAAGGTTTTGCACCTCCAAGAATACAAAGTTATCACAGATACCTCTTACTAGGCATATTTGCTGTTCGGTTAACCCTCTTTTTCCTGTACGGTAATTTCTACTCCTCGATTCGGGTTTTCACTCGTATTTCAGAACTCTTTTCCCGTTTTGGGCTGGGTATTTCTACTCAGTTTTAGGATTTTTGGGATAGTTATGACCCGTTTGGATTTTCGCCTTTAAGGGGCTTAATTTTCTTTCAAGGTCATTTTATACCTGAGCTAGGTTTACGCTGTCTAGAATCGCTTCTAAACTCACTCTATGGTGATTGATTTCAATCCCTAGTAATGATGCAACTTTTACCTAAACGAGTCGCACTTCCTCGCTTTCATTTGTTTCTCCTGTTGAGCTTTCTCTACTCTAATCCTCTCTAATAATACCTCTGCTGGTTCATCATTAGAATCTTGCGGTACTAATTCCCCCCTAAATGCTTTGGCTAATATAGATTGAGTCAGTTTGTCTATATATGCTTTGGCTTTCTGGTAACGTTGTTCTATCAAGTCGCATTTTTTGAATAACGCCTCTACTCTGCGCACTATTTCTTGTTGTTCTTCAAGTGGTGGTAGAGCAATTTTAAGTTTTCGTAATCCTGTTAAAGTTACTGTTAACTGTGCGCTACCTGTAGCGACAGCAGTCGCTTGAGCAAAAACTAATCTTGATTGCAAAATATATAAAAGATATTTATTGAAAATTAATCTGTTAACTCTTAACAATGCAATGTGTCTTTGAAAACAAAATTTTTTCTCAATATTAACTAATACTGGAATACCGTATGAACCTACAACAGAGTATAAAATATCACCTTTTCTTGGTTTTCTTGAGTCTTTAATTTGATCATAATATTCTTCAGGAACGTATCTAGTATCGGAAAAATCTAATTCACCCTCTTTAATATTTGATATAACTAAAAATGGTATTCCCTCATTTTGTTTTGGTGGAGGTTGATGATCTCCATCTGTCAGAGATTCACAAACTTCAATTAAATTTATCCATTGCCAAGATAAAGGTAAATCAAAGGGTATAGGCAGTTCATCTTTTATCTTTATTTTCTTATAATCTTTTCTTTTTCTAAACTTATTTAACAACTCCTCAGCAGGTTCAACATCAGGGTGTAACTCGCGCCAATCAGCAGTTAATCGCCCCGAACAAGCAGCAGCTAACACTGATTGACGGTATCGTTTAAGAATAGTGGGTATTCTCTCTAATCGCTGTTTACAATCATTAACTTTGGCAAGCATTTTCTCTAGTTTAGCTACTATTCGCCGTTGTTCATTTAGGGGGGGTAGGGGAATTAGTATATTCCAAAATATATCAGGATCAACATGAGGAATACCAGAACCTCTATGATTATCGTTAATGTATTGATACTTACTTTGTATAAAACGTGATAAATATTTTTGCTCTATTTTTATTGGTGTTAAACAAACTATAGTTGAACCGATCGCCCCTTCTCTTGCTAATCCTGTTAATCCACTTCTCGCACCATCCCAAACAATTAGAACATCGCTGGCTTTTGCTAATTTTGATGATTCTGGATATGCATACTGTCTAATATTATTATTTACAAAAGCTTCTATATCCAAGTAAGGAACTAAATTAGTAGCATAAACATCGGTTAATTTCTTGGGTTTTTTCCCTTTTTGATAAGTTACTACATCAATTAATTTTGTTTGTATCCACCCTTGAGGTAAATCACCTTTATTTAAACCTTCTACTTTGTCTTTTCTTTCTGGTTTCATTTACTCATCCTCCTTAATTAAAATTAAAAACCTTGATATTTGGATAACTTAAAATAGCCTGATCTTCAGTGACAATAACTAAATCATGTTGTAGAGATTGACAAATTAAAAGACGATCAAAAGGGTCTTTATGTAACAGAGGTAAATTAGTTAAATAACTAATACTACCCTCATCAATAACAAGACTATTAATTAAATGCTGTTTTCTTTTTTTTGGCAGGTAAATCTCAGGTAACTCAGGAAAATTTAACTTACCCAATTTATACTTAATCACACATTCCCAAATAGAAGCAACGCTTAAAAATACATCGGTTTCAGGATGCTTAATTGCATTATAAACATCATCACTTAAGCGCTCATTTTCACTAATAAACCACAAAAAAATATGAGTATCTAAAAGTAATTTCATTGATAAAATCAATCTACAATATCATCAGGTAAAGGGTCATTAAAACTTTCATCAATAGAAAAATCCCCCTTAGCCAATCCCAGAGGGCGAGTTTTATTTTCTTTATTCAAAATTTGACAAATAATTTGAATTTCATCATTAGATAAGGGCTTTGATTCATCTATCTCTTGATTGTTGTTTACTAAATATTCCCATTTTGAGATTAATTCTTTCTGAGTTTCTTCTGTTAAAACAGTTTGAGATAAATCAAACTGCTCTATCAATTGAGATATTAACTTAAGCTGTTCATCAGATAATAAAGTTAACTTTTGCGTTAAATTGTTTCTTAACTCAATAGTATTCATTCTTCTACCTCTATTAATTATCAACACTGCTTCCCTAGAGCTTTTCTAATTCTGCTAAAAAGTCATTAATATTTAGCTCAATTTCTCTCAATATTTCCCTGACTAATGGACGAGCTAAATCTCTCCCTTTATGATTGGGTACAGTAGTTGTTCTGCCATCTTGATGTCGATAAAAAACATGACTACCTTTTTGTCTAACTTTTTCAAACCCCAAATTAGTCAAGATTTTATTCATAGTTTTAAAATCAACAATAGGTAATTTACTCATCAAGACACCTCTATTTGTTGCAACCCAACAAAACGAGGTAAACTGTCAAGCTCCAGGGCTTCATATTCTTCTAAACATAACTCTAAAACTTCTTTTAAATTATTCTGCAATTCATCTAAAGTTTCTCCTTGACTGTGAGCACCTGGAATAGTAGGTATAATTCCCACATATAATTTAGTATCTGGATCGTATTCAATATAAGCTGTAAATGTTTTCATGTTTTTAGCTCCATTAATTTTTATTCAGCTTTAAACCTCAAGGGTAATTTTAAAATTACTAGGCTTAGGTAAAGGCTTGTTTCTCGCTTGATAATCTTCAATTAAAAGCTCTAAAACTTCTTGACCATTTTTTAAAGCTTCCTCATAACTATTACCGTGAGTATGAGCATAGGGACCAAATTCAGGTAAACTGACTATATACTTTTGATCCTCATCTGACCATTGAATCACAATACTGTACTGATATTTCATTTATTACTCCTGTAAGTTTTCTAAATCCTTGAGGGCATTTTTAACATCTTTTTCTTGATAACGATTAGCATCAGCACTATCTTTTCCTGAAAGAGTTAAACTATAGGGTAAAACGGTATGACTCCACACAGTATGACTACCTTTCCCAGAGCGATAGCTAAATCCTGCTTTCAATAAAATAGATTTGAGTTCTCTAATTTTCTTTGGCATTTAACTAACACTATTCCTCTATTTCCATCAACTCTAAAATGTCTTTTAAATCATCCACAACCGCCTCTAATTCAGTTATCGCCTCACTCACCAAATAATCAGGTGATGGTAAATCCTCTGCATCCTCTAAACTCTCATCCTTAAGCCAAGTAATATCAAGTTTATAGTCTCTCGCCTTAATTTCATCCAGAGAAAAACATCTAAACCGCCCCTCAATGCCCAAATCTTCACGTTGTGACCTACCATTAGGATCATCCCCATAACAGCGCTCAAACTCAGCAAAATGCTCAGGAGTCAAAGGGCGTTCCTTTTTCGTAACACCAGGAACATTAGAACGAGCGTCAAAAATCCAGACTTTCTCAGTAGGTAATCCCTTTTGCAGAAAGATAACATTAGCCTTAACACCCTGAGAATAAGGCGTAAATGTACCCCTAGGCAGTCTTAAGACTGTATGCACATTACAATCTTGCATCAGGATTTTAAACACTTCCCCCGCTTTATCCTCAAACAAACAATTATCAGGTAAAACCATCGCCGCTCTTCCCCCTGGTTTCAGAATAGTGAGGATATGTTGGACAAAATTTAACTGCTTGTTGCTGGTTTCAATAGTAAAGTCATCCCTTGTAGGAGTTTGATTTGCTCCCTTTGTACCAAAAGGAGGGTTAGACAGGATACAATCAAAGCGTAAGCCCGTTACTGGTTCATAAATAGCATCCCCCAAATATATTTTTGGCTCCAAACCCTGTAAAAATAGATTCATCAAAGCCAAACGACGGGGACGAGAAACCAAATCTTGACCATAATAGGTAGATGTTTTAATCCGTTTAATCTCCTTTCTGTCAAACACTCCCCCAGTTTGCTCTAACAACCATTGATAAGCAGCCACTAAGAAACCCCCAGTACCACAGGCGGGATCACAGATAGTAAAATCAGATTTAACGATTGGATCTGGTTTCATTAACCGCACAATAGACTTAATTAGCACTCTAGGGGTAAAATACTGCCCTGCACCCTTTTTTCCCTCACTTGCAGCCCTTTCAAGCAACCCTTCAAATGCTTCTGCTTTCACATCCACATCTAAAGCAGTCCACTCCACCTCATCTATAATATTTATAACTTTTTTGAGGTTCACAGGATTATTAAAACGGGGCATTGCTTGAGTAAAGATATCCCCCAGCAACCCTGTTTGTTTCTGTAGAGTGCGAATCACACCCAGATAATGATCTGTTAAGTCTTCTCCCGAACATTTCTTAATACTTTCCCAATTAGGCGGTACATCAATCCCTTTCTCATCCGCCATTTTCAGGAATAATAGATAAGTTAACTGCTCAATATAATCACCCTAATCAATTCCATCATGGGGCAAAATGTTACATAAATTACACAGTTTATTAACAACATCCATTTAACTCAATTTTCCTCCTCAATTACCTTTTTTTATCTACCTTGCTTTTTGTCAACTGCAACAGTAACAAATCTCTAAGCACTGTGATTATTTAAACATAACAACTAGGTGGCGATCGCCCCATTCAAATCTTGAATTAAAGTCTCTAACTCCCCTTTAAACACCTTGTTTGCTTTCCCTTTACCGCCATGGCGTTCAAAAATAGGCGCATATTCAAAATCTTCCATCTCAATGCTTAAATTCTGAATTAAATGCTCTCGAATATAACCCAACCATTTTAACTGCTCTGAGGTAAAATTTTTCCCTTGAGTAACAGAAGCGATCGCCTTATCTACCCTTTCATGGGCTGTATAAACTTGTTCAGGAGAATTATGTTCAGCAAAACGAATTAAAGAGATAATATCCACCAAAGCTTTATTATGAACCAACTGATAAGCCCTCTGTAAATTTGGCTCTGTAAACTTATTTTTTGTTAACTTATTTCTCAACTCTTCCAAAGCATTTGCACTCCAATTTTGTCGACGTTGACGCAATATTTGTATAGCGGATATTTCCTCACTATTTTCCCGCAGAAAAGCATAAAAACTATCAAGATAAGCCTCTGGTTTTTTGCCTTCAATAACCCCTTTAGAGCTTACTTTATCCTCTATTCCTTCTGCTAGCAAAAACTTTGGTTTTTCACGGGGATAATTTACCAAAAACTCCTGAAACTCAGCATCTTGTAATAAAGCGATCGCCTCTTCTGGTTCAGTTTCCAGCTTATCTAGAAAACTGTTAGTTAATCCTTTTGTTTTACTATCAGGTAAATACAACTCTAGTTGTTTTTTCCCTTCATCACTAATATTACGCTCAATTCTGTGAAAGCGCCTAATTAAAATTTCTAAGTGATGTTCCCTATCTATCTCATCAACAAAATTACCAATTACTTGAGCAATAGACATACTTTGTTGACGAGGTGGATCTATTTTAAAATCAGTACTATTAGCAAAATAACTCACCAAAGAGCCACCAAAACAGTCAAAAATCTTAAAATGAGTCTTATTAATATCATCACATCTTCTTGTTCCCCTTCCGAGCATTTGCACCCAGAGAATACGGGATTTTACAGGGCGCATAAATACCAAAAATTCAATTGCTGGTATATCAACCCCTGTGGTTAATAAATCCACTGTAACAGCTATAGCAGGTTGGGGGCGATTTCTCAAATCTCTAATTTTCTGTAAAGGGCGATCCACTTTTCCTGTTATTTTTTGCACAAAATCATCACCTTTAGCAAATATCTCTTTACAGATAGTTACTAATTGATCTGCATGGGAAACATGAGCCAAATCATTACTTGCAAAAATCAGCATCTTAGGAAAATGTCCTGTTTCTGCTTCATGTTGAGCCGCATATTTAGCCACTTCTGCAATAATTTTACGGTTACTATCAGGTACAGTAATTTTACTTTCAATATCTGTAGAATTAAACTCTCTCGCATCTTCTAACTGCTCATAATATTTTGCTCCTGTTTCCCTTTCTATTGCTCCTACTACGTCTCCTTGACGTAAAAAAGTCCCCTTTATTCTTACATCTGAATCAATATTAACTTGCTCATAATCAACTAAATAACCCTCAGTAATTGCTTGGAAAGTAGTGTAACGGAAAACAATATTTTTAAATAGGGATACAGTATGAATAGCAGGAGTAGCAGTTAAACCTATTTTAATAGCTGCAAAATACTCAATAACCCTTCTCCATGAACCAACTTCACTAGCAGTATAACCCCGATGACATTCATCAGCAACAATTAAATCAAAAGCATGAATAGGAATATCTAATTTTTCCCCCTCCATTTCTTCTTCTAGATCGCCATTATTTTCTTTTTCAATGGCAGCTTTTTCCAAAAGATTGATTTTCATCCTTTGAATCGTACAAACATAGACAAAGGTATGATTATCTGAAGGGTTAGTGAGGTAACTATTAGGCAATATTTGAGAATTGAATTTATCTTCTCCTCCACTCTCTTCTCGTTTAAAAGCTTGACTGTAAATTTCATACTCTTGATTAAATTTATTCCCTGTAGGGGTTTCAAAGGAGGAAAATGCAGTTACGGCTTGAGCTGCTAATGCTTTACGATCTACTAAAAATAAAACCCTTTTTACTGTTTTAGAAGCCAACAAACGATAAATAGAAGAAACAATAGTAAAAGTTTTCCCCGTACCCGTAGCCATTGCTAATAATAACTCACGCTTCCCTGACATGATGGCATTTTCTATAGAGGCGATCGCCTCTATTTGATATGACCTTAAACGGGTATTTTCTGCTTCAATAGAATGACTTTTGAGCCATTGATAACTGCTGTTATAATCTCGTTTCAACAACTCAAGTAAAGCAGAAGGAGAATAAAAGTTACTCAGAAGATGAGTTAAATTAGATTCTGCTCTAACATCGAGGAAATACACCAACTCTCCATGACTAGAAAACAGAAAAGGTACACGATAGCCACGAAAATTACCTATCCCATTAAAAGCTCCTTTAGAATACCTTTTTGCTTGCTCTAGAGCTGCTTGTGAGCTTATAGTAATTCTTTTGGCTTCAATTACTCCCAATAACAAACCATTCACAAAAAGAGCATAGTCGGCGTTTCCCGTTGCTACTGGGTATTCTTCCACCGCATGATTACTTAACTTACTGGTGTTCAAATCATCAGCATAATCAATAATTATCCAACCCAAAGCAGTTAAAGCCTTGTTAATGCGATTTTTGCGAGTAATGCTTTCTGTTTCTTCTGTCATAGCTTCATTTTCTTCTGAAGACCCCTCTGTTGACTTTCTCAGTTAATTTACAGTATGACTACCTTTACTGCTAGCGATAGCTAATACCAAATCCGATTACTTACTATTACCCCTTTATAGGGCGTTCCTTTTAAGCGAGCATACTTTGAAAATTTACTGCGATCAACATCAACTCAAATGGTTTTTGGACTGTTATTAAAAGCGGGTAACGCGACTCGAACGCGCGACATTCACCTTGGGAAGGTGACGTTCTACCACTGAACTATACCCGCACGCTCTTAATTATAAATCATTCTCTCCTCTCCTGTCAACTGTTTTTCTTTGAGTTCTGCCATAATTATGATTTGAGCCACCAAAAAGAAGAACCATGACTCAACCATCCATTGCAATTATTGGCGCAGGCATATCTGGACTGGTAATTGCACAAGCATTAAAAAACCTTGCTCACATCACTATCTATGAAAAAGCTCGTGGTGTCAGCGGGCGAATGTCCACACGCTCGGCAACTCCTTACCAGTTTGATCACGGTGCGCAGTATTTCACCGCTAAAACTCAAGCTTTTCAAGCTTTTCTTGCGCCCTATCTGGCAGAGGGAAGTATCGCTTTATGGCAACCTCAAATAATTGTGCTGGAAAAAGACAAGCCATCCTACAATTACGAAAACTCCCAACCTAAGTATGTTGCTACTCCGAAAATGAATAGCTTGGGGAAAATCTTAGCAGAAGGAATCCCTATTTGTTTGCAAACCCAAATTGCTACTCTTCAACGTAGTGGGGAAAAGTGGCAATTAATCACAACTGCTGGTGTAACCCTCCCTCGCTTTGACTGGGTGATCAGCACTGCACCAGCACCCCAAACCCTCAATATTTTTCCCCCTGCTTTTAGTGAATATCATACTTTACAGCAAGTAAAGATGTTAGCTTGTTATTGCCTCATGGTGGGTTTACCCACTCAACCAGCTCTCAATTGGCAAGCTGCTGTAGTTTTAAATTCCCCCATTGGTTGGATTGCTTACAACACCCATAAGCCAGGAAGAAATCAAGCATATCACTCTATGGTGCTCCAAAGTACTAATAATTGGGCAGAAGAGCATTTAGAAGAGGATCTCGCAAATATCCAACATTTACTCTTAGAAGAGTCGATCAAATTAACTGGCATTGAGCCAAAAAACCTTAGTTATATTACTACTCATCGTTGGCGATATGCAGATACAGCTATATCTGCTCAGAAAAATTATTTATTAGATGAAAGTCTCCAGTTAGCCGCCTGTGGTGACTGGTGCATTAAAGGCAGAGTTGAAGCAGCATTTACCAGTGGAAACAGTCTTGCTTCCCGAATGGTGCAGTTATTATGATTGGCTCGGAAACATAGATTTTGCTTTGGTTACTAAATTACTAGACTCAAAACACACTCAATGACATTAACTCTTCTGCCAAATCAAAGTTAGCAGTAACATTCTGCACATCATCTAGACTTTCCAGCGCGTCGATGAGTTTGAGCAGCGATCGCCCTATTTCCCCATCTGTCACTTCTATAATATTAGAAGCAATCCACCGCAATTCGGCTTCACTTACTCTTAACTCTTTTTCTCGCAGAGTCCCGTTAAGTTTTTCTAAGTTACTCACTGCTGTAAATACCTCAGCCCCATCTTCCATTAACTCATAAGTTTCTGCTCCCCCTTCCACACAAGCTTCCAACAACTGCTCTTCTTCTACTTCCCCCTCAAGTACCACTACTCCTTTGTGCTCAAACAGCCAACTGACACACCCAGTTTCCCCCAAATTCCCCCCATTTTTACTCAATGCTGCCCGTAAATCAGCCGCCGTGCGATTTCGATTATCCGTCAGTGCTTCAATTATAATTGCCACACCCCCTGGCCCATAACCTTCATAACGTATTTCTTCAAAATTACTCTCTTCACAAAGCAAAGTTCCCGCTCCTTTGGCGATCGCCCTTTCTATATTTTCATTGGGTATCCCTGCCGCTTTCGCTTTTTCAATTGCTGTGCGTAATTGACAATTACTCCCTGGCTCTGGTACTCCTGAACGAGCTGCTACAATAATAGCACGAGACAATTGAGTAAAGGTTTTGCCTTTTTTAGCATCCACTCTGGCTTTTTGACGTTTAATATTCGCCCATTTAGAATGACCTGCCATAAATCCTGATCTAACTGCTATATTTTAACAATGAACCGCATAGCGCACTGAACCAAGTAACCCCACTTGAGGATTTAATACCACATGCACTGGTATTTGCTCCACCACCCTGCGCAAACGCCCTTTTTCTTTAAATACAGAAATAAATCGTCCATCTTCCATGAGCGGTAAAATTTTCCCTGCTATTCCCCCAGCAATATAAACCCCCCCACCAGGCAGGAGTTTCAGCGCTAAATTCCCAGCTTCTGCTCCATAAGCTTCCACAAACATCGAGAGAGTTTTTTCACAAAGGCGATCGCCCCTCTGTAAAGCTGCCATAGAAATTACCTCTGCCGGCTCTCTCCTGATCTCCCCTACCACCTGCTGTTTTTCCCAATTTTCCATCATTTCCTTTATTGTTGGTGCTTCTGGTGCATACCCTCTATCCCTCAGAAACTGATATATTGCCACAATTCCCTGACCTGAAACCACCCGCTCTACAGACACCCTCTTCAGCTGATATTTTCCTTGCAAATATTGCAATAATTCCCATTCCAACTCATTCCTGGGGCTAAAATCCACATGACCCCCCTCACTCCCAAATACTTGATAATCAGATCCACTAGGTACCAGAAAACCCTCTCCCAAACCCGTACCAGCGCCAATTACTGCAATGGGAGCATCAGCTTCAAAACTGCCCACCTGTAAAGTCTTGATCTCATTTCCTGCTAAACTCAAAATACCATAACTTATCGCCGCAAAATCATTAATTAAAATTACCTTTTCTATCCCCAATTCTTGCTCTAGTCTGTGACTATCCAGTAACCAATTCAGATTAGTTAATTTACAGGTGTTATTTACTACTGGCCCTGCCAGGGCAAAACAAGCTTTTTCTGGTAAATAATCCTTCCCTGCCAAAAATTGCTTTACCATTGGTACTAAATCAGGAAAGTCTTTACTTTTATATATTGCTTCATAAACCCTGTCAAAATCCCTACCCCCCTCTAATACTTCTACCAATCTCAAAATAGTTTTTGTTCCGCCAATATCTCCTGCAATTACTTTCATTTTTTTTCTTTAAAATCCTGAACCTGGTTCTTGTAAAAATTCTATTTCTGCTGGTGTACTTTCCCGCCCTAAAATTTCATTGCGGTGTGGAAACCGTCCAAACCTTTCAATTATTTTTAGGTGCTTTTCAGCATATTCTCTCGTCCCTGCACTGGCAGGATCATCTTTTAAACTCGCAAATAATCTTACTGCTTCCTGCTGCATTTCTAAACTTTCACTATGCTCAAAAGGTAGATAAATAAACCACCTTTCCACTGGTAAAAGTTCCTGATCAAACCCTTTATTTACTGCCCCTTTAGCAATTGCCAAAGCATAATTATCTGTTGCAAAAGCTTGAGGGCTATTCCGAAACATATTGCGAGGAAACTGGTCTAAAAGGATAATTAATGCCAAACAACTTTCAGGAGCATTGCGCCAATGTTCTAACTTTCCCTGAGCTGCTTCTTCATAATCTTTTAAGAACAGCAATCGCACTTTTTTGTCAAAAGCTTCATCTTTCACAAACCACTCTTTTCTTGGCTTTAGCTCTCTCCCTACTTTCCCAAACCAAAACTCTAAAACTTGCTTATTTTGCTCCATTTAATATTTTCTTTTCTATGGTTTTCATCAATTCCATTAACTCATCTGACTCTGGTTGTGCTTCCTTGAGTTTTGCCTGCGCTTTTTCTGTTTCCCCATGATGTTCTAACATCACTATTTCTTTCACATCATTGTGAAACTTTTCGTGCATTTTTTCTAATTTCCACATTTCATCAAACTGGCTATATTCTTTCATTCCCTGTGAGTATAACCACTTACCCAAGGAGCAGTCTCGATGGGAAACCAGTTCCTGTTCAGTAATGGTTTCTTGACCTTTGAGATACTGTTCTAATCTTCTATTCCATATCCAATGTTTAATTCTTGCCGCTGCAAAATCTGCTGGTTTCATTGTTTTAATTTAATCATTAACTACACTATTATTCTACAATTCTTTTTCTTTCAATTTC
The DNA here is from genome assembly GCA_016903655.1 of Gomphosphaeria aponina SAG 52.96 = DSM 107014. Lineage (GTDB taxonomy): Bacteria > Cyanobacteriota > Cyanobacteriia > Cyanobacteriales > Gomphosphaeriaceae > Gomphosphaeria > Gomphosphaeria aponina. Next base: position 11,990 of record JADQBC010000138.1, read on the forward strand.
CTCAATCTTTAACAAAATTTAATTATTCCCCTTTCTCCGTAAATTTCCTTACTCTCTGCCCATCATTTTACTTTATGGTAAAATAATCAGCAATTCATCAATTTATTTTTGAGAGTGAGGTTTTGTCAATAAGTTGGTCATCATTTAAGTTACTTAAAAAATACATTGAGCTGGATTAATTACATATAATTTTTCCCAAAAAGCTCACTCAGTTGAATTACTTTGGTTTGTAAACTAGATAAAGGGGGAGAGCCTTTTTTAAGACTCAACTCTAAATCTAATAATATAGGTAAAGTAGCGAGAAGTTTTTGTAAAGAGAGGGAGTGAACCTCTTGACGCAAAAAATAAATGCGTTTAGGATTAGAGATCTCAGCAAAAGCAGCAATCACCTGCTCATTTTTTTCCCCTTTTTCAATCATTAGTTTAACACAAGTCCAAGTGCGAAAAACACCCACTAAAGTGGCGACAATTTTCAAAGCTGGTTCATTTAAATTAATCAGCTCAGTAACCAAACTCAAACTTTTAGCAATTTCCCCATTGCGAATAGCAGCAGCAAGTTGTAAAGTATTTTGAGTAGTTGCATTGATTAAACTAAGCCAGAGAGTCACCCCTCTGACTCGTCTTCAAAACCGTGCGTGATACTTTCGCATCACACGGCTCCTCTGAGATACGTCCCTTTACATGGGTACAATTCAAACTACCATCTCTGGCTGTCTTATCATCATGGCAATGTCTATGAAGAAGTTGCAAGTTGGAGTAAGTATCCTTACCGCCTTTGACCTTCGGTATTATATGGTCAACTTCCATTAAATCCCCATCTC
>JADQBC010000075.1 GCA_016903655.1 Gomphosphaeria aponina SAG 52.96 = DSM 107014
AGATATTCCACAGAGACAATATGAAGCCATAGATCCTTTTTATGGAAGGGGATCGATTCTGTTAAGAGGTTTTCTTTAACGCGCATTTTCCCAGTTCTCCAATAGTTCAGATTGGTGCAGATCAAGCCACTCCCATATTAAATAGACATGAGTGCATGCATATCTTTAGTAGGGAGTAGCGGAGTTGCGGAGTAGGGAGAGTTTTACATGAAATAAATATAAAAATTGATTTTGGTTTTAGTTTCGCACTCATGTCTAATTTAGTCCTCTTTTGGGCATTTGACCACAAACTTCACCTGTTTGAATCATTATAATCGCTTCACAATCTTGATACTCAACATGGATATGAGGCGGATTGGGATTGTTATAGTTCATTGTGATTTTTATTCCATAGAAGCTTGATAGAGTAGGCATAAGCTAAGAATAGCAATAAAGGTTGCTTTCTAAAAGTTTGCCCTCTATTGTAAGCGATCGCTTCGCCCCATCATAAGGAGCGATCGCACTTTCAAAAGCCAAAACGATCGCGCTTTTAAACTTTAATCAACAAGAATACAGCGATCGCACTTTCAAAAGCCAAAATGATCGCACTTTCAAACCAAAATGATCGCAGTTTTAAAGTTTAATCAACAAGATGACAGCGATCGCACTATCTCAAGTTAATAACATTGCTGATAAAAATTGAACGATGGCGATTGCGCTCAACATCTTGAGTATACAGTATCAGTGCCTGACCTCAGTTCGTATTCCGATATCACCTTTAGTGTTATGGTTGCATCTCTTGTATCATCTTGTATTAAAACATATCCATCATTGACAGCCCATTTTCCAGAGTAATCCGTTATTGTATCCCCTGTTTCAACACCCATAATTTTTCTGCTTCCCGAATAAATTCCCCCTTGCTCAAGGTTGTATGTATCTGTTATCGAAGCTTTATCCGATCCGTAGTTTGATTGCCAGCAACCAGATATATTGGATTCGATTGAAGAAGTATCAGAACCACTCAGTGAGTCAGATCGGCTTTGATCGATGGGTGCTTCAGAGCAGCCTACTAAGAACAATAAACTAACGGCAATTAAATTAATTAATTGTGACACTCTGATTGACATAATCTCGCTGGTCTCCCCCCAAAAAATCCGTCTAACTATTTATTGTACAGAAACTTTCCGTATAGTCAACCTCTAGAAGACAAAAAGATGAATATTTCCGTATATTTATTCTGTAGCATAAAAATATCCAGAAACATTACATCTATTCTCCAACGATGGATAGAAACTTTCTGGATAACCTACTGGATCGCACTATTTCATTAACTCGATTTCCCCTGGTCGCCAAGTCTTCTCAAACCAAGGCTCAAGCGGGCCATAAAGCCGAAGAATTGTGTTCCAACCCGTTTCAGGAATCGTCTGTACCCAGTTATTCTCCTTGCCAGCAGGAGGTGAGGTTTCGGCTCGAAAAGGTAACTGCCAAGCACCGTTCGGATAGTAATAAGCTTCCTTCTCTCGAATATGAAAGGCGATGCCCGTAGGGCAGGCCTGCGGCCATCGCACGGGCTGTTGCATCTCCCACAGCCGCTGCTTCCGTCAAGATTTTTTTTATCCGCTCATCGGGCTTGAAGGGCTTACTTTTCTGAACAAAATCGAATTAGAGGAGATTTTAGCAGAGGCTTATGCTCAGGCTTTAGATAATGCTAACCTAGAAGTATTTGGAGGAATTTATGAAGCGATGGCTAAAAAAAAAAATGGTAACCCAAGAGTCAATAATCAAGCAAGCTTTAGCCTTGATTTTATCTTAAATTAAAGGAAACCTTTGCTTATTTAAATATTTTCAGGTCAACAACAATGGGAAACCTTAACTTTGACAACATTACCAGAATAGGGAACCTGCGGGTTTAGAAACCAAACCCCTACCAATGACTCAAATGTTAATTTATGTCACAAATGTACCAAAATTTTCTCTAAAATCCCCAAAATATAAGTAAGCAGAAAATTTAATCTAGATTTTGTGAATTTATGTACCATTCTGGATGAAAAAAATTATGAACGTAACAACATCTACAAGTATAAACAAACTCACTGAAGAATTAAACAAACTGAATACAGAGAAGTCAACAGGCAACCTGGTGATCAACACCAACCAGAAAGTCTTTGGGAAAATACATCTTTTCTCTGGCAGGGTACTATACTTTACCAGCGTTGTCCATCGTTCAAGACGCTGGGAAAGAGCATTAAAACAACATTGCCCTCAATGGGATTTTGCCATAGCGCAGTTGTCAGACAACGAACTACCCTGGGAATTTAAGCTACTTTATGAAGGCATTAGCTCAAAACAATTAACGATGGGGCAAGTAAAAGCAGTAACCTCAAATGTTACTCTAGAATGTTTATTTGAGCTAAGTGAGCAAACAAACTTCTCTTTTCAGTGGAATGGAGGGGAAAAAGGAAAGTCTGATTTATCTTTATATTTAACATTGTCTGCTGTAGAAATGCACTCGGTAATGAAAAAAGCAATGCAGTTACAGCAACAATGGCAAAGTGCTAATTTAGCCAACCTTAACCCCAGGTTAGCACCAATTTTGAAACAAGACGTGGAACATAAAAGCCTAGCGGCATTGGAAAGATATCTCAATGGTAAATACACCCTCTGGGATATTGCTTTTGAGCTAGATAAATCTGTGACAGATGTGACTCGTTACTTGCTTCCTTTAATTGGAAAAGGGTTAATCCAATTTCGGGAACTTCCCGATATAAATTTTAACCAGTCAGTTGCACCAGTCAAAGATAATTTACCAAAACAAGCAGCTAAAGCGGTCAAGAAAAATGCTTTAATTGCTTGTATTGATGATAGTCCAGTAGTGGGTCATAATCTGAAAAAAATCTTACGACCAGCAGGATATGAGATTTTGATCATTACTGAACCAATGCGAGGTTTTACCGATCTCATTGAACGCAAACCTGATTTAATTTTTCTGGATTTAAATATGCCTAATGCCAATGGGTATAGTGTTTGTCAATTTTTGAAAACCTCCCCTGTATTTGCAAATACACCAATTATTATTCTCACAGCTCAGGATACTTTAATTGACCGCAGTCGTGCTAAATTAGTGGGAGCTACTGATTTTATTGGGAAACCCGCAGAAGCAGAAGAATTACTCAAAATGGTTGAGAAATATCTGGGTTAATTTATTAGAATTTTTCAGGTTTAGGAAAGCAGGGATGAAAACAAGAATTGCTATTTTAGGAGTAGGACGTTGGGGAACAAATTTAATGAGGAATTTTTTGGCACATCCCCAGGCTGAAATTGTAGCAATAATCGATATTTCTCCAGAAAAATTAGCTCGTTGTCAACAACAATTTGGGTTAGATGAAAGTCAAGTTACTTACACGACTGAGTGGGAAAAAGTGCGGGAGCAAAAAAATATTGATGGGGTGGTGGTTGCTACCCCAGCTTGTACTCATTATTTCCTGATTGCTGATGCTTTACAGGGGGGTTATCATGTCTTAGCAGAAAAACCTTTAGCCCTCGCTCCAGCAGAATGTCTTGCACTCACTCGTCTGGCGGCAATTAATCAACGACATTTATTTGTAGATCACACTTATTTGTTTCATTCTGTGGTAACAAAAGGAAAGCAAATCATTAATGCTGGAAAATTAGGAGAATTACGATATGGTTATGCAAGTCGTACTAACTTAGGGCCAGTGCGTCAGGATGTGGATGTATTATGGGATTTGGCAATTCACGATATCGGGATTTTTAATTACTGGTTAGGGGAAAACCCCATCGCCGTAGAAGCAACAGGAAAAGTTTGGCTACAACAAGATCAAAGTTTGGCAGACTTAGTGTGGGTGACTTTAATTTATGAGAGTGGTTTTCAGGCTGATATTCATTTATGTTGGCTCAACCCAGATAAACAGCGTAAACTTGCTGTGGTGGGGAGTCAAGGTAGTTTGATTTTTGATGAGTTATCAACAGATACACCTTTAGTTTTTCAAGGGGGATATTTTGTGCGGGAGGGGAAAAATTTTATTCCTGTTGCTCAAATGAGGGAAGTTATCGAGATAGAAACAAGGGAAACACTCTGGACAGTATGCGATCGCTTTTTAGCCAATATTCACACCCAAAAACCATCAGTTTCTGCTGGACTACTTGCAGCTCAACTTGTACAAATTCTCACTTGTTTAACTCAGTCTCTCCAACAACAGGGAAAAAGAATTTTTGTTCCTCAATTAACTATCAACCATTAACCATTAACAATGAATCGACCTTTCACTACAGTAGTATTAGCAATGACTGCAGATGGGAAAATAGCTAATGTTAACCGTCAGGCTGCTCGCTTTTCATCCCCTGCTGACAAAGCACATTTAGAAAGACAAATTTCCCTTGTAGATGGTGTGCTTTTTGGTGCAGAGACTCTGAGAGCTTATGGAACTACACTCCCTATTTCTGCTCCTGAATTACTCGCGGCGCGCCAACAAGAACATAAACCGCCCCAACCTGTACATATTGTATGTTCTGCTTCAGGAAAGCTTGACCCCCAACTGGGTTTTTTTTCTCAACCCATACCGCGTTGGTTGTTAACAACCCCGACTGGGGCAAAATATTGGCAAGGAATAACAGAAAAACTGTTTCAACGGGTTGTGGTGACTGAACCTACACCATTAGTAAAGGCAAAATCCATTAACTGGGTAGAGGTTTTTAGTCAATTTGCCGAATTAGGTTTGAGAAAGCTGGCTATACTTGGAGGCGGGGAATTAGTAGCCTCTCTTTTAGGGATGAACTTAATTGATGAAATGTGGTTAACTCTGTGTCCCGTAATTTTTGGGGGTGCAACAGCACCGACTCCCGTGGGAGGGGTAGGTTTATCACCCCAGCAGTTGGCATTGTTAAGTGTTGAGCAGGTTGAGGGGGAAGTGTTTCTCCATTATCGCCTGCAAAGTTGAGGCAGAGTGAACTACCCCGACTCGCCTGCGGCTGAAGTCGAGGCTTCTGGCTTCACTGACTCCTGCTGCCAAAATAGTCTGGCGACCACTCCTAGGTCTTATAGTGTCTCCACCAGCAGAAACGGCTGTTCCATCCGTTTGTATTTGTCTGATTCCTTCCTCTCTAATATTGATTGCTGCGTTACCATCTCTATCATGCGTAGTGCCGCAATTAGGACAAGTCCATTCCCTAATAATTTTTTCTGTAATAAGTGAGTCACTAAAGTTAGTGCTTGTGGGCCCGCTCCCACAATCGCTATGTCGATTTTCTTTGGACTAAATAACTGCATCTTGTTTATAAATAATAATCATTCTCATTTTAGCCGCAAAAAAATGTTTAATAATAAACAGTCCTAAATTCCACCCCATTGGTATAAGGATTGTAGAGAGTATAAGTAGCTTTTGGTGGTTTCCTACCCACACTTCCTACTCCAATAAGGCGTTTTTGAGCAGTAGTCATGGTTTGGGGAAGGTGTTGGGAATCTAAAGTAGTGACAGTTGTGGCAATTGAACCTGCTTGCAGTTCATAGTCAAAAACTTCACCAGAACGACCACAAAAGAGATGATTAACTTCCATTCGTTGAAGGCGATCGAGAATTTGCCAAGGCGAAGTTTTTGGTGTCAATTCTTCACTAACACTAACAGTACTTCCATGAATTAGTAAACAGTCTAATTCTACAAAACCAAACTCTAATGCTGCAAGCCATTTTACCGTTTCACTGGAAACTGAATCCCATAATTTTTTAGCAGTTTCTGCTCCATATTGCACCTCCAGTTCCGTTGGTTCACCAGTTGCTACCAACCCATGTAAAATTATACATTGTTCTTCCCACCATCCCCGACAAACTTGGGGAGATAATTCATCGGCATGAGGATAACGAATACGCTGCACAACTTTTTCGCTATCTGGGTTAATTCCTACTAAATCACCAAGAATATATAACTGTTCAATGTTCAAAGTTTGTATGTCCCTCAAAACTGCTTGAAAAGCAGTTAAATTTCCTTCTATTCCACTTAAAATTGCCCACATAATTTTAGATTCTCCTTTGACTAATGACAGAGTCGGGGGCGGGTTTTGATATCAAAGTTCTTGTTTTGAGTAATAGGTTATCCCGCTGGCCCGCCCCTACAAGACCAATAACCAATAATTTAACGCTCACAAATATGGGTAGGATCCTCTGCTTTTTCAGCATATTCTAAACCCTTTGCTAACCGCCAAGCAAAAATTGGAGGTAAACCCACATCTATTATAGCTGCACAAGTTTCTTGATAATTATAAGCCACTTCTCTTAGTTCAAATTCCTCTGTAAATGTGTCATAAATAACATAGGTAGCATTAGGGCGACCATGACGAGGTTCACCCACTGAACCAACATTAATAATGCGTTTTAAAGGAGTAGTAAAACTGAGAAATTGGTTATTTTCACTGTCTGGTTGACTCACTTTAACCTCAAGTTGACCTGAGTCTAAAGTACGAACATAAGGAATGTGAGTATGACCACAGAATAAAACATCCGCCTCTGAAGCTAAAACCCGTTCTAACGCTGTAAAAGCATCCATTTCAGCTAAAAGATACTCATGATTACTTTGAGGACTGCCATGAACAAAACAGATATTTCCTATCTTTAAAGTTTCAGGTAATTGTGACAGATACTGACGATTTTCTGGAGTTATTTGATTATTAGTCCATTCATGGGCTAATATGCCTCTTTTTTCTGCCAAGAGAGAAGGATAACTGCACTCACAAGCGTTTAAACCTTCCACAATATCCTCATCCCAACAACCTTGAACTGTGGGAATTTTTAACTGGCGAATAGTGTTAACTACCTCATTAGGAAATGGGCCATACCCTACTAAATCTCCCAGACAATAAATTTGTTCACAGGAATGTTCCTCAATATCTTTTAATACTGCTTCTAAAGCTGCTAAGTTGCCATGAATACAGGACATAACTGCAATTTTCATCATTAATTCTCCTGGTTTAAGGTTAATTGGGCGGGTGGGGAATTGAAAATTTTAGGGTAGGAATCCTAGGTTATCTCTAAACCCGCCCCTACAAATCCGATAAAGATTGTTTAACTTGTTGTTGATAATAAGAAACCTCTGCATCAGACAGACAAAAGTCCCCCAAAGTATCAGCAATAGCTTGTTTATTTAAATTAGTTCCCACAATTTCTATGCCACTAAAACGGGTAGGTCTGCCATTTAAACAGAGGGGGAATTTTAAAGGTTGAAAGTCTTTTTGAGTCAAGTTTTCGATAAATTCTCCATAAATATACTGTCCGTCTAAAATATCGAAAATACCTTTAACTCGGACGACTTCACCATAAGCACCTTGAGTTAATTCCAGCCAAAAAGTTTGAAGACTATTAAAATCTAAAACTTCTCCAGTTAAATTTCCTCGATGAATTTGTAATTGATTATTTTTAAATGCTTCTATTATTTTATTTCCCTCAATTGGATGAGTTAGAATCATTTCATCTGCCCAATTTTGCCATTCAGACTTATGTTCGGTAGAAGAAATAAGGGCAACTCGATAACAGTTGAGTTGGGTGAGAAGCGGGTCAATAGCAGCCAGGTTTAAATACCAAGGAAGTTCAATATAAACTGCATTGGTTTGGGCTAAATTAAACAATTTTTCCTCTTCTCCCACAGATAAAATTGAGAGGTCAGGAAACTCACTTTGTAAGCAAATCCTATCAATGGGGAAAGATTCCGTTTGCGGGCTAAAATAAGTCACAGGCTCACTTTTTTTAGCTATTTGTTCTCGAATCCAGTGGGTTTTGCCTGTACCAGGAAGTCCCGATATTGCCGTAATCATTTTAGTTAAGAAGTTATTTCTGAGAACCATTCTCATGGTAACAGAAAATGACCATCAGGTTAAGGGAGGTTCTCTTGAGCGAAAATGTTTCACATCAAGGTGAAATTGAAGCTAAACTTCAAGCAATTAAAAACACTAGCGATCGCTAACTATGGATTTTCTGATCATTTCAATTAAAGTGCAAATTCAGTCGTGGTTCTCCCAAGCAAAAGCTTCCGAAACAGAGAATGGACTGGTAGAAATACCAAATACAATTAAGGCACAATTGGGAGAACTAATAGAAACCTTACCCACTCCTGCTGTCTATCAAAAAACAGTGCAAAAGGAATGCGCCACTGGGATTAAAACTTGGCAAGAAAACCTGGATGCACCAAACAGTCTAATATTTTTGGCATTGCGTTTTTTGAGTAATGAACTATATATTTACAAAAAATACTAACCAAACTCAAACCCTCTGGCCACTCCAAAGGAAGCAACTCCGCTTATTACAATTTCCTATTTACTTAATTTATTCTTCCATTTGTCTCAGGCAAATCTTTTGGCTTTAACAGGTACTATTCTTCAGTGGCTCTAGGCTTTGCTTTTAAAGATTATATTAGTTCAATTATCGCAGGTGTAGTGGCTTTATTTGAAGCTCCTTTAGCAAAGACAATTAATTGTTTTATTTTTTCGTCCTTCATTAATTTTGCTTTTTTATCTCAATTTTTGAAAATCATATCATAATTAAGTTCCCACTTTCGCTCATTGGTTTATTCTAGCCAATTAAACCTATAATGGCATTATATTTATAAAGCTCATCTTGAGGCTGACCCATATACTCAAAAAGACCATAACTACCATATTTATCAGCTATGTCAACATCACTGAAATTCATAATTAAACCGCCATCGGTTAACTCATTCCAGGTAGTGTAAAAGTCCCGATATACTTCTCCCATACGAGGATCGCGGTTTGCTTTGATAAACAAATCAACTATAGCTTTGTTATTTTTTACACTATCATAAGGAGTGATGTTTTGACCTGCTTCATAGGCGATGAAGTCTAAATCATGTTGCTCTGCTACAGCAGCATGACCTTGAATGTTGTCATAAGCAAGTTGTAAAGCACCTCCCACAAGCCCTGTACTGAGAACTCCTCCTGTGGTAACTTCTTCAAATAGCTTATCGAGTCCACCATCTGGGTCATTAGTCCAACTTTTTACTTCAGTTTGATTATGAGAAAACCCCAAATATGAACCAAAGTATGCTCCCATGGAAAGAGCATCAATGCCATATTCTGCGTGACTTTTGGGCTCTGTAGTCCATTTATATTCTAGAACTCTTTCAGCTAAGGGAACTGATGCGGACTTAACTGCCATAATCCCAGTAACACGATCTTTTTCTGCGCCAAAAACTTCATCCCAGATTTGTGTGACCTCAGTAGTCCTTCTCCCGTACCAATCCATAATCAAGTTAATATCACTTTCAGGGGAGTTTGGCCATTCATTTTTGGCTTGTTCTAAAATCCAAGCATACTGAGAAAAGTTGTCATGCCAAGTTTCATTGGAGTACTGCAGATAAACGTCTAGGTTAGGGTCGAGATGATCTTTGACATACTGGGCAAAATTTTCGATATATTCATCTGTTGCTTGATGTGGCATATTGAACCAAGGATCTGCTTGGACTCGGTTTGCCAGTTCGACCATGTATTCTACAGGTACTCCGTTGAGTCCCTGAAACATACCACTGAAAGTAGCAGTTGCTGGAGTGGGGCGATCGCTCCATTCTTTTTGTTGAGCATTATTTGTCACCATCCATTCCATAAAACGAAGTACTTCAAAGTCGTCGATGATGTCGAGATAATCTGGAGCAAATATTTCTGTGGCAAAAGTAGTTTCGTATTGTTCTTGGACAATGTGAATATTCCGTATATAATTTCCTGTGTCATTTGGGTCTGTTTCAGTAATAGTCAGGGGTACGCCAGTACTAGGTGACTTAAGAGGATCGACATAAATTACATCTCTTCCTGGAGTTGAAGCTGCCTCATCCTTGTCAATATTCCATCCGTACTCAATTTCCCCTTCTCCATCGTAAAGAACTATATATTTCCCTGCTGGATAATGACCATCAATTTGATTAAAAATCTTTGTATGTACATAATAATATTCTTCTGGATCTTCAGGCTCTGGTAAAGATTTTACCCAACCATTTTCATCTAAATTTAATAAATGTTGTTCCCTAGGAACTAATCCCTTATCATTGCGAGGCAGCCAAGGGTGAGACATTTTAAAAAGATCTAAAAATGGTCTAGTAGTACCTTGATAATGAACAGGATAGAGATTCATTCCAATTTGAAAAGTTGGTGCATTGGTATATTGAAATAAAATATCTATTTCATCTGCAGTTAAAGCTCGGTTATACACCCGAACATCTTCAATCATGCCCGCAAAACTATTAGTACTTGTACCCTTGGCATTCCCATCATGAAATTTTGTTGTCTGGTTCAAACTTCCAATGCCAATATTATCGACACGCTTATCTAACTGGGAACCTTTTCCTGTCCCCATTAACTCTCCATCCAGGTAAGCAAGAAATGCGTCATCAGTTGTTGATTTTAGCCCATTTATTGCATCCAAAACCAAGGTTACATGATGCCAAGTATCATCACTAATTGCATCGCTGGCTAGATATGTTCCATGCCATTTACTAATTGGTTGATTCCAGCCTCCCACATATAAAAAACCATTATTAATATATATATTTAATCCTTTAGTATTGCCTCCTTCTTCATATAGTATTTGCTTGCGGTTAGATATATCTACATCATCAGCTTTAAACCAAAGAGAAACAGTGCGTTTTGCATTAATTCCTAGATTAATATCTGAGTCATTAACATGGACATAATCGTTGATTCCATCTAATTTAACCACCCCTGCAATCTTATCGCCAACATCCTGAAAAGATGCTCCTTTGCGCAATTGACCAAAGTTATCATTCCCATAAGGTGATGAGTCAGCCGCTTTTATCCCTGAAGTTTCATCAAACTTGAGCTGCATGATCAAATCATCATCTGCTAATAAAGAACTAACTGATCTTTCTGCATTATTAATATTTTCCATAAACCTACTCCTGTTTGGTTGATTTTGGTTGATTTTAAGTATTATAGCAAAATTAATACCATGGATGGGGGCGGGTTTTGATTTGAGCAAAACTTGGTGATGATCAAGATCTTCGGTAAACCCGCCCCTACTCTAATCAAGGCAAAAAGTTTCTCACTCTTCTTTCTAAAGAGAGTAGGAAACTTTTTTCTGAAATTTACGGCGTTGCGTTTTTTGAGTCATGAATTATATTGTTACAAACACTACTAACTAAACTAAAACCCTCTCCCCACTCCCTACTCCCCTCCTACGGGCACGACATGTCGTGCCCGTAGGAGGTTTCATTCTTCAATTCAGCAACGCCAAATTTACTTATTTGGTGGGGGAAACTTACTCAAAAATCGCAATATCACTAGCTGCGAGACTGGGCGAACCTACAAAAACAGCTAACTTAACTTGAGCATTACCTCCTAACCCATCACTGTCAAAGAAGAGTTCTCCTTTGGTTTGGTTATAGATAAAATAATCGTTTCCATCCAATGATTTGCTCCCAATAACAAACTGATCATTTGGTAAGGTTCCTACTGTTAGGGAATTACTAAAACCCGCCTTGTTAATTTTAATTTTATCCACACCAGAGACAAAATCTTTGATGCGATCCACTTTCTCTGAGAGAGATTGAAAAACAAAATCATCTGCTTCCGCACCACCTTGGAGAATATCATTTCCCAAACCACCTTGGAGAATATCATTTCCCCCATTACCTTGAAGATTATCATTTCCCGCACCACCGATGAGGATATCATTTCCCAAGCCCCCTTGGAGAAGGTCATTTCCGAGATCACCTTGAAGAACATCGTTACCAGCAGCTCCATTCAGTGTGTCTTTGCCATCATTTCCAGATATTTGATCGTTACCATTTTCACCCAGAAGCTTGTCATTGCCATTTTCTCCAGACAATAAATCGTTACCATTACCTCCTTTAATCAAATCATTTTTGGCACTGCCTTTCAAGGTATCTGCGCCATTTGTCCCCTGATTTTCAATCACCTTCAAGATTTGATTGGCAGCAAGATTACTAATCTCCTGGACAGCACCTGAATGCCATTCGATGCGCACAAGATTTGCTACTGAATTATTTGCTAAACCAAAGTGCAAGAATTGCTGATTTTGACCATAAAAATGCTGCCCATTGGATTGTTCTCTCAGTTGGGTTTTACCCCCCGCAGTGACAAATACTTTACTCCCAATCCCATCCCGATTGGTAATCACTCCTTGCAACTGAACCTGTAGCCATTTGTTCTCATTACCCTGGTTTTGGAAAAGATAATGAGGGCTGCCTAAATAAGTATCAGTAACTGCAGGTAAAGCTGAGTTGGCTACGGCGATGTCTAAAAAACCATCTCGATTATAGTCCGCTGTAGCTGTACTAATGCCGTGATTGCCAAATGAAACCCGCGGGCCTTCAGGCACAATTAAGGCACCTGCTGCATTGGGAATTATGACAAATGTGCCATCTCCCTGATTTTCATAGAATACACTGGTTAAACCTGAATAGTTAAAAGCGGATGTCATATAAATATCTACATCCATATCATTGTCGAAATCTTCAGCCACAACGGATTGACCAGCAATTGCTACATTTAATCCTGCTTGTTGGGTGCTATTTACATACTTCCCTGTGCTGCTATCGTAGGTTAATAAAGTAGGAGCAGAGGCTAATGTTTGAACAATATTCGGGTTGGTAAAGCCGATCGCATTTAAATTATTTAATGGATCAGCAGTTTTGACGAAAATGTCTAGCTGGGGGGAGATGGTCTGATTGTTGAAAATTACTTCCCAAGTCTCCGTTGTAGTATTATAACCAATATAAACTGCGTTGGCGACTCTTTCTGACTCAGGTACAATGCCTTTTACTTCATCTGGCGCAAGAGTAAACCCATATTCTGTTGGGTTATATCCTTCAGAACCAATAAACATTTTGGAAAGGGGCAGAAAAGCTCCTAAAATACCGATGTTATCGTGATCATGGACGTGATCTACGTTTGATTTACTATTTTCTGACAGAGCAAAATCTGGCATATAAAAGTCAAAGGTTACTGAGCTAGTAGTTTGGAAATTAAACCCTATTTCTCCTGGCCCTTGCCTTTTATTTAAGCTGGCCATCGCCATATTTGACGATTCCCATTCCCGCAAAAAAGAGTCCCAATAACCGTTACTTTTCGCTAAAAAGACATCGGCTACTAAGTCTCCATCAAAGTCAGCACTAATTGCATTTCGCACTTTAGTCACTTTGGGAAACTGACTGGTAATGTTTTGCCATGCTCCGTCGGTAACTTTATAAACTGTTAAACCAGTTGTAAATCTATTAACAATTACCTCTGAATCACCATCTCCAAATAAGTCGGCTGAGAGAGCAAATTCTGCTTCTGGAATATTGAAACCCACAGTTTGATTCACATCGACAAAACCATTTTCTGTTTGGCGAAATACCGTTGATGGTCCCAACTTGTCTGCTCTGGCAACATTTAGTTGGATCACGTCTAAGCGGCCATCTCGGTCATAGTCAAACCATAAAGGGCTGCGACCGCGGGCTATAGCAAAGTCTAATCCTAATTCCACCGCTTTATTTTCCAAAATTCCATTCTGATTTACCCATAATTCACTCTCGTCAATGGGTTTTCCTGGCCCTGAATTTCCTCCTGAACCGCCAACAGCTACAGATAAATCTTTGTCCCCATCATTGTCAAAGTCAACCCATGTATTTCCGTGCCTATCTCGAAGGGGCACAGCGTTAAATATTTGCTGTGCAATGTCTGTGAAAGTTCCGTTTTTGTTATTCTGATATAATTTTACTTGGGTTATTCTGTTATCTAGTTCAAAAATGTGTGGCCCGATCCACAAATCAAACCAACCATCCTGATTGAAATCTACCCAATCAATGTTCAAGCCATCTTCTTGTCCATCCCACTCTATTCCAGCACTTTCTGCTACATTTTCAAAGACTACTCCGTTTGCCAATGTATCTACTGAATTGTTATTGATATTTCCTGCTTTCATCAATTACCTCTTTTGTTTTATGTTAGTGTTATTTTTGCGATTGATTTTTACCTTTCGCAATCCTACTCTAAATAATTTTTTCCTTAATTGCCATCTGTATTTATACTTATTTACTCTTTTTTTTTGTTAAGATTTAATAAGTTTTTTCCTCAACAATTTGGCTGCGGATTTTACTATCTCTATTTTGGGTTTTCCTCCCATTGCAACTCCTCTATTTTTTAAAATAAGACTATTGTATTAAAGCTAAAAGTCATAAGTACTACTCCCCTTGTCTCTGATTTATTTATCAAAACTATAATCTTATATTACTTGAGTGACCTAAGTAAAACTCAAGCGAGCTATTAAGTAATTAGACAAAATTAATTACATGGGTGAGGGCGGGTTTTGAACAATCAATTTTTGTTGTGCAACATAGGTTATCCCGCTGGCCCGCCCCTACAGAAATTGGATAAATAATTTTGCCTACCTACTTACAACAGCTTTTACAAATCTTAGATTTTATTAGACAAAAAATTTAACTTAAACTACTTTTTATTTTTAATATATTTATATTTCATAAATATAATAAATTGAAACTTAATCAGTTTCAATTTTTTTGTAGTTAAAATATTTGAGCAATTCAAAATCTAAGTGCTGATTAATATATTCAATTTCTTCTATCTTTATTTCTTTTCTCCATTGGGATTTTAAATAATATTCTTCAAAAAATTGCTTATCCCTGCCATCATTTTTCGTAGATTTGGCAATACTTACAATCCCATTTTGATGGACAAAGGGAAATAGATAACTAAGTGCTTTTATCGTTCCCAGTTCATTTCTTAAAACCTGTTCATATTTCAAATTTATACATATATTTATTTCTTGAGCCAATTCAATATATGCCCGTTGTTTCTCATTCCAAAGTTGAATCGGATTATCAAAATATGCTTGAGAATATTCTCTTTTTACTGTTTTCCAGGGCATGCTCAAAAATTCCCTAAATTCTCTTTGAGCTTGAAAAAAATTATGATAGGGTCTTTTGTATAAAGATAATAACCAAGAATAGGGATTTTTGGTTATAGTTATAAACAAAGTTTGGGGCGTAAATTGATGATTTTTAATTAAATCTAAAGGCGGCCGACAATGCTTCCATCCCAGGGAAACTGCTAGATTTTTAGCAAAAATTTCATCTATGAGTAATTCTTGAAATATGCTAGCTTCTAGCTTCTTTAAACCCTTTTTTTTAATATATTTGTTAATTCTTAGCACAGATTCTTTTGCTATTTCTGCGGCGACTCCAGGAATTAATTGACATTGCAAGTTTTCCTTGATTAATTGAGAAATATAGTTAGTTCCTGTATTTCTTTCCCCATAAATTTTAATAAATTTTAATTCTCGTTCTTCTCTTTGAAGAATTTCTAAAATAGTTTTTATTTGAGAACCAATCATTCTTTATTTTGATATAAATCAAAGGAGGGTGATTTTAGGCGATCGCCCAAGGAGAAAGCGATCGCCCTGCTTACTTAATCTTCTTCGTAATACTCAGGAGCTTTTTGTTTCTGAGGGATATTTACACGGGGAGGATGATAAGGTTCTCCTTCCACATCATCATCCCAAACATCTCCTTCTACATCATCATCCTCATAGTCATAATCCCTAGAGCGAGAAGCAGGTTCATATACTGGGGGAGCTTCATACCGAGGAGCTGGGTTTCTCCCTTCCCCCCAATTATCCTCCTCATCCTCATCTTCCGCATAACGAATAGACTCAGCTTGTCGGCGAGGGGGTGGTGTACTTTCCCAATCATCATCACTCCAATTTTCTGCCACAGGCACTCTTTTAACTGGGGAAGCTACTGGAGTTTGCACAGGAATCCCAGTAGGTAGTTGATTTTCTGGCGGCGTTGTAGGTGCATAGTACATTTCTTCTTCTTCCCTTTCCCAGGGCGGTTTTCCAATTCCCAAACGCTCTAATATCCCCACAGTCAACTGTTGCAAGCGAGTTTCCGCCCCTTCAAATACAATAATCCTATTTGGGCCAGAGCTGACAATTTCCTCAACCTTAATTTCATAAGTACTAATTATCTGGTCTGGTATTTGGGGTAAACCCAGAGACGAGATAATCAGAGAAGAAACCTTACCATCTTCAAGATTAAATTGAAAGTCGCGAACTTTTCCTAGTGGTTCCCCTGTTTCCGTAATTACCTCGCTATTTATTAATTGACTATATAGCTCAACCTCAACATCTTCAATAACATTTTCATCTTCCACTAAAATAACATCGCTGCTTTGTACTATGCTGTTCAGGTACATATAGCGGGGGAGTCCCGAAAGGGAAAAACGGTTATCTCGCAAACCTAACGCTACCACTTCACGGCGATCAATATCAACCAATACTTCTTTCACCACCCCCAACCGCTTCCCTGTGCTGCGGGTTATAACGTCTGTGTTTATTAATTCGGCTCTTAAAATATCACTTGTCATTGTGTTTTGCAATTGCATCTCCTCATAAATTGGCAATATAAAAAATGTTTTAAATTTTTTTAGGGTTAAGGTTTATATTCTAGCATTTAAGTATAAGTTACCATCGGGCTAAGACATAACCCAGCCCGCCTTCTTCCCATTCTAGCTAATTAATCATTGGTCATTGGTCACTGGTCACTGGTCACTGGTCACTGCATTTCGACTACGCGAGGGTATCCGCGAATTAAAGGTGTTCGTCACTATCCCTAACCCATCCTACCCATTATTAATTAATGTTTGATGGCATACTGGCTGAGTACTTATAAATTTAGATCCAGCGGATGGCGAATTTACCTGATGAAACAAGCTGATGCTGGACAAGCAACTGTTGAAGAAGCAAAGAGGGATTTCAACCTACTATGAATAAGCAAATAGTGCCATTCGTTTAGGTAAAAGTTGCAGCTGCTAAATTGCGTGATATCTGCACCATGTTTGATGCTCAAATAATGGTCTTAGATGAGTTAATCGCCCAACTTGAAGCATCTAATCGTGACAGTCCCATTAATATTCGCACAAGGGAAAGGGGAAAACATTTGTTAGCACTGCAAAAACAAGCTAAATCCTGAATTATTGACCTCTAGCAGCCTATGAGGTGAGGCGGGTTTTGATCTAACAATTCTTGTGTTGTACCAAAACTTGTCCCTAAACCCGCCCCTACAGTTAATTATCTTAACTTAATTCCTAACACCTGGGTATAAGCGCCCCTAGCTTGAGTTACACCAATGGTGCGTTCTGCTGATTCAATCATGGGGCGACGCAAACTTACTACAATAAATTGCGCTTCTTCTGCTTGAAGACTAATCATTTTTGATAGTCTTTCTACATTTGCTCCATCTAAAAACATATCTACTTCATCAAAAGCATAAAAGGGTGAGGGGCGATACTTTTGGAGGGCAAAAATAAAGCTTAAAGCAGTTAATGATTTTTCTCCCCCTGACATGGAACTTAATCGTTGTACTGGTTTTCCTTTGGGGTGCGCTACTAAATTTAACCCCCCATTAAAGGGATTTTCTGTATCATCTAATTGGAGATAACCATCTCCTTCTGATAGGGTGGCAAAAATACTTTGAAAGTTTTCATTTACTGCATCAAATGCTTCTTTAAATGCTCGAAACCTTAAAGTAGTAAAGTTTTCTACTCTTAGCAATAATTCTGTTCTTTCTGCTTTTAAAGTTGTGAGTTTTTCTGTTAGTTCTTCTAAACGGGCTTGAGTTCGCTCATATTCTTCCAAGGCTAACATATTTACTGGTTCCATTGCTTCCAGACGCTTTTGCCCATTACGAATTTCTTTCTGTAATTGTTCTAATTGTTCGGCAAAATTGCTAAAGGTAATGGTTTCTCCTTCCGTAGCTATTAACTGGGGAATTTCTGGTAACGGGTCAGGAAGTTCTGCTTTTTGTTCTTCAAGCTTTTGTTGTAAATTTCCTAATTCTTCTCTTCTTTCCTGTTGATTTTCTTGGAGTTTCTGGAGTTGCCAGATTTTCTTTTGTTGTTGATTTTGCAGCTTTTTTAGGGACTCTTCAGCGCGATCGCGTTCTTGTTTTGTTTCCCCCAGTTTTGCTGATAATTTCTCTAACTCTCCTTCTGTTTCCCTGATTTTTTCCTCTAAAACTAACAGTTCCTCCCCAATAATTCCCTGTTGTTCCTCTACTTCTATCAATTTCTGTTCACCTTCTTTTAAACCCTCATTTGCTTGTTGTCTTTTCTCTTCCTCCCTAAGTAATTGATTTGCAATATCTTTGAGCTTTTCTTCTGCTTGACGCAACGCTCTTTCTCTCTCCTGTAACTGAACTTCTTCTGTTTTAATTAATTTCGCGATTTCTTGCCATTCACTATGAGTCTGAGATGCTTCCAACTCGGCTAACTTCTCTTGCTCTTCTTGTAACTGGATCTCTAATTCTGGTATTTCTTGCCCCAGAACCACCAACCGTTGCGCTGTTATCTCTAATTCCTGGTTATTTTCCCCCAGTTGAGCGGTTAATTGTACTTTTTCCCGAGTCAAACGCCCAATTTCTTGTTCTAACTGTTCCTTGCGTAGCTGGTTTTCTCTTCCCAGTTGTCGAGCTTCAGTTAATTTTTCTGACCAACCCTTGACATTTGCTTTGTTTTGTGCTAAAGCAATTTCGCTCGGAGTCAAAACTGTCTCAATTTCTGCCAAACGTCTTTTTAGAGTTTGTATTTCTTCGGAATCCTCTTCACTACGAACCCCAAAACGGAGAGAAGAGCGATTTGCCACACTTCCCCCAGTCATTGCGCCACTACTTTCGAGTAGTTCCCCATCTAAAGTAACAATGCGGTGGTCGCCCAAAAAAGGACGAGCATCATTCAGAGTAGCAAAGACAACGGTACTGCCAAAAACATAAGCAAAAATCTGCTGGTAGCGGGGGTCACAGTCAACCAAATTCACAGCTAAATTCACAAAACCTTTAGCATAGCGAAGGGCTACAGTATCATTGAAGCGGGGAGCTTTAATTTTATTCAAAGGTAAAAATGTAGCTCGTCCAGCTCGTTGTTGTTTAAGTAATTCTATTCCCGATGCTGCAACCTGGTCATTTTCCACCACAATATGACCCAACCTACCCCCTGCTGCAATTTCTAAGGCGAGTTGATAAGAAGGTTCTACCTGTCCGAGTTGACAGACTAAACCACAAACTCCTGGTAAATTGGATTGTAATATAATTTTAGTTGCATAAGTACCTTGAGCTTCTTGTTGAGCTTGTTTAGTAGCTTCTAATTTATCCAACTGCCTTTGTTTTTCCCGTTGTTCTTTTAAGAGACGGGTAATAGTTTCCTGCTGCATTGTTTGTTCTGCTTCTGCTGCGGTTAATTGTTGAGCTAGAGTTTGAATGAGTTGCTGTGAGGTGGTAAATTGGGTAGAAAGGTGAGCAAGATTTTCTTCTTTAGTGGTAAGTTCTGTTGCAGTGGTTTGTAAAAGTTGGGTTTGTTCTGTTATTTTCTTGATTGATTGGTTTTGAGCTTCAGTTAACCTAGCTTGTTGGGTACGTTGGGGGTTGAGAATTTTTTGGAGGTCAGCAATTTTATGAGAAAGAGCAGTTTGTTGTTGTACCCAAGCATCACTGGCAGCAGCGATCGCCTGAGCTTTTTCTTTCTTCTCTTCTAAGCTTATTCTAACTTGGTTTCTTTGGTGAGTTAGGTTGGGGATGATTTCTGTTTCTAGGTAGTTTTTCTCCTGGGTAAGTTGGGTAATAGTGTGATAATGTTGCTCAATTTCCTTCTGAGTTGTAGAAATTGCTGTGTTAGTTTGTTGAGTGAGGTTTTCTAGTTCTGTTTGACGCTGTTGGAGTTGGTAACGTTTAGCTTTTTGAGTAGCCAGTTGAGAAGCAACAGAAAGTTGTTCATCTTCTCCCAAAGATTTTATTTTAGTATTGAGTTGTTTAAGGGAATCAGTAGCTTGAGTAATTTGAGTGTTAAGAGAATTTAGTTGTTCAGTTAAATTAGTTTCTTCTGCTTCAGCAGCAGTAATTTGTGCAGAAAGTTGTTGTTGTTGTTGTTGGAGAGAACGCCAAATTAAGACAACTTCCCATTGTTGTTTTTCGTGAATTTGGGATTTAAGTTCTTGATATTTTTGAGCTTTAATGCGGTCAGCAGCAAGGCGATCGCGAGCATTGATTAATTCCTTTTCAATAATCAAAGAACGTTCTTCCTTTTCCTTTACCGTGTCGAGAGTTTTTCTAGCTTGTTCAATTTTGCGATCAAACTCCGCAACTCCCGCCAATTCATCAATAATTTCCCGCCTTTCTTTAGAGTTCATACTTATGATGCTCGTCACATCACCTTGAAGTACAACATTATAACCTTCGGGATAAATGCGCAAACGATTTAATTGTGCATGGAGTTCATTAGCGGTACAAACTTCCCCATTAATGTAATAAGTTGAGGAATAATTTCCCCCCTTACTCACCCGCAAACGTCTGGTAACAGTCCATTCTCCCTGCTTAGAAGTATCTCCCCCCCTTAACAAGTGTTCAGGGGGGGTAATTTCCTCAGAGGAGTCTGCAGGGGTATTCTCTCCCCCCCTTAACAAGGGGGGGTTGGGGGGGGTAATTTCCCCAGAGGAGTCTGGGGGAGTAATTTCTTCTAAATCATCTAAATCCCCCAAATGAAAAGTAACAGAGACGCTAGTTTCAGCAGAGCGACCATTTTTAGCTTGATTGTGATTAACCAAATCAGGGAGACGTTCAGCACGCATTCCTTTAGAACTAGCCAAACCCAGACAAAAGAGAAGAGCATCCAAAATATTAGATTTTCCCGAACCATTCGGGCCAGAAACCACAGTAAAACCAGGCAGTAGAGGAATTTTCGTAGTACCGCCAAAAGATTTAAAATTGGAGAGTTCAACGCGCTTAATATGAACCATAGGCGCTTTAAGAGAAAAGGGTAAAATCGGATTAGTATTCAGGGTAACATGAAGAGCGAGTTTTGGGAGGAGATTCTCCAAGGAAGTAAAATTTCGCTATTTTAGTATTACCGATTGCTAAAACAGTTAACCCAATTTTAGTTAGAATATCAATAATATTTACCTAAATCCAATGGAGCGCTTACTTATGTTTGCGGTAGAGTTTAAAGCGAATATCAAAAATGGATTTATAGAAATTCCTGACGCATATAAGCAAGAATTTGAACACAAAAAAAATGTTCAAGTCATTCTCTTAAAAGAGGAAAAAGTTACAGCAGAAGATTTGCTGGAGCAACTTCTGAGTGACCCGATAGAGGTTGAAAACTTTTCTCCTTTGAAGCGGGAGGAAATTTATGAGCGATAAGCTTGAAAATCAAGAGCAATGCTTTGTCGATTCCAATATCTGGCTTTATGCCCTAATAAAAAGTGGAGAAACAGATGAAAAACACTCAAAAGCAAAATCTTTAATATCAGCTAAAGAGGAAGTGATTGCAGTAAGTACGCAAGTGATTAATGAAGTCTGCGTTAATTTACTGAGAAAATCCATCTTTTCTGAAGAGCAAATTCAAGCTTTAATAGCTTCTTTTTACAAAAAATATAAAGTAATAGATAACAACCAAGAAGTTTTATTACAAGCATCAAATTTACGCAAGAAATATATATTTTCTTTTTGGGATAGTTTGATTGTAGCGAGTTCTCTTCAGGCTGATGCCAGGATTCTTTTCTCTGAAGATATGCAAGATGGTCTGATTGTTTCTGAAAAGCTAGAAATTATCAACCCTTTAAAATCAAAAAACTGAGGTAGAACAGGGGAAAATTATGACAATTACGGAAATTTCTGACAATTTGCCAACAACTTTACCAGACCATACTGAATTACCAGAATCGGATGGAACCTTTGTGAAAAACTTTCAAGAACACCCCCAAAGTATTCTCTTAACTGATTCAATTAATCCGATTTTACAACAACTTCA
>JADQBC010000144.1 GCA_016903655.1 Gomphosphaeria aponina SAG 52.96 = DSM 107014
TAGGATTTTATCTAGTAGATACAGAAATAGAAGAAGAAAGTTTGGATTAAGATTTAATTTAATCGCTGGGATTTATAATTATGAGTTAAAACTTCAACTTCTATTAGTAGAAAATAATTAGTTTCGCAAGAGGTCTAATCAATAGTTATTGTCTGAACTTTTATTGCAGTGCTTTGAAACTGTGGGGAAATAGAACCCATACCAAATTTTTCTGTTGGGGCTTCATAAAATTCAACAGAGCTATGATCGCTGTTTGTCACTGCTAGTGATAATAATTCTATGTTTTCCAGATTATTAATTTCCACATTTTTTCTAAGATAAGGCAATATTTTTGGCGATGCTTCTACTGCAATCACCTTGCCATTTAATTGTTTAAGATGTTTTGCCGCCGGAACGCTAAAAGCCCCAATATTGGCTCCAATATCTAAGAACAAACTATCTTGAGCTAGATGAGAAAGCATTAAATCAATACATTGGGGTTCATAAACGCCATCTACCAATAAAGCAAATGCGATCGGCTCTAGCAAATTAGGCAAAAAATATTTGGTATTATCATTAATAGCCAACAGAAGATTTGTAGAGTTATGCAAATCGCCTAACAATAATCTGGCTAAACGATATTTACCTCTAAAACGAGGTAGCGATCGCAATAATTTTCCGATAGTTTTAATGTTGTTGTGTTTCATCGATTCAGTGATGATGTGAATTGTTCTGGTTTAGCTTGGGTAAATCCAGCTTGAGCATCAAGTTTCTAAAAATAAACTTGGATTAACATGAAAAAAATCTGCTAAAATCTTAGCTTTATCTGTCGTAATTTCTAATTGACCATCAAGAATTTCCCAAGAGATTCCCTGTTTACTTAAAATCTTAAATAAATCAATTTTTTCTACACCTCTTGCTTCCATTAAATGCAGAAGTCTTGAATGGGGGGTAGAAAGATTTAAGGAATAGATTTTTTCTTCAAAATCTTCGATAAGTTTCACAAGTAATGCTAAAATCATATCTTCTTCAGGTGTTGAGGTAGAGTGAGACATCAATTCTTCAACTATAGTCAGAAATTTTTGATTTTGTTCTTCATTTGTTATAATCTGAGGCTGATATTTACAAAGTAAATGGTTATAAACCTCTGAGTTAAAAGTAAGGGTCTTTTTTCCAATAGGTTTTGTCATATTCTGCATGAGTTAAAACATATTTAATATAAATGATCTGTTTAGTGTAATTAATGCTAACAATCAAACGATAGTTATTGCCTTTGATATTGAAAATGGTAAAATTACCAACAGATTCAGCTTGAGGATAAACTTTCTGAACTTCAATAAGATTCGTCCAACTTGCTTGTTGAGCCGTTTTATACCAGTCATCTAAAGATTCACAAGCATCTGCGTGTTTTCGACAATATTCTCGCAACAGTTTACGGCTAATTATGTGCATTTTTCATGGGCTTACGATTGATTAAGTATTTCTGCTATTGGCTGAAATTGTTTTTCATAATTCCAGTCAGCTAAAATCTTTTGTCTTCCCCTTTCCCCCATTGCCCTCATTTCCTCTGGATGATTGATAAACCATTGTACAGCATTGACAATGCTATTAACATCCTCTGGATCACAGGCTAAACCATAACCCGTCTCAACATACATTTTATCCCAATCAAGAAGATTTGAAACAATCAAGGGTAAACCAGAGGCTAAATAATCAAAAACTTTATTAGAAGCACCTGTCATTGCCACTAAGTTGGTATCATCGCTACCCACAGGCATTAAAGCTAATCCGATGTCGCTTTTCATAACCCATTTTAGCAGTTCACTTCTGGGCATAGCGTCTATAACTTCCAATCTTTCATCAACCCCTATCTGAGTGCCTAATGCTTTTATCTGGTTGATATATCCTGTTGTTCCAACGGTTTCATAACCAATTATTCGCAATTTAATTATGTCAGGTAAGTGTTTAAGAGTCTTAATTACAGACAATGGCAGTCTTGCAGGAACGATCGAGCCGTGATATAAAAGCCAAATACTTTCATTGTCTTTGTAGTCGCCTCGCTGAGGACTAACTTCATCTAATCTAGGGCAATTCCAGACGCAGAAGACTTGCTTACTCGTCTTTGTCTCAGAGATAAACTTATCAATCCTTCCTTGATTGGGCAAAATACAGAATTTAGCACGATCGCCCAGTAACTTACGAGTTTTTAAACACCAAGCCATAAAAATATTATTGGCAACAGAGTTGGGGGAGTCGTGTTCATGGTAAATAACTTGAGTGTTAGCAACGAGGGTCAAAAAATAGGCGATCGGACAAACTAAAATATCAGAAGCATAAATCCATTGAGGTTGCCAACGCACTACCCACATTAACACCCAGACACAATAACGAAGATAATGTAATTTTTGTCGCCACCCTGCTTCACAAAAAGGAATTTGCAAAACAGTGATCTGAGGATGCTCAGGAAATTGGAGACTATTTGCTCCCTTTGCCCCAGTACCTAAAAAAAGAACTTCCCAGCCATCATTGGCTAAAATGCGGGAACTATGTTCCAATGGTGGATACCCTGCTGGATTGGTATATTGGATGTATAAAATACGCTTTTTAGGCATTGAAATAATCATTAATTAAATTTCATTTTTTTGAGCAACAATAATCAAATCTGCTCCTAATAGAGAACTGTAATATGATCTAATCTTGTTTAGTTTGCCTGAGCAAAGAGTTTCAATTACAGATAAGTTATATTGATTTAGTAGATTTTTCAGAGAATTAAGGGTGAAGTAATGTAGGTGTTGACCATCCCATTCGCTCTTATTTTCTCTGTCTTCAAAATTAGAGGTACATGGCAGTATTCCCATTAATAATTCTAGTCGATTTTTTAAATACGCAATGTTTGGTACTTGAATTACAGCAATTCCATTAGGCTTTAACACCCTACTCACCTCTTTAATGGCATGATGTACGTCAAAAACGTGTTCTAAAACCATCAACATTGTCACTAAATCAAATTCTGTGTCAACAAATGGTAAATTTGATTCATCCAAATTGATTTTTTGAAAATGAATGTTGTTATATTGACTGGAAACAAGTTGCCAAGCGATCGAGAAATCAACTATATCAAGTCCATAGGATTGATCACTTACTTTGCTAATCGGAATAATAAAATCTCCAGCAGAACAACCTATGTCCAGAGTTTTAGCAAATGGTGCAAACTTGGCAATTCTTGCTAATACGGTTTCTTGGGCATTAGAAGTAATCCTGAAATCTTTTAAGTTTCTATTCGCTAATTGAGGATTTGGTTGCCAATTTTCCCAAGCTAATTTATTAGAAATATTATAGTGTTGGTCATAATATTGTTGAGGGTTAGATTGAGTCATATTTTTGATGTTTAATAAATAAAAATTTTTAATCTAGTCTTTGGGCAAAAACTTGTCATTATTCATAACATAAATTGAGGATTTGTGATCAACTCAGAGTTTGGAAACAAGTAGCATTGGTAAGATTTTGATCTACAGTGGCAAGTATCAAATTATAATGTACTGCTGTAGCCGCAATAAATCGATCGGCAGGATCTTGGTGTGCTAGGTTTAATTTTCTGCTTAAAATAGCTATTTCAATGGATAAAGGTGCTTCTATCACTTCCAGTTGTTCTAAACTGTCTTTAATCCATTCTTCTGAGGTCGGTTGTAGTATTACTTTTTGTTTTTCTCCTAATAGTAATGCCTCCCAAATACTAACAGGACTAAGATATAGTTGGTTTGTTTCGTCTTCTATGGTTTTGATAAGATTATTGGAAAGACGAGAATTACCCAGAAGATACCAAAGCCAAATATGAGTATCTAATAAAAGTTTCACGATCAAACATCCCAAATAACTAGGTTAGATGTGGGTTCGATTATATCCCCTAATATCTTGCCTCTATGTTTCATTGCTCCAAAAGTTGCCCTTTTTTTCTCTGTAATAGGTTGAATAACGGCTAAGGGTTTTCCTTCTTTGGTGATAGTTAGATTATCTCCTGTCATTTGAGCTTGGTTAACTAAGTTTTGGATAGTTTCGGGGAAGTCTGAGAGGGGTATTTGAATCATCATAGTTAATATTTACAATTTTGATGTTTAGTAAAGAAAAATTATTAATCTAGTCTTTGGGCAAAAACTTCACCCCACCAAGTAATTGATTCGGGGCGATCGCCATTGAATGTTAATATCTTATAATTATGAGATTGTAACAGATTCAGTAAGGAATCCCAATTTGTTCCGACATTAGACCATGCAAAAGGATGTACTTCAAGATAAATTAATCTAGGTTTTCTGTTTTTATCCGATAGCAAGTTAGTTGCACCTTGTATTACTTTCTCCTCATAGCCTTCCACATCTATTTTTAGAATATCTATCTTAGATGTAGGAAAATAGTTATCCAGAGAAACAGAATTGACTGGGATTAAATCTTCAGAATATTCATTTGAGACAAAAGATTGACTATCACGTCCAGACTGAAAATAGACAGTAGAAACTTTGTCTGCTACGGCTAAATTAATAGCTTCAACATTATTTTCTAATTGATTTAGCTTAATATGAGACTCAAGGGCTTTAAAGTTGTTCGGATCAGGTTCAAAAGCATAAACTTTACCTTCTTCGTTCAATCTTTTTCCTATGGCGATCGCATATAGACCAATATAACTGCCGACATCGACTACTCGATCATTTGTTTGTAAATTAGCCATAAAATGATGCCAGACATCTGTTTCATAAACTTCGGCAACTCCTCGAAATTCTGGAAGCACGAGAATGTTGTCAGTTCCATTAATTTTCCTTAATAGTCCTTTCTTTCCATATTGGGAAATAAATTGATTATATAAAGGACGCACAGAATCCCAGAGTGCATTATACTTACTCAAGTATTTACTGTGTCTGATTTTTGTGGCGATCGTCTCTAATAAATTCATAATACTAATTAAGCAAAGTTGTTAAATGAAGTTATATGTTATTTTATTGCTAATAGAGCTAAATTATCAGCAGTTTTATACAAATCAGAATGAGTGGAGTTAGAGGTATTTAAGAGATGAACACTTTTTGTGTTTTTACGAATGAAATTGAAATCGTTAAAAATAGAATAAGAATAAGCCAAACCGTCTCCTTCAGAAATAGTATAGCCTTTTCCTTTTGTTTTAATAAAGTCAGCTATTTGCCATAAACCTAGTAAATTCAATCCTTGCTTTAAGGTTCGAGCTAATAATGAACCTTGCCCAAAATTATTGCTATCAGAAATAAATATTGCTTTTCGAGCAACCCTTAGCATTTCCTGAATAGCTAAACGAGGTATTTTGATATGATGTAAAACTCCAAAACAACAGATAATATCAAACGAGTTATCATCAAATGCGAGAGACAAAGCATCACCTTCCATTAGTTGCGAGGGTGACAAACCTTTGGAATATCCAACTTGACGAAGTTCCGCTACGGGTTCAACGCCTTTAACCGTTACGGAAGGATATTTTTCATTTAAGTAAGCAACAGTTCTTCCTGTTCCTGCCCCAACATCCAAGACAGATTCACAATCTAAAAACTCGATCATCCCTGCCATAAAAGTTAAGGCAAAGTAGTGAACATCTTTTTCATGAACATGGAGTTGATCATAAACTTGAGCCGTATCACGATAATAGGAGCGCTGAATTTCTATTTCTGAGTTTGGACGATTTGAAGACATAATTTTCAGTTTGTAATTACATGAGTTTTCAACAGGAAATTTAATTACTGAAATCATTATAAATCACTTTCATTCTCTCCGCTACTTTATCCATCATCATCGGTACAGAAATGCCTGATCGCAAATCCTCTATTTTTTCGGGATGCTCACAAAATGATTGAATTACCCTTGCCCATGAGGCTAGGCAACTGGCTTCCACTAGCACCCCATTAACATTATCCCTTACTAACTCTGCTATTCCCCCTAAGTTTGAGCCAATAACGGGAATTTGAGCGGCGAAGGCTTCTAGGATTACCATGGGACCCGTTTCCAACCATTGAGAAGGCACAACCAGCATATCATAATTTCTCATGGTTTCCACTACTTGGCTAGAAGGTACAGGGTTTTTAAGAAAAACTCGCTTATCCTTTTCAATTAGCTTTTTAATTTGTTGCTGATAACTAGAGTCTCCTTGACAAATACCATAAATATCTAACCGAACATTGAGATTAGGATTGGTGGCTAAGGCGTTGAGAACAATATGAATCCCTTTGGTGCGATCGACACGACCGAAAAAGACTAATCTAAGGGGTTGAGTGTCATTTTGAGAGGGATTGAGTGGCGTTGACTGGGGTAATTCTTGGCACAATCCTTGACGAATCACCGTGATTTTATCTGGGGGAACTTGATTGATTGTCAAAACATCTTTCACCCAATCACACACGGCAATAATGTGATCTACCTCTTTCATTAGGTTTTGCAAGGCTTGAGAACGTAATTTAACTAACTCTGACATTTGTAAAGCCGTCCAAATGCCTCCCTGAAGATTAAATTTAGTAACAGCTTGACTAACGATCGGAGGTAAGTTAGTGATTGCTTGGGCAAGGGAAGGATTAACCCCCAAGCTATGTAAAGTACAGGCAGTACATTTAGATAATTCTATTTTGCCATCACAAATTTGTTCCCCCCAACGCAGTAAAGTACCTCTTTGACAACTTACGGTGGGAGTATGATAAGTAAAAATAACGGGAATACCTTTTGCTTTAGCGATGCGGACAAGTTTTAATGAAACTCCACGGGTGAAGGCGTGAAGGTGGATTAAGTCTGGTTTTTCTGTCTCTAGGATGCAGGTAAATTCTAATGCTCCTTTTTCGTCTCCCTCTCCATAGATTTCTTTGAGATGCTTAATTTCTTGATTAAGGGCAAAACGTCTGATGGATAGTTGATTGTAGGTATAGGCTTGATTAGAAGCACTGGGCGCACAGATAATGTTAATGATGCCTAGTCTAGTTAGCTCTCTGGCTAAGGCTTCCACATATACTTCTGTACCTCCCATAGGATCAGGATAGAAACAGAAGGGGAGATGAATGATTTTGGTCATATTTTATTTTGGTTTTAAAAGATAGTCTCGGAAAGAAGTAGCCTCAAATTGGGAATGTTCTATTAAACCATCGGAGGTTAAGTTATATAAATTGTAATTATCCTGCAAAAATTTCAGTTCGTTTAAATGCTGTTGATAGGTATGGAGAACTTCAATAATTAATGTTGGTTTTTGATTTAAAATAAAGTCTTTCAAGCTCGATAAAACATCAAATTCTGAGCCTTCAACATCTATCTTTACCAAAACTTTATCATCTTCATTGACTAATTCAGACAAGTAACTTGCACTAATTACTAAGGCTTTATTTTGATTAACTTGCTCAGAAAATAAATCTGCAAATTCCTTATTTAAAGAACCATTGGTAAGATGACCTTCAGGCTCAAAAAAATCCAAAAAACCTACTTTATTGCCAATGGCTGAATTATAAGTTTGAACACCACTGGCTTTATTTATCTCTAAGTTTTTTAACAGTCTTAAATATGCTTTTTGAGAAGGCTCAAAGGCAAATATTTTTATGTTTTTATTATGTTTTAAAAAAGATTTATAGAAATAAATTGTAAAGATACCTACATTAGCACCAATCTCAATTACGCTATCAAATTTATCGATATGCTTATCTAAATAATCAAAAACCTCTACTTCGTATTGTACTTTTTTTACAAGCAGTGATTGACAATCAAATTCTTGAATATGAGGAATAATTTTAAACTGTATTTTTTCTCCAACGATGATGTTTTGTGGTTGTAAGTCAAGATTTTGCCAGTTAACAGAATTAATGCTATTTAAAATTTGTTGTTTAATTTTTGTGTCAGGAAAAGGTTTAATTATTTTGCTTAATAAGTTTAAATAAAATTCTGACAACGTTTTTGATCTAGCGATATTAAGATGTAAGAAATAAACTATATTCTTCATTATTTTTGTGACCATAGTTTTTGTTTTAATTGTCGATATTTAAGGGCGATCGCCTATAGATAAATAAGTAATTTCAAAAATGTAGTTCAAAGCTCCAAATAATCGCTCTAAGTTAGAGATACTATATTCTTGAATATTTTTGACAAAATTATCTTCTTCTAATTTGCCAAATTCCCAAATTTTACCATTAGAAACAATACCGTATAATTTTTTATCTGGTTGATTATTCAGTTTTTGTGCTGCAATTAATTCAGCTAAACATTGCCCCCAACTTTCTTCAAAGTTATCTTTTTTTGCTTCTACTAATATTAAATAAGGAGATTCAAAAATTACTTTCCCTCTTGAAGATCTTTTGGCAATGATATAATCAGGTATTCCTGACAATTTTTCATCATAGTTTAACGGTTGATGACTCCAAATTAATAAATTATCTCGATATTTTTGCCAGATTTCTGTTAAGATAGGGAAAATAATACCTTCGCAAATTGCAGATTCTGAGTTAAAAACAACTCCTTCTTTTAGCAGTAACTCAAAGCGATTAACAAAATAACTATCTAGGGATAATGATTTTTCCTGCATAAAGTTTTCTTCTATATAATTCAAGGGAAAATCACCCAAAACTTGAGCAATATTTTTATACTGATTAAAAGACATAATTAATTTTATCCTTTTGTTAAAATCTGTTGATTTTAGTTTACCTAGCTCTGGAATTAATAATTTTTTTTAGTTGTCGATATTTGAGGGCGATCGCCTCTGCATTTTCGTAGCCCAGCAAATGAGATAAGTATCTTAACGCTTTTGGGCTATGGGGAATGTATTTTGGTTGGAGCTTCTTAATTCTACCAAGCAATTCTTTAAATTTAGCTCGATCATGTTCAAAAAAGAACCTTGCGATATTTCCATACGCCTTGATTAAGATCTCTATCTGACTATCATTAAGATTTTCCAACCCTAGCAACTCCTCTACATAAACAGCATTAGCATAACAAGCATTAACAAATTCTAGTTTTCGGGAATTAGATAAACTTTGATTATTGCCAACACGATAAAAAAATAATGGTTCTTCACTAGGACAAACCATAAAATGAGGATTGATTTTCGATAAATATATTAAAAATCTTACATCTTCAATAACCCACATATCTTCTCTAAAACCTCCAGCTTCTAAAAAAGATTGTCTATTAATTAATCCAGACATTAAAGGAACGAATCCATCATCTTTGATTACTGAAAGAGGAATAGGATCGCTAAAATGAGGCTGATAAATGAAAATATCTTTTCTATGATTCCAATCGGATTCCCATGTTACCCTTGCCCACTTTGAAGTTACGAAGCTGGGAAAATTATTCTTTAATGCGAAGTTATATTGACGAATGATTTTAATGGGATCAATCCAATCATCAGCATCTAATAATTGAATATATTGACCTTGAGCTTTTTCTGCTCCCCGATTGCGAGAGTAACTAGGTCCAAAATTTTGGTCAAGGAAAATAAAACTTGTTGTAATTAAAGAAGAAACTTGTTGCTCTTTATGACATAGGGTTTGTCTTAGAAATTCTGATTCAGAGGATAGGTTATCAACCACAATAATTTCTACTTCATGAGGGAAGTAATTTGATTTCCACAAATAATCAAGTAGTGGAAGTAAAAACTTTCCTTGTTGATAGTTGGTAATAATAATACTTATATTCATAATTCACATAAAACTACGAAGTGAGAATTCGTTTTAAAGCCCCCATGGTAAACCTTGTCCATCGAATCTGAGGATCTCTAAAGGCCTGAAAAATTATATCCCTAGACCGAAGTAATTTATCCCCTTGAATAGTTAATTGTTCAGAAATATATCTATTCCAACTTTTTTTTCTATTTCTCAATTTGATTAAATGATGGAGTTTGTGATATTTTTTATCTTTGAGTAAATTATTTAAAACAAGATCTCTTTCGTTATCAAAACCTTCTGCATAGTTGATCGTTTTTGATATATCATGAAGTCTAAATTGAGCTAATACGATTGAGCTATAATTGATGTTAGGAAATAAGTATAAATATTTAATAGTCAAGTCCCAATCAAAACAGTAATTATAATCTTCTATAAGTCCACCGATCTTTTTAACTAAATCTGTCTTTAACCATAATCCTGGTTGGTGAAAAATTGAGTTTTTTGCGTCTCTTACAAAATTGTATGAAGACAGGTTATTGTTGGGGATAACTTGCACTTGATTGTCCTGAAAATTCAAAACTTGTCCACCAAGGGCATCTGCATTTTGAATCTCTTGAGCAATGGACTTTAAACTATTTTGAGATAAAATATCATCAGAATTAATCCAATTAAAAATTTCACCGCTACATTTTCCCAAGCCCTTATTAATGGCGTTTGCCTGGCCTTTATCTTTCTCTGTAACCCAATAACTTAACCAAGGTTCGTATTTTTTGATAATTTCGACTGAGTTATCTGTACTTGCTCCATCAATAATAATATATTCTAAGTTGGGATAACCTTGAAGTAAAATTGAGCGAATTGTTTCCTCAATAAATTTACCATAATTATAATTAGGTGTGACAATACTAATTTTTGGCCAGTCCGAACCAGCGGGCATTTTATCTGGTAACTGTTCACTTTCTTCTGTCCAAGGCCAACCCGTTTTGCCTTCTGGTGGCGGTGGAAGTTCTTTGAGAGTCGGGCAACGCATAAGGTTAGTTTCTCTAGTTCACTTACAAACCTGTAAATAATATTATCATCTCTAGGAGAAAAATGAGAAAAAACTCGCTCCAGCTTTCTTTTGTTGTCTGGGTGCGATCGCACTTTATTCGGATTAGGTTTTGACTTGGCATTATTCAACAGGTTAGAATCAGACTAAGATAATGAGTCTATGGGAGAAAAGACAATGTAACCAAACCGAGCGAATTGTTTCTTCTATAAATTTACCATAATTATAATTAGGTGTGTGGTCAGTCCGAACCAGCGGGCATTTTATCTGGTAACTGTTCACTTTCTTCTGTCCAGGGCCACCCCGTTTTGCCTTCTGGTGCTGGTGGAAGTTCTTTGAGAGTCGGGCAACGCATAAGGTTAATTTCTCTAGTTCATTTACAAACTTGTAAATAATATTATCATCTCTAGGAGAAAAATGAGAAAAAACTCGCTCCCGCTTTCTGTGGTTGTCTCGGTGCGATCGCATCTTTTTTATTTTCTTTACCATGCTTTCGGTTGAAAATCTTTAGGGGGGATAAATCATAATTTTTACCAGAAGTCTATGGTTTATAAACGATCGCACGAAAAAAAGTATCAGTATTTTCAAAAATAGGGGTCGCTAGGTGATTAGAATGATAAAATTTAATTATTTTCAATAATCCTCGTCCTAAATGATCCATTAGACCATAATCTTTAAGCATTTGGGCAATTAAAGGGTTGCGATAATAAGAAATACCTGCTAGGGCGCGATCGAGATTTAAAGTATTAGGTAAACTACCGGGGGAAAATAGCTCTAAACGATCATTGAATAATAATAGACGAATAGACTGACCAAAAATCGACCAATCACGATGAGCAAAGGCATTAACCAATAATTCTCGAATCACAAAAGGTTCATAGTCTGGTATATCATGACGGCGAGTTTCTTCTTCATTAAAAACAGGAAGATGACGAGAGTTACGTTTGACGAAAGACTCACCAGCTTGAATCGCTTCGGGAATAGTTTCCGTTAAAGCCAGACTATCAATTAAAGGTGAAGTAACATCATTTCCTGCAAAAGCATTTAATTCAATTCCCGCTTGGGGTAACATTCGTCCTATTTGTCGAGAGAAAAAAAGACTACCTGCGATGGTTAATCTTTCTTCTTGATCAAGAATTTGTAGATTGTACCAAGTACGAGAATTATTTTCATGTTCTGATATGCCCCTAATTTCCCGACAATAATAGTGTAATTTTAAAGGATCTAAATCCATTATTCCCGTACGAGGCATAGAAGATACCTCAAAGTGAAATTGCCCTCCTTCTTGCAAAAGTCTAATTAATTCTTCTTGAGTGGGTTCGATGGAGACGCTACCGGCTCTAATATAG
The DNA here is from genome assembly GCA_016903655.1 of Gomphosphaeria aponina SAG 52.96 = DSM 107014. Classification (GTDB taxonomy): domain Bacteria; phylum Cyanobacteriota; class Cyanobacteriia; order Cyanobacteriales; family Gomphosphaeriaceae; genus Gomphosphaeria; species Gomphosphaeria aponina. Next base: position 12,012 of record JADQBC010000144.1, read on the forward strand.
TAACGATTAAGAGATTTTACTTTATAGGGTTTACAAATGCCTTTTTCAATTTCAATCATGAGAATAAATTTATCTTCATAGGAAATTGAGATTAATTCAGGAATGAGAGAAGGTTGAATATTATTACGACAGATAGAAATTATTTTTTCCATCAATAAATGAACATTTTTGACTCCTGAGATTTCTCCATTATCTTCAATGCCCACTAAAATTGTGCCACCTTTCATATTGGCAAAGGCAACGATTTCTTTGGCTAAACTTTCATTGCGAAATTCTCCAGATTTAAACTCAACCCGTGAATTTTCTCCTGATTTAATTAAATCTAAAATTCGGTCAATAGACATCTTAAATAATTCAACTTTGAAACACTTAAATTATAATACCATTTTGATTAAAGCATGATAGACAAATGAGTGCATCACCCCATCACCCCATCACCCCATCACCCCATCACCCCATCACCCCATCACCCCATCACCCCATCACCCCATCACCCCATCACCCCATCACCCCATCACCCCATCACCCCATCAC